>JBILRP010000006.1:0-60538 GCA_044372565.1 Bacilli bacterium | reverse complement strand
AATCCATATGGATTATTCATCATCGCTTGCGTGGATGAAGAAACAACAACCGGTGCTTTTGATTTACTCTTTTGAATTAACTGAATCAACTCATGAATAGAATCGGTATTACCAACAATAAAATCTTTAGGGTCTTGCGGCCGATTGACCCCTGCGAAATGAAAGATGAACTTTGCTTTATGAACATATTCATCGAGAGATTTTTTTGAAGTTAATCGATCAACCAATAAAAGATTTGAAAAACCCAATCCAATTAATCTTGCGATTAGATTCTTCGCCAAAAAACCTTGAGAACCTGTAATGAGGATGGGATCTATTTTTTCCATCCAACCAAGGCTTCCTTCACTTCTTCAAGTTGTAATAATTTATTTTTAATTTCTTTAACATTTAATCGTTTTGTATTGTGGGAATTGTATTCCGTGACTGCAGAAAGTTTTGAAGATCCTGAAGAGACATATACATCATAGTTTAAATCTCGATTATCGGCAGGGATGCGGTAGTAATCACCCATGTCTTCACTGACAGCAAATTCTTCTTTGGTCAGTAAGGTTTCATATAGCTTTTCACCGTGTCGAGTACCAATGACTTGAATTTTACTTTTGCCTGAGAATAATTCAACTAATGCAACGGCCAAATCTTCAACAGTACTTGCAGGTGCTTTTTGCACCATAATGTCGCCTTGTTTACCATGGACAAATGAATGCAAGACAAGCTCAACCGCTTCTTCTAGAGACATTAAAAATCTAGTCATGTTTGGATCGGTGACAGTTAATGGTAATCCATTTTTAATTTGATCAATAAACAAAGGGATAACAGAACCTCTAGAGGCCATGACGTTTCCATAACGAGTACCGCAAATTAAAGTTTTCTTTGGATCGACGGTTCTTGCTTTTGCGATAAAGACTTTTTCCATCATCGCTTTTGAAATTCCCATTGCATTGATAGGATAAACAGCTTTATCTGTTGATAAGCAAATGACTTTTTTAACGCCAGCTCTGATGGCAGCATTAAGAACGTTTTCAGTTCCAAGTACATTTGTTTTCACTGCTTCAATTGGGAAAAACTCACAAGAAGGGACTTGCTTAAGAGCCGCAGCGTGAAACACATAATCCACACCAACCATGGCATCCTCTAGTCCACCCTCTTGTCTAACATCACCAATATAAAACTTAATTTTTGGATTCTTATAAAACCGCCTCATATCTTCTTGTTTCTTTTCATCGCGTGAAAAGATTCTAATTTCTTTGATTGAAGTATCAAGAAATCTTTTCATAACTGCATTTCCAAACGAACCAGTCCCACCCGTAATCAACAACGTCTTTCCACTAAATATATCCATATTTACCCCTTTAGATTTAATTGTTTAAACAATAAATCTTTTGTATCTTTATGATTGGCTTCCGCAAACGAAACTAACTCATTAAACCTTAATACATTAAACTCAATTAATTCAACACGGTCAATAAATATCTTTTCGCTATTTGTTTTTATGGTTGTTTTAGGATCAAGCAATAATTCTTCATACATCTTTTCGCCAGGTCTTAATCCTGTAAATTCGATGTGAATTTCTTCATAAGGAATGTACCCAGATTGGCGAATCATTTTTTCCGCTAAATCAATAATTTTTACAGGTTGACCCATATCTAGAATAAATATTTCCCCATCTTTTGCTAACACGCCACATTGAAGGATTAACCCAACAGCCTCAGGGATTGTCATAAAGAATCTGGTGATTTCTTTATCGGTGACGGTGACAGGTCCACCTTGTTCGATTTGTTTTTTAAATAAAGGAATGACACTGCCGTTGCTTGCCAAGACATTACCAAACCGGACCGCAGCAAAGGAGGTTTGACTTTTTTGTTTTGCAAAATGCCGCATGATCGTTTCTGCATAATATTTGGTGGCACCCATGACATTGGTTGAGCGAACTGCCTTATCTGTTGAGACCAATACCATCTTTTTAGCTTTGTATTGTTGTGATAATGAAGCAATATGATACGTACCTAAAACATTGGTTCGAATTGCTTCTTGTGGAGAATCTTGCATTAATGGGACATGCTTATACGCAGCAGCATGAAAGACAAGATTGGGTTGATAGGTTTGAAATAATTGTTCCATTCTCACTTTGTTATAGGTTGCACCAATTTGAACAAAAATCGGAATTGGTTTTACTAATTTTTTATTGAGTTGGACGAGTTCTTGTTGGACGTCATAAACCCCATTTTCATAAATGTCTAACAAGACCATCGCTTTAGGTTGATATCGGAAGACTTGTCTAGTTAATTCACTGCCAATCGACCCACCTGCACCTGTAATTAAAACCACTTGGCCTTTAATAAAAGAATTAATTTCCTCGTTCATCAAAGGAATGACATCGCGACCGAGAAGTTCATTAACATTAACATCTTGGACGGCCATCCGTTGCCCATCTTTTTCAAGTTCTTCCATCAAAGGTAGCCGTCTAATTTTTACATTGGATTTTTCCATGATGCGTAAAATTTCAAATAAACGAATTCGGGTGATATTGCCAATCGCGACAATGACTTGTTGGACTTTATATTTTTCGATAATGGTTGGTAAATTGTTAACCGGACCTTGAATAGGCAGATTTAAAAATTGGCGTTTCCATTTTTCTGGATCATCATCCACCACCACCACTGGGGTTGCTTGAAGATGCCGATTGGTTCGAAGTTCATCAATGACCATTTTTCCAGCTGCACCTGCTCCAATGACTAAGGTGCGTTGAATATGCGATCGGTCCGATTGTTGATAACCTAAAACAATCGCAAGGACACGGCGAGCAACTCGTAATCCAATCAATAAAGCTGGTTCAGCAATCATAATAAAGGCAACTTCAATGGGAGTATAGTCGATTCCAGTGATGGAAAATAAAAAATAAAAGAAAAGGTTAAAAGCGACAGTAATCAGTCCGATTTTAATGGAATCAATCAAGCCAAAATGAAGCGTGATCATTGAATATACGCCAAGAATGAATAACCCAACAATTAAAGTAATCGCATAGGACATAAGGAGCAATAAAAAAAATGAATCTGGAGTTAAACTTTCACTTCGTGATACATAAACAAATAGACCTATAGCAAGCACTGAAGTGAAATCCGCAATCACGTAGAGGGCAACTTTAAACCATCTCGGAAGTTTTTTCATGGTTAAATGCTGGATAAAGGTTTAAGCAAACTCACCATCCGTTTAACAATTGAGATGGCAAGGTCTTTATTGATTTCACTTTTGAGATAACGGTAGATTAAACGAGCGATATCTCTAGAAATCTCCTCATTCGAACCCCTTGTTGTTAGAGCAGCAAAACCAATTCTTACTCCTGATGTGGTTTGAGGTTTTTCTTGATCATTTGGTAACATATTTTTATTCAAGGTTACATTAATTTCATCAAGTTTAATTTGGCAATCAACCCCTGTTAAACCAAATGATTTCTTTGTATCTAATAAAAATAAATGGGTTTCTGTTCCAGAGACAAACGCTCCTAATTTTGCAAATTCATCCGCACAAGCTTTGGTATTTTTAACAATTTGCTTCGCGTATTGTTTAAAGCTTGGTTCAAGGGCTTCTGCAAAGGCTTGGGCTTTACCGCCTATCACGTGCATTAAAGGTCCACCTTGAGCACCTGGAAAAGTTGCGGAATTAATTTTTTTAATGAACTCTTCTGAATTGGTTAAGATCATCCCGCCACGAGGACCACGAATGGTTTTGTGTGTGGTGGAAGTGACGACATCCGCATATGGAAATGGGGATGGGTGAACACCTGCGGCAACCAGGCCAGAAATATGGGCCATGTCGACTAAAAAGACCGCCCCTATTTCTTTGGCGACGTTACTAAAGATTTCATAGTCGGTTACATATGGATAAGAGGAAAATCCAGCAACAATCATTTTTGGTTTTTCTAATCGCGCTAGGGCAACCATTCCTGGATAATCAATCTTGCCGTTGGCCAATAAGCCATAATGAATGAATTGATAAAGTTTACCGGAAAAATTAACACTACTCCCGTGGGTTAAATGACCACCTTCATTTAAGCCTAAGGACATGATTTTATCCCCTGGTTTTAACAAGGCGCTATAAACAATAAAGTTCGCACTCGATCCTGAGTGAGGTTGAACATTGGCAAATCGGCAAGCATAAAGTTGGCATGCTAAGTCAATGGCAATTTGTTCAATTTTGTCAACGTGAACACAGCCACCATAATATCGTTTGCCTGGAAATCCTTCCGCGTATTTATTGGTGAGGATCGATCCTTGAATCGCCATGACCTTGGAAGAGGTGTAATTTTCAGAAGCAATAAGCTCAAGACCTTCGTCTTGTCTGTTTTTTTCTAACTCAATGTATTGATTGATAATCGAGGTGTAATCCATAGGTCCTCCCATAGGAAATGATTGTTTGAATAGTCAATGAGGGTAGCCAATGTATGTGCCCCCACATCCTTTATAATTTTAACTTAAAAGCGCGTAAATTGCTAAAGTTTCAATTTCAAATCACTTTCGTATATTTTTAGACATATTTTCTTTATAATACCTTTGTATCTTCAGGGTAGGGTGCAATTCCCAATCGGCGGTAAACCCCGCGAGCAGCAATGCAGGAACTTGTGCAATTCAAGTGGCGACCGTAAAGTCTGGATGAAAGAAGATTTACTTTTTTCTTGCTACACCCTGAACTTACCAACAAAGGTCAGGGTTTTTTATTGAAAAAAAGAACAGATGTGGATTTCATGCGTCAAGCACTCATGCTTGCAGCATTAGGAAAAGATCGTGTTGGCAATGGCCCCATGGTCGGTGCGGTTTATGTTAAAAACCAACAGATCATCACCAAGGGTTTTCATCAACAACAATATGGACTCCATGCTGAATTTGATGCTTTTAAAAAGCAAGACTTTGATGTCAAAGGTGCAACCCTCTACGTCACCTTAGAACCTTGCGCCCATGATGATTATTTTCCATCTTGTGCTCAATTCGTGATTCGAAAGGGAATTAAAAAAGTCGTGATCGCATCCCTCGATCCAAACCCGATTGAAAACGGTGATGGGGTTCGATTATTACAACAAGCAGGGATTGATGTGGTCACCGGTTTGATGGACGAAGAAAATCGAACGTTAAATCAACCATACTTTGAAAGGTTTAAATAAATTATGTTTTCAGGAATTATTGAAACGATTGGACGCATCCAAAAAATTCAAACGCTTGAGGCTGGTTTTCGCTATACGGTTGCTTCAGCAAAAATTCTAAAGGGAACCAAGATTGGGGATTCGATTGCCCATGATGGGATTTGCTTAACCGTGATTAAAAAAGGATGGGGAACCTATCAAGTGGAAGTCATGCATGAAACCATTGCCAAAACTGCACTCTCTTTATGGAAAGAGGGATCGGGAATTAATTTAGAACGAGCGCTTGCTCCTAATCAACGCAATGGCGGTCATCAAGTCTCTGGACATGTCGATGGCATTGGCACCATTCAACAACGTCGTCAAGAAGGGATTGCCACCATTGTCACCATTTCATTACCCACATCCCTCACCAAATACATGATTGAAAAAGGCAGTGTTGCCCTTGATGGGATATCTTTAACCTTAACCAAGGTGACGCACGATCAGTTTGATGTTTGGATTATTCCTCACACCAAAGCCAACACCACGTTACTACAAAAGAAGATTGGCGATCCAGTTAACATTGAAGTCGATATGATTGCCAAATACATTGAGAAACTGAGCAAACGATGAACCAACAATTTTCAACATTACAGCAAGCAATACAGTCTCTTCAAAAGGGAAAGATGATCATTCTTGTGGATGATCAGAATCGTGAAAACGAAGGCGATTTTGTCATGGCAGCACAATTTGCTACGGAAAAAAACATCAATTTTATAATTACTCAAGGGAAAGGGTTGGTTTGTGCCCCCGTATCCGAAGAGGTAGCCAAACGATTAGATTTACCCTTCATGGTTACCAGCAATACGGAATCGTTTCGAACCGCCTTTACCGTGTCGATTGATGCGAAAACTAACACCACAGGGATCAGTGCAAAAGAACGTGCGGATACCTTAATTCTATTAGCGAACCCCAACGCAAAACCACAAGATTTTGTCAGACCAGGTCATATGTTTCCTCTGATTGGAAAACGTGGTGGTGTCAAAGAAAGACCCGGTCATACCGAAGCGTCATTAGCCTTAATGCAACTTGCAGGACTCAACCCCGTTGCCGTCATTTGTGAAATTATTCTCCCGAATGGCAAGATGGCACGACGACCAGATTTATTGAAGTTGGCAAAAAAATTAAAGATGCCAATCCTAGACATTAGCCAACTCATGAAACCTTAAGGAGGTCATCATCATGAAAAAAATTCATCTCATTGTGTCTGAATTTAATAACCCGATCCCTGAACAACTACTTCAAGGCGCATTACGTGCTCTGAAAGATGCAAAATTTCCAGACAAGGATATTATCATTACCCGTGTTCCTGGGGCGTTTGAACTTCCCCTTGCCGCATTCACGGCAGGTTCCCGAGCGCTCACTGCTGCCGTGGTATGTTTAGGGGCCGTGATTCGTGGGGATACGAGTCACTACGATTATGTGTGTTCAGAAACGGCACGAGGGATCATGGATGTCGGTTTAAAATTAATGAAGCCAGTGATCTTTGGCGTCCTCACCACTGACAATGAAGCTCAAGCAGAAGCAAGAGCAAAAAATGATCGAACCAACAAAGGATATGAATGTGCTAATGCAGCGTTAAGAATGATTAACGTGATGAAAGCACATCGCTAATTTTCAATAAAGGTAACTGAAAGATTTGCGCTAACGCTGGAAATGTTAATTGTCCTTGATACGTATTCAGTCCACTAGCTAGACCCGCATCATTCTTCATCGCTTGTTTAAAACCTAAATTGGCAATCGCTAAACCATAAGGTAAGGTTGCTTGGTTTAAACCAATCGTTGAGGTTCTTGGGACTGCTCCTGGCATATTCGCCACACAATAATGAATCACCCCATCGACTTCATAAATAGGTTGATCATGATACGTCACGTGACTGGTTTCGGTGCTACCACCTTGGTCAATCGCCACATCGACAATCACGCTACCTTTGGGCATGGTGGATAAATGTATTTTTTTAATTAATTTTGGTGCCGCATCCCCTGGAATGAGGACCGTTGAAATCACTAAATCTGCTTTTTGAATCGATTGAAGAATGTTCTTTTCATTGGAAGGAAGAATCGTCAAGCGTCCCTTAGCCTCTGGCAATAATGTTTCCACTTGGGAGAAAGAAACATCAATCGCAATGACGTTCGCTTGCATCCCCAACGCAATTTGAGTCGCGTTAAACCCAGCATAACCATTGGCACCTAAGACCACCACGTGTCCAGCTTCCACACCTGGAATCCCACCCAAGAGAACGCCACGTCCTCCAAAAGATTTTTCTAAATATTTTGCCCCTTCTTGAACCGCAAGTCGACCTGCGACTTCAGACATCGGTCGTAACACAGGCAAACGTCCATTCTTATCTTTGATGGTTTCATAAGCAATGGCAGTCACTTTGTTTTTAAGTAAGGCAAGCGTTAAAGGTTTGGCGGCTGCCAAATGTAAGAAGGTATATAAAATTTGGTTTGGTTTAAGTAAATTAAATTCTTCTTCAAGGGGTTCTTTGACTTTAATGATCATCTCCGCTTGACGATACACATCGGCAAGCGTTGTTAAGATGGTACAGCCAACTTGGGTATATTCCTGATTAGAAAAACCAGATCCTATGCCAGCATCTTGTTGGATGAAAACACGATGACCTGCTTGAATGTATGTTTTTGCAGAAGCGGGCGTTAACCCGACACGATACTCTAATTTTTTAATTTCTTTTGGGACACCAATGATCATAGGGGTCACCTCGATTCGCTCTTATTATATCACTCGGTTTTGAGTTTACTTGCTTCTCCATGACGGACAAAATACATGGTGCCAAAGCTCGCTAAGGCAAAGAAAGTTGCATAAGGAAATAACAATCCTAGTCCGAAAGCGGTCATCAACGCTCCCGATAAAAGTGGGGTGAATATCTGTGCGGCCATCGACGCGGTGTAATAGTAACCTGTATATTTTCCAATGTTACTGCCAGAAGACATTTCTACGATCATGGGGTAGGAATTGACGTTGATCGCAGCAAACCCTAAACCTGCAATCGGCATGATGAGATAAACAACCCAAGCTGTGCTGACGGTTAAAAATGAGCCTGCTAATGTCCCAGATGCCAACATCAAAATCCCTAAAAGAACTGTTTTGCGACGACCAATTTTATTGGCCAAAGCGGCCAGGGGTAAAAACCCAATCAAGGCTGCGACGTTGGCAACCGTCACTGGTAATACATAATTGGTCAATTCCAAGACGTTGCTGGCGTAATCCGTAAACTTGGTGGTGACCGCATTGAAACTAAAGAACCATAAAAAGACAGATATCATGATCAACCAAAAACTAAGACGATATTCTTTTTTTAATGGGGTGACGACATTGTCTTTGCGATCTTGTTCTTCCGCTTCCGTTTCATAACCTTTTTCAATCGATATGCGGTGCATGTCTTTAACCCAAGCGACTTCTTTGACAAAGAATCGAAACAAGACAAGCATGGCAACGAGGCTTAAAGAAAGCATGATAAAGGCGCGAACATAAGGTGTAAATTCTTCGGTTGCTGCGTTGATAATTAATGTGGCAACAATGTAGCCAAGCACACCCATTAAATTGATGATCGCGTTGGCAACACTTCGGAAAGGTTTAGGGGTGATGTCAGGCATCAAGGAAACTGCAGGGGTTCGATAATAAGACATCGAAATTAAAGCAATAAATAAGGTGGCGATATATAGAATCAAATACAAGGGTGAAATCATGGTCACTTGTTCAAAGACCAAGGTATACCGGACGAAGGATGCATCTAATTTAGAGGTGAAATAAACCACATCGCCAATGACGGTGAATGCCCGTTCGTTGGCATTGGCAATCAAGATAATTTGATCTTTTAATTCTTGAGCAATCGCAAATGAATATTGATTGCCTGTTTGGGTAATCTCTAAAATACCAGCACCTACCACCGCACTTTGTTGATAAAAATCAACCACGGCAACGCCGACAATAAAGATCGCGGCAACGATGATTCCAATCGTAATGAACGGAGTACGTTTCCCTAATTTAGAGGTTGAACGATCAGATAACGTACCAAAGAACGGTAATAAAAAAAGCCCAAGTAAGTTATCAAAGGTCATGACAAAATTAGACCAAAATGGATTCAATCCAAAAGAGTCCACAAGCATTTTGGAAATGATGGCTTCATAGAAACCCCAAAACATTTGGACACTGAGGAAGGCTAGCCCGATGAGGATCGTTCGTTGATAATTGAGCTTCATGATTAAAGCGATTTGATTTTAATCGTATTGGCGAGCGCTTCTAATTCATTGAGGTTGGTAATGTCTGAACCTTCTACTTTTTTAACGGCAAGGGCCATGGCAAACGCTAATGAAGCTTTATGATCAGAGGTTTTTTCGAATCGAGACATGTATCCTGCCAATAATGCATCACCCGCGCCGACGGTGTGTTTGACTTTCACACGAGGAGCTTCGACATGATAAGCCTTGGTTTTATCAACAAAGATTGCGCCATTTTCCCCTAAGGAAAGCAGCACTCTATTTTGAGTAATTTCTGCCACTTTTTTAGCTTGGGTGAATAACTTTTTAATATCGGTTGCATCGGTATCTGCTAAGAATTGGAACTCTGATAAGTTTGGTTTAATAATCAGTGGCTTATATTTAATGAGCTTCTTTAATTCTTGCCCAGAAACATCAAGAACAAAATCAATTTTACGTTGAATGATGTATTTGACAATTTGTTCAATCAAGCCTGTTTTATCATTGGCCGTGGAAGAACCAGAGATCACCACAATATCTTTTGGGGTGATGGTATTTAATTGATTCAATAAATTATTCAATTCGGATCCATTAATTTCTGGACCTGCCGCATTCAATTCGGTTTCTTGGTCGTGAATTAATTTAACGTTAATTCTTGAGGTGCCTTTGACCATCGTTGGCCGTAGGTGAATATTGAGGTATCG
Organism: Bacilli bacterium; assembly: GCA_044372565.1. GTDB lineage: Bacteria > Bacillota_I > Bacilli_A > RFN20 > CAG-826 > UBA970. The sequence goes on along the minus strand of JBILRP010000006.1, from coordinate 50,443 downwards.
ACCTAATTGGCTCAGTAAGTAATCACCAGTAAATCCACCAAAGAAACCAAGAATGGTTGATTTCACGCCAAGGATATTGAGCATGACGGAAACGTTGATGCCTTTTCCAGCAGCAACGACATGAGAATCAGTTGCGCGATTCAATGTTCCAAGTTTTAACTTAGGTAAATCTAGATAGTAATCTAAACTTGGGTTTAAGGTAATCGTGTAAATCATGGGTGGGGTTTCCTTTTTTGTTTATATTGAGAACAATTTATTTTGGAAGGTGGATTTTAGGTTCAATTTTTGGACAGGATGCGTTCGATCTTTTGTTCAGACCTCATTGTTGACATACGTTCACCGTTTGAGGGTCGTATTCCCAAAACCCCTCTGCAGGGCTTTTTGGTTTCATGTGTTCATGAGTCGGGTCATACCAGTACTTACAGAACGCACATAACCGGGCATATTGAACATTTGCTACTGCCATATTCCTATTTTAACTTAATTCCATCGCGATTTCGAGAAAGAAAAGGGATACTATGTTGTCTATAAGGTATAAAGGATAAATTAAGAAAATGAATAATTTATTAAATTTAATGGTTTTTGTTGGATTTTTAGGCTTTTTGATTGGATTTATATGGGTTGCCTTGCCTTTTCAATCCAAGGTTAAGCCAAAAATTCAACCACTTTCGATGGTGACTTGGTTAACGATGACATCCGTACTCTTGGTAGGAACGGTGACTGCAAGGTCAAATGTTTCTGTGCCTTTACTGCCGGTCGGGGTCCAACAAGTTCAAGATGAAAGTCATTTACGAAGCTTACTTCAATCTGCTCAAGAAGACAGGCAACTCACGGGTGGCACTCCAGCTCCTGGGGTTGCTGAAGATATGGGCACAAGTCAATCGGATGGAAAAAATTCTTTTGTCGATACCAATAGCCAAGTGGCTGGTATCAAAGAAGGCGATGTGATTAAAACCGATGGCGAGTTTATCTATTATGCAAGTCGTTGGGACAGTCGGATTCGCGTCATGCAAGTGGCTACCAATAATGATGTTACGTATGTGACCACAATCAACTTAGAAACCAAAGACGACACCATCTTTACAGACAGCATGTATTTAACCGACGACTATCTTGTCATCATTGGCTATCGCTATTCTATTAACCAAAATAGCTGTGCCACTGAAGATGAAAACGGCGATGTTTATTTTTGTGCTGATTTTCGATGGTGGCAACCAACTGGTTCAGTCGTCTTGATTGACCGCCAATCGTTGTCTGTGGTGTACACACTTAATACCAACTCTGCATTTATCGATCACCGAATTGTACCGATCATGAATGGTGAAACCGTCATAGGAGAAACCTTGTACCTTGTTGGTCATCATTATTTTTACTCCTATGATAACACTGTGGATTTAAGACCTTATTACCTTGAAAACGATGAACCTAAATCCTATATGCCTTATGCTTCCATGGCCTTCGTTGAAGAAGATAATTTCTACGCGATGACCACATTCACTGGCATCCGCTTACGATCCAATCCTGATACGATTGAATATCAAGCCTCTGGTTACTTAGGCACCACACCTGACTATAAAAAGTTATATGTCGATGCTAACCATCTTTATTTAGCCCAGTCCAATTATCTTTGGGAAGATCCACAAAGTTATCAAACCACAACCATCCTTAAGTTTGCCTTAGATGTTGCCAATGCGGATCTTACCTTAACCACGGTTGGAACCATTCGTGGCGTTGCCATCAATCAATTTGCATTAGACGCGTATGAAGGCATGTTTCGCATTGCCACCACGGATACCGTCTGGGATTATCGCGCAGATGAGTGGTGGTGGTCTTGGGAATCGCGCGTGATTACCAACCGACTCTACATTCTTGAAGATTTAAACGACGGAACGTTTGCCATCACTGGTTTGATTGAAGAAGGGTTAGGCAAACCAAATGAATCCATCATGTCGGTAAGATTCCAAGGACCCCTCGCTTATGTGGTCACCTTTTTAAGAACCGATCCTTTATACATCATCGACTTAACCAATCCAGCCAGTCCTTCGATTCGTGAAGAAATTGTTTTACCAGGTTTTGATACGTATCAACACCCATGGGGTGAAGATTATGTTCTCGGGTTTGGTTATGATGCGGATGAAGAGGGTCAACTCAAAGGGATGAAACTTTCTGCGTACGATGTTCGTGAAGGTCAAAGTGATGTCATGCAAACCTATCTACTCACCGAAGCAATTTTTGACGGGATTCCTGAGGCAGAACGCTTATCTTGGCAATGGGCATGGTCCGAAGCATTATGGGATCATAAAGCCATCACCGTCTCGATTGACCATGGTATCTTTGCCTTCGCCGTGAATGCTTATCAACAAACATTTATCCAAGCAGATAGTACCCCTGACTCACGTGGTGAAGAAGGTTATTATGATTTTAGTTATCATAGTTATTACTTTATCTTTGCCATCGACTTTACCTCGAGTACCCCAATTCAATTGATTGAAAAAATCGAACATCCAACGAGTTCAGCTGGTTATGTTCAAGTGGATCGCGGTGTGATCATCAATGACTTTATCCACACGTTCTCGAATCAACAAATGATTAGTTATGACCTTGCATCAAACACCATCGGTCAAACGTTGTTGTTCCCTGAATATCAAACCGCTTAAGGTCGGGCGGGCGTTAACTTTTTACCTAATGAGGTGTTGCGAATAACTTTGACAAACCCTTGAATCGAAGGACCATAAGCAACGCCTAACACAAAGGAAAGCAATGTGATTGAATTGGCATTGGTACCAGAAAAATAACCATAGATCAAGGCAAGAACAAATCCAAAATAAGAAACCATGGTTCGAATCAAAGGATAGTTTTTATTCTTGGTTAATGTCATCATTGAAAAGGTAAACTCTTCTAACACTAACCCTGGAAAACCCGAAAGAATAAAAAAAGCGGAACCAAAGCAATACAAGATAAATCCTAATCCGTGAGATATACTGGTCAATAACAATCCAGAAACGGCCCAATCAGGAAATAAAACCAAATCGTAAATATCGACCATCCCGTTCATCAATAATACCGACACAAACACAAAGGCAGACTTGATACTTTTGTTAATCCACAAGATGAGAAAAATCATGATATAGGTATGAATACTGCTGGCAATCCCAAAGGTAAAAAAACCTAGTATTTGATTTAACCAAGCATTCAATTCAAAAGCGGCGACACCCCATGGCCCTAATCCAAGGGTACTGGACTTCATTAAAAAGACACCAAACGCTGTGGTGAAAAGGGCAAAGATATAACTCATCAGATGGTATTGAGAGGCGATTAACTTTTGTTTCATAATTGGCGATTTAATATCTTACGTGTTTTGTATTGATTCACAAAAAAAGTAATCAAGCTTCCGAAAGCCATTGCCAATCCAAAAGACAGGATCGTCATACTTCCCAAACCATCGCCTTGAATCAAGGCATAGATTAAACCAATCGCTAACCCCATAAACTCCATGATCCATCGACCTAATGCAAACGATTGAATGTGAAACACCCTTAAAATGGTGAGGTGAAAATCATCATACACATTCGGAGGAAACCCAGAAATAATGATCGTTGCTAATCCCCAGGTCATCAATAAGGTTGCCAATAAAAAGAAAATGATGCGTGTGAATAAATCTAATGAATCTGAAAGAAGGCTAATCAAGACGATGCGATCCCAAAAATCAATCGACAAGGAAATCGCAATCATGGGGATGACCGCCATCAACGATTGCCAACGTTTACCTAACATCAGGACGATGAGTAACAATACGCACGTATGGATTAACGAACTTTGACCGATGGTGATTGAGATTTGGTTGGAAAACATCAACCGTTGTAAGTTTAAAATCGCTGTGTCCCATGGCGCAACCCCAAGGTTAGCTCTGGTGAATAACGCAACCCCTGCCCCTAGGGCAAGAATGCCCAAGGCGTAAAGGGTGATAAATTTTAAGTTGAATTGAATCCAAGGAAACTTCACAAAAGAATATTATACGCTTTTCTTTTTACTTTTGTTGATGGATGGGTCTTGACTAGGTTTACCTTTGTAACTTGGATAAAATGATTGAAAGTACTGCATGGTGGTGCCAATCTCTTTGCCGTCATAATCGACGTTTTCGCACCATGTTTTGATCATCGTTTCGTTGACCTTATCTTGACTCAATAGGTCGCTTATCTTATCCATCATCTTGTCACTTTTTTCAATTAAGGTCATCACCGACTCCGTGGAGGAAATGCCCGTGACAGGGTGACGCCATTTTTTATGGTGAAGATTGAGCACCGTTTTGCTACGTTCCAAAGAAATCGTGTTGGGATGAATTAAGCTAAATGGTAATGAGCGTTTTCCCGCAATCAACATGACCAGAAGTCGATTGACCCAAGACCCGTGATATAAAAATTGATACGTTGCCTTCATGTCTTGCACCGATTGTTGGTAAGCGTCATGGTTAACGTGTTTAGGAAATGCTTGAAAATAAAGTTGGCTAATCGATTGTAAGGACACGGGATCGACTTGAAGCGTGACCTTCGGTTGATACGTTGAAGGCGATAATTTTAATTCGAGGATTAATCCAAGATCCATTTCCACTTCTAATTTGGCATGATCAGCCATGTAATGGTCGGTTAAGCCACCTTGCTCATCAAAACCAGATCGAAAAAAGACATACGGATGGCATGTGCGATCCAAGACATAATGCGTTAAGGCACCCATGACATAAGCCTTGCTGACATCATCTGCTTTGGGACCAAACCATCCATGCTTGATCAAAGGCCAGATGGATTGATGAGGTGGCTGATTATGCAGTAAAGAACCAAATTGGTTCATGGATTCTTTCGCCAATCTCGATTTAAAAGGCGCACGTCCATAAAAAAAGAATGGGTCAGGTCCTTGTGAACCAAGCCAAACCAATGGCGCTTTTGGTTTTAAAAAAGGCCAACGTTTTTGATGACGTTCAATAAATGTATTGGCAAAATAATGATGCGTCAGGATGGATGGCATGATTAGCCGTCAATCTTTGGCGTATCAGGAAGTTTTCTCGCTTTATTGAAAATCAATCCACCGGCAATAAACAAGACGATGAGTGATAAGACACCATAGCGAAGATTCCCGCCTGGTAAATCCCCAAATTGAAGGGTGACTAAACTGGCGACAACACCAACAATGAATGGTCCAATGACGGCTGCAAAGCGTGAGAATACGGTATACAATCCAAAGAATTCATTCGCCTTGTCTTTAGGAATAATTTTTCCAAAATAAGAACGGGATAAGGCTTGGATGGAACCTTGGGAAGAGGCCACAAGAATCCCGAGGATATAGAAATGCCATAATTCGCGGATAAAGACACCGAAGATAGAAATTAATGCATAAGTCGCAATGTTCGCCAAAAGAATTTTTTCCGCTTGGATGACTTTGCTTAATCGAGAAAAGATCATCGCAAAGATAAAGGCGGCAATTTGAATGACCAAGAAAATGGGTAATAAGGTTGTGAGTTCATTTTCTGGAAGGATATCCAGTGCATTAACCGCAAACCGAGCGGCAAGATTAATAATCGTATGAACCCCATCAATATAAAGGAAGAAGGCAAGTAAGAATAAAAATATTTTTGGATATTTTCTTGCTTCTTTTAAGGTTTTCATTAAACGACCAAAAGCTTTTTTCACGGGAGAAGTTTCTGGTTTGATGCCATACACTTGGGTCGCTTCTTTTAAAAATGGGATGGAAAAGATGAACCACCAAAGTGAAGTAAATAAGAAGGTGATTTGAAATCCCAAGGTTAAGGTAAAACCAGGAATGGCCTCAGGTAGAATCGTCAACAAAACCACCGCAACAATTAAGGGAATCGAACTTCCGCCGATATAACCAAAGGCATAGGCTGCCGTGGAGACGCGGTCCATGTTTTCATCATCGGTCATATCAACAATAAATGAATCATAAAATACGTTAGTCCCTGTGTAACCTACCGTGCCGATTACGTAAGGAATCAAGATGATCCACCATAGGGATTGGGTTTCAAAGACGGGATAAAACACAAGCGAGACAGCACTAATTAATCCAACAAAGAAAAAGATTAAAAAGAATTTTTTCTTTAAGCCTCGATAATCTGCTAAGGTTCCTAAAATCGGAGATAACAAGGCAACAACCAAACTAATCCCTGAGACAAGAAAAGCAAACAAAGAGTCGGCTACGTTTTGTCCTAGACCACCGACATCCACACTAAGGTATCCATATAATAAAGGAAAAATAAAGGTAGCAAAGATAACCGTATAAGCTGATTCTGCCCAATCATAAAAAATATAAGCCCATTCTTTTTTAGTAAACTTTTTGGTCACTTTAGACTTTGTGACCGCGGTTGGTTGTTTTTCCATAAACACCTCTTTTTTAAAGTTTAGCATTCTTCATCACATTCCATACCAACAACTTCATTCTTAACCAAATCTTAAAAAAGGTACAATAGAACTATGCTAGAAACCTTTTGGTTATCGTTTCAAGAATGGGTTTTAACGTTAGGTTTATTAGGTGTTTTACTTATTTTTGTCCTATCCATTCTACATCCCACCGTGGAAGGACCCGCAGCATTATTATTATTAACCATCTTAACTATTTTGATTGACTCCATATGGCTTGCAAGTCTTATCTTGCTCGTTGGCTTTTCGATTGGGTTTTCCTTATTTTATGTCCTTGTTCACTATCTACATCATAAAAATAACTCACAGCTCGAACGATTTATACCAACCAAGAAAGCCATCCAATGGGTCAAACAACAACCCACATGGAAACACATCATCGTGATTGGGATGCCGTTAGTCTACACGTATCCATTACGCATTGCCTTCACCATCCAACACAAAAGATTTGTTCCGTTTTGGAAAGAAACGTTTTTGCAATACTCTTTTTTAACGATTGCAAATTTGTTACTTTACTTCGGTGTCATCGAATTCATTTTTTGGGATATCCCACTTTGGGGTATTAGTCTTATCCTGATTTTATTGTCGATCAGTATTTATCTGATTCGAACCAAGGTCAAGGTTACTTAATCCGCTTGGTGGATTGGCGAATCATCAATTGAACAGGGACAGTGGTCACGCCTTTAGAGACTTCTTTCTTTTCAATGATGTCTAATAGTTTGATTGCCGCAGTTTCTGCGATTCTTTTTTTATCTTGTTTAATCGTGGTTAATGCTGGTGAGAATAAACTGGCGAACTGAATATCATCATATCCAGAAACAGAAATATCCTCAGGCACGCGATAACCGAGTTCGGTCAGGGCTTTAATCAGGCCCATCGCGATGTCATCAGAGAAAGCGATGATTGCTTCTGGTTTTTCTTTCCATGATTGAATCCAGAGTAACCCTTGTTCGTAATAATGTTGAACCCCATAACGATCGGTGACAAAGTAAGCTTCTTGGGGTCGTTTGGTTTTGTGCATCTTGGTTAGCTTTTCAAAAGCTTCACTTCGTTGTTGATACGCGCGTGAAAGGGTTGAACCCGAGTAAGCATAAATGGAATGAAACCCTAATTGAAGATAATGTTTAAAGATTAATTCGATGCCTTGATGATCGTCGCTGATGATCGTTGCTAACGAAGGGTCAACCATGTCTACCGACACACAAGGAATGTCTGCATGAATCAATTCTTGAATATCCTTCGCATTTAAGTCTCCGGTTAATAAGAGAACTCCGTCGACACTTTTGTTGGTCGCCCATTGCAAATAGGTTTGTTGTTGTTCGCCAATTTTTTTAGGAATAAAGACCATCTCATACCCTTTGTCTTCAATGAAGTTTTTAAACGCTTGAATGATGGATCCAAAAAATGGATGTTCTAATCCAAACGAAGCAATATCAGAAAAGACAATGCCAATCGTCCACGTGTGTTCTGCTTTTAACACCCGAGCCGAATGATTGGCAACGTAACCCACTTCTTTGGCACGTTGTAAAACCCGGTTTCTCGTTTCAGCAGGAATGTTTCCTTTGCCGTTAAGGATTTTACTCACCGTACCAGGCGCTAATGAAAGGTCGGCGGCAAGATCGTGAATGGTGAATTTGCTTAATCTATTTTTCATGAATCAATAACGTTATGATTGAACGTTCAGGAAGTTGAACCACTTGGAAAATCTTAGCATATGGCAAAGACAAATCAAAAGCGGTCTTGGTGGTGTTGAGTAAAACAACAACTTTTTGTTTATCTGGTCGTTGATACGCGACCGCTTGGACGCCAACCGGTAAGGTTACCTCAAAACCAATGCGAATCGAACCAGGGACAATGAACTTAGAGAAATGACCAATCGCGTAGTAACTACTATTTTTAATCACAACTTGTTGGCGGCGATCAAATAAAATCGGAGCATCACAGTAATTGCCAACGTGGTTTGGCCCACCTTGTTCGTTAAGGATTAAATTCCAATCAATAAAACCTTCGTTACCTTGGAGGAAATCACCGATGATATTGCGTGCATAGCGTTCTCCTGTATCCCAAGAACCAGGTCGTGGCCCGCCTTCGATACAACCTTCGGTGAAGAGTAAATGTTTATCAGGAAATAGCGCTTTGGTTTTGCCCACATTGGCAAAAGCTTCTTCTCCATACCAATGAAACGCAGTTCCCCAGACGAAGGAACTGGCAATGGCATCTTCGTAGATGGGTCGAACGCGTTCGACCATGATGTCACGGTTATGATCCCAAACTAGAAGTTTTATTTTATCGCCAAATTGTTTTTTTAATAGAGGTCCTAAATGAAACTTAATAAAATCTCTTTCTTCTTCTGGAGAATATAAACATGAGTCCCACACTTGTTTTGCCGCTGGTTCGTTTTGAACCGACACGCCCCAAGGTTGAATGCCTTCTTGTTGCAATGCTTGAATAAAACGAAGGTAATATTGTGCCCAGAGGGATTGGAATTCTTTTTTTAATCCACCACCGTGATTCATCTGAGCATTGTCTTTCATCCATCCTGGAGGCGACCATGGTGAAATCAGAATGTTTAAATCAGGAACTTTTTTTAATACTTTCTTTAACATCGGTAGGACGTACCATTGTTCTCTCGCGATGGAAAAACTTTTTAGACTCGTGTCTCCGTGATGAACATAGGTGTAATTACCTAAGGCAAAATCACTGGAGTTCATATGAATTCGCGTGAAGTTATAACCTAATCCTTCATTCGTAAAATAAAGATCAAGCAACGATTGGATGGTTGCCTCATCATGATTTTCTTTGATTGTGTAGGCTGCAGATTCGGTTAACGATCCACCAAAACCAAGGTGGGTTTGAAACTGTTGTTTTGGTAAAAGTTTAAGCGTCATGCCAACCGATTTTGATGAAGCGGTTGGCTTTTGTTCTTGCCAACGTGCGCCTGCTTCCGATGAAACAATGACGTTCATTCTTGGTAAACCTCCACTTTGTTGATGTCCATGATGTAGGGTAAATCCGGTTCATGGATTTGCCCACCCCACGTGCCACCCACGGCAATATTTAAAATTAAATAATAGGGTTTATCAAACGGCCAACTTTCAACCGAATCGCCAGGTTTCTTGTCAAAGGTTACATAATGCTTCTCATCAACGAAGAAACTTATTCCTTCTGGACGCCAAATCATTTTGTAATCATGAAAACCATCTTGAACGCCTTTGATCGGCTGAAATTTTGTTCGTTGGGTTTTGATGATGTGATTGTTCAATTGTGAATGCAAACTAAAATGAATGACTTCCGGATCATGGCCAACCATTTCCATCAAATCAATTTCTCCGCATAATGGCCATTTAACTCGGCCGATGTCATGACCTAAAAACCAGATGGCTGGCCAAGAGCCTTTGCCTTTTGGTAATTTTGCACGAACCACAAACGTGCCATACTTCCATTCTTTTTTCCCTTTGGTGTTCATCCTAACGGATTGATAACGGCAATGCTGAAGCTCAGGATGAAGCGTGGCGATGAGTCTTAACCCATCCTTGGTGAATTGGGTATTATTAGGAGAGTCTCGATAACATTGGCGTTCATCGTTAAACCACTTATCACCAACTTCAAAGTTCCAGACATCACGATTAAGGGATGAAAATGTATCAGAGAAAACTAATTTTTTGTGAGGTTTTAACATAGGTTACGCTCCAAACGTAAAATCAATGGGTTCCGAAAGTTCTGAGGTTCTACCCACAAAATCAATCGCTTGCACTTGGACTTCATAGGTTCGGTTCACTTCTAACCCTGTGAACGTGAACTGATGAATATCGGCAATCCGGTGTTGAACGCCATCCACATAAATCGCATATTCTTTCACCCACGTATCATCGGTAGGACGATTCCAATGAATGGTGTTTTTTAATCGTGCCGTTGCCAAAGAAGTTGGTGGGTTGGGTGGTAATACATCGTGATTCGCGTAATCCCATTGATACATTCTGAGGTAATCCAACTCTAACGTGGTTGGAAAAATCGTGCTGTCAATGGCTTCCACGCCACCCCAACTGCCACCCACGGCAAGGTTGATGATGAAATAAAAATCTTCGTGAAATGGGAAAACGTCTTGATGAGGTTCATCTTGATTAAACTGAGGGACGTATCGGAAAACGCCGTATTGATTACCTTCAACCAAGATACGAATTTCTCCTGGTAACCAAATCATTTCGTATTCATAAAATTGGTTTTCTGGATCAACCAATTCTTTAAAAGCACTTGGGTTGTTGTTCTTGGTGTGATTAAACTTTTTGGTGTGCGTCGCGGCAAAGACTCTACCTGGTTCATAACCAACATATTCTAAAATATCGATTTCTCCGCTATTTGGCCATTGCCCATAAAGGTTAAACAAAGGAAGCATCCACACGGCTGCCCATGTTCCTCGGCCACCTGGCATCTTGGCTCGGAACGTGATTCGACCGAATTGAGTATTCACTTTATATCGAGAATTGATTCGACCACTGGTGTATGTCTTTCCTAAATAGTTTTCTTTCTTCGCAGTAATTTTAAGTGACCCATCATCGACCGTGATATTTTCTGCACGGTAATATTGTGCTTCTTGGTTACCACCACCATCGCCATTAACTTCTACATTCCAATGCTCGGTGTTTAACGCGTCGCCATTGAATTCATCAGACCACGTGCACACCCATTGGTTATCAATGCTTTGCACGCCACACCCTTCAAAAGGAGTAATAGGGAGTAATCCATTAGGAACTCCAGCACTGCTGGAACTTCCAGTGGGGTCAACACATGCGGTTAGGGTTAAGGTTAACAAGGTCCAGGCATATATTTTTTTCATCTTATTCTCCTGTGATTCCTGTGCGATCAATGCTTTGGGTGAATAACTTTTGGCTAAAGAAATACAGTAGCAATAAAGGTAGGATGGTTAGCATGTTGCCTGCCAATAAAATGGCTTCATTCAATTCCGCTCCTGGAGTACCTGGCGGAAAAATCGATTCATACGAAGATCGGAATGCTTGTAACCATAAAGGTAAGGTAATTTTATCACCGACATAAAGTCCAGTAATAAACGACTCATTCCAATACCAAACAAAACTAAATAAGAAGACAATGACAAACGAAGGAATCGCTAAGGGAAGAATAATCGATCGGAAGATTCTTAGTTGACCGGCACCATCCACTTCAGCGGATTCAATGAGAATGCCTGGAATGGTTTTATAGAACGTATAAAAAATGAGGATATAAATCGCCGCATTAATACCTTGACCAGTCAGGGCAGGATATAACATCGCCGATTCCGAAGAGATGATGTTAAGTTCTCGGTAAATGAGCATGTTAGCGACCATGGTCACTTGTTGAGGAAGGATGAACGTGGCCAACATAATCGCAAAAAATAATTTTTTAAAGGGGAAATCAAATCGCGCAAATCCGTACCCAATCAAAGCGCTTGATAACGTGGCAGCAACACTCACCCTCAAGACATATCCTGTTGAATCAATGATGGATTGAGGCAAGTTTAAGACTTGAAAGGCTCGCTCATAATTTTCCCAAATTAACGCCGTGGGTATCCATTGGACACCTGGATTGATTAAATCATCCACCGACTTAAGACTGTTAACCACCATAAACAATAATGGATATAAGTAAATATAACTAAAACTGATGAGCAATAAATAGATCACCAAACGATATGCTAACCCATCAGTTAGATTTTTTCCTAACCAAATTTTTCTTAACTTTTGTTGTCTTGCCACCGAGATATTCAATAATTTCATTATTGGATCCTCACAGGTTTTTCTTTGGTGATACGTGTGAACAATACGATCAATAACACCATCAGAATAAAGTATATCCACGCCATCGCGGCGGCATAACCATAACCAAACCAAAACGCAGAGTCAGGAGCACCAACCAACATATGGGTTCGGGTTAAATCTAATAGACCACCTGGTTCAACAAACAGCGACATCGACACCACCACATAAACAATTGATATGCCTGTAAACGGCATGAGTGAAGGTAAGGTGATCTTCCAAAAACGCATCCAAGGAGAAGCCCCGTCCATGCTGGCAGCCTCATATAAACTTGGATCAATTTTTTGTAATCCGGCTAAGTAAATCAAGATTGGTATTCCCGCGTACCAAAGAATGATCAACATGGAATTGATGACGGTGGTTAATGGATCTGCTAAAAATGCAGGGAGGTTATTGGCAAGATAACTATAAATACCACTCGCCTGTAGATTAGGTAAGGTGATTGCACTTTGGGCGTTCAGTTCATTGATCACCGGGCCAGTAGAAATAATCACCGGCAAGAAGAAAACGGTACGCCATAAACTCTTGGATTTGATGGGGGCGTTCACCAACACGGCAATGATGATGGAGAAAACAATGATGATAGGGACAGCAACAACCATGCGACCTAAGTAGTTGGTGTATAAAGGAATCAGAATTTGACTACGAAGAATATTGATGTAATTGTTAAACCCAATATAGGTCGTGGTGATGCCATCTTGGAGGTTGTAATACGCTTCATGGAAGCTTAGGTATAAAGAATAAAATAAAGGATATAACGTAAAGAAACTAATGCCAATCAACCAAGACGAGATAAACAAGTAACCATAAAATGCATGTCGTCTTTTACGTGTGACTTTTATTTTCAATATATGAAAAAAATAAATGATGTTTCCTTCTTCACGATAGATAACATTATGTCGTAAGACATAAGTGATTCGATCAAGTGGTGGTTGAATCTTGGCTTGCCAGAATTCACCAAATCGAACAAACCCATGGGTAAAAAATTGGAACAATCGTTTAAAAAATAACTTCATCTTCTTCATGGCAAAATCACCTCGTAGTCAAGACCTTCAACGGTGGATTGTTCATGGGTATAAGGCGACGATCGATAATTAATCAACAAGCTAATCCCATTGTCATAACTCACGAAGCTAACCCCAGTGGCGAGCATCGTTCGATGGGTCACGCGTGCACCCGATACATGGTCAAGGGCTCCGGCAATGTAGGGATACACGGACGTGATATCAGATTTAAAGTCATCGTAAGCGGTGGTGAAGTAACGATTGCTATACGTGAAGCGTAAGGTGCTACTTGGTTGTTGTGTTAATAGATAACTTGGATTAACGCCAAAATCAATCATTTGTAAAAGGCGTTCTTTTCCGAGGGCATTAAAATTGAGGTAAGGGGTAAAGGTAGGAATGTAGCCTTTTAATACCATAGGAACTAATGGCACAAGGTCAGTGAATAAATCCAATTGACTATTGGTGATTGGCATATCTAAATAATGATTTAAGTAAGGAAACATATATGCCGAAGGACGATGCATGGCACTTCCAGGAAGCTCATCAGCCATGTCAGTGACAATCTCCAAGGTTTCGCTGCGACTAAAGCGAGCATCATCATAATAACTAAATAAGGTTTTCCCTAAATGGGGTAATGCTAGACCACTAACACCTAAGGCGTTGATGGCACCTAGATCGCGATCAAACATCGACTGAGCCACTTCCGGATAAAGATAATATTCATCAATCGGTTGATTATCCAAGCGGTTAAGAGGATAACTCATTTTAAGTTTTGAATAGTTTCTAGCAACGTCGCGATTAAATGAAACCCGCGAAGACAATTCACTACTGACAAGATAATCTTGTTCTAAATAAATTGAGTTACCTTGATCTTTGGTGGAGCTGATCAATTGATCTAGACCATTCTTATTTGGATGGTTCAATGCGTAAGGTTGGCGATACGATAACCCATCCCCAGACCATCCTTTTAACACCACCACTTGATCTTGAATGCCTTCAGAAACCAACTCATCCTTCATTGACTTTACCGCTTCCATGCTTGTCATCGTGATTCGACTTGTGCCAAAAAAGGTCGGTTCTTGTTCATGAATCATGAAGGCAAGTTGTAATGGTGTCTTGGTTGGTTCTAATAAACGTAGAGCATCTCGGTTGGTTAAACTTTCTTGATAGGCGCGAGCAACCCCAACATAATTGGCTTGATTCCCTAGTAAGACTTGGTACTTGCCATGGTAAGGTTCAGAGATCATCTCTTCTGGCATCACATCGCGACCATCCCCAGCCCGATTGATGATGTTACGGTAAATTCGTCGAAGATTATATCGGTTGGTCATCCGGTTATATCGTGTATTTCTTCCCCAAAAATTCGCCAATAAGGTCGCGTGTTCTGCCCCTGATACAGTTTCATGATAAAAACCAAAGCCATCCACTTGGTGCATGATTGCGTAAATGGGTAAGGATAAATCAGCGACCGATGTTCTTAAGTAACCTAAATCCGATCCATAGTAATCTGATTGATACGTTTTGTCATAACGTTGATTGGTTCGCACAAGTGCGCCAACCCCATCGGGAATCACAAAATATCCCGGATTAACGTCTTCACGAGCAGAACCAAAATAAGGAAAGAATTGTAATCCCAACATTGCATATTGTTCATTGGTTTCTTCAACCGAGTCTGGATTAAAATGCACAGAAAAACCAGAAGCTTCTAAAGCAATCTCAACTTCAAAGGCAAATCCATAGGTGGTTAATTGAACCGTAGAGATAAAGGCGTTAGCGTTTTTAGGCGCGGTGGAAACGTTGACCAAGGCGCGCTTATAACTATTGGGGGTGAGGACATAGGGTAACGTGATATCAATGTCATTGATGTCTTGTGAACCTGAGGTGGCATAACTTGCTTCGGCAATCGTGTAGAGGGATTCAACACGAATCGCGCTGTTGCTGATGTTATTGGTGCGAATCGACTCAATCCATAATCCAGAATTCATCAAGTTACGATTGGCAGTATTATCTTCTCGTGTTTGTGAATACCCTTGAAACTCAGGACGTGAGGAAAACATATAACCACTGGCTTTATCTTCTAAGATCAAAGAGAACGAATCCTTTTCAAAATATAAATTCAATTGATTGTTTTCTAACATTTTTGTAAACCCTAAGGTTTCAAGTTCACTAGGAAGATATCGTAAGCGATACGTGTTTTCAAATTCAGCAAGGATGGCTTCATCGGTTTCTTCCATTTGGGTATAACGAGAACTCTTTAAAAGCTGGTTTTCAATGAAGGCAAAATTATCCACACGAGGTAACACCATGGACGTGGGATCGTTTTGGGTGCTGACAATCAACACCGGTAGTAAGACCATCGGAATGGCAACGCGTGCAAGTTTAAACACGGCTGTTGACCTCCTGAATGATATCGGCAATCAATTGATACACTTCTCCAAGCAAGAAAACCACAATCAACGTCATCGCCATCAACATGATGCCGGTAAAGATCGTAATGAATATATTTTTAAAGGTTGGTTTGAAATCATAAAAATGAATTTCTTTTACCATGATAAATAAATACACCACCGTGAAACTTACACCAATGCCATAGATTAATTCATAAATAAAACTTTCGTTTAACGTCAAGGCATGAGAGATGACTGTCAAAATTGGGAACGTGATGATCATCGGTAAGAACGTTAACGCAGATGCTTGGAACACTTCCTTTAATTTTCCATCCCCATCGCGGATCGAGCACACCAAATAATTACTGATCACCCACAAGCCAAAAGGAACAAAGACACCAATGATTTGTTCAACAATGTTAATTTCGGAAGGAATCAGGCCGTTGAATAAAAAATTAGTTTCATAAATCCAAATCAGATAAGTAGCAAAAAAGGCAATCAAATAAAGCCAAGCACTCCGATTGGAAAATGATCCATATCGTTTGATGTCGTCATAGCCATCGACTGGTTTGGCAAACACTTGGAAAGGAAAACGAAGTTCTGAGATCCACTTCGGGGTTTTTGTTTTTTCTTGAAGGCTGGTAAGCTGACTTTGGACCCAGGCAAATCCGGGAATTAATTTTCTCAAGGCAAACACAAGCGCGATCGCAAGCACCATCAAGACAAGCATATTGCCATTGGCAAGTAAAAACTGGTTTCTTACTTCCCAATACGCATTGGAATAGCCTCGTGTGTCTCTTGCCAAGCGATAGTAGGTTAATGCCTCTTCATATTCTTGTAAAGCAAAATAAGCATCTCCTAACCCTTGGTTAGCAAGATCAAACAAGCGGTTCATTTTTAAGACGTTTTGCCACGGGATGAGCGATTCGCCATACTTGCCATCAAAATATAAATCAATCGCTTCATGGACTAAATTGGCGAAACTCGTTGGAATAAAAATTTGTAAAGAGGCGGTGGCTTCATCGACCGCATATAAATTGTTTCGTGAGTCCACAGCAATCCCTTTGGCTTGTTTAAATAACCCTTTTTGACCAATGGAGTCTGGACCAGAAAATAAAAATAAGACCGATCCGTTTGGATCATACTCAACAATGTAACCTTCAGAGGTCAAGGTGTAAATGGTGTTGTAAGGTCCAACGGCCAAATCTTCAACGGTTTCAAAACCCCACACCGATTGATTGAAGATGACATTGGCAATGTTTAATTTTAAATAACCATCTTGGGCTTTGGTTGTCGTTAAGATCAATCCACTTTGATCAACGCTGACATTGTAAACAGGTTTAGGAATGATTTGAAAAAAGTTTCTTCTGGTTTCTTCATCAAACAATAAGGAACGAACGGTGTTTTCAAATGTTGCGGGAATTCGATTGCCACCAAAGTAACCAAAGAATTCTCCATCATTTTTAAATTGGGCTAAGCCATTGACGTTGCCGGACAATAATAAGTAAACATTTCCCCCGCGATCGGTGACGACTTTGGTTGGATCAAAAGGGTCATCTTCACCAAAGAAAGGTGAGTTAATTGGTTTTTCATAGGTTTCAATCAACGTGTAGGCGTCATCACTGAATTCAAATTGATAGGCTTGCTTGTTACCAAAATCAGCGACATAAAGATTACCAAGGCTATCGACATGAATACCAGTGGGGACATTAAGGACACCCTTACCGATTTCAATTGCTTCATCGGTTTGTAAATTGTAACGAATGACGGATTTACTTCCTTTATCGGCAACATAAATGATGTCATTGGTATCCACATAAACGTCTTGTGGGGAGAGCAAGGTAAAATCACCTAATGTTTGCGTTAACGATAAAGGTAGATAAGCATCTTGGGTTTGAATGAGTTGGCGGCGACTCGAGGCATATGTATACGTTTGATATGGTAAACCATTATCGGTGAACCCAACCAAAGTGCTACGTTGCGGAAAAAGCAACCCGATGTAAACAAAGATGATGGCGTAAATCCAGCGTTTCATCTTACTTTAACCCCGAGTGTGCCATCGTCGACATCACCTGACTTTGTAAGATCACAAACAACACAAGGTTAGGAATAAACATGAGCAAGGATGCAGCCGCGGCCATCCCTTGACCGGCAATGGTATTGCCAACCCCTGAGGTTAGGGTTTGTAAAAAGAAGGCAAGGGTTCTTAAACTTTCATCATTGACAAACAAGGTCGAGGTTGAGGTATCATTCCAAATGATTTGGAAAGCAAGGATGCCAACGGTGGCGACCGCTGGAGAAATCATCGGCATGATGACTTTAAAAAATATTTGCATTTCACTCGCCCCATCAATCCGAGCGGCTTCAATAAAGTCATTAGGAATCTGATCAATGAATTGTTTAATTAAAAACATCGCCACAGGCATCGTAATCAATGGGAAGATATGAGCAAAATACGTATCGATCATCCCCGATTGGGCAACGACAATATAGCGAGGGATTTGTACGGCTATTGGAACAAACATCAATGATATGGTATTAATTTCAAATAATAACTTTTTACCTTTGAAATGAAGTTTGGCCAATCCATAGGCGGATAAGGAAGTGAATAAGATGGCTAAGCCGACACCAATCGTAGTAATGAAAACACTATTCAACACATACCGAGAAAAAGGAATGCCCGAGGTGGAGACTAACCGCGCAAGTTCTAAGAAATTATCAAAGGTTGGGTTTCTGACAAAGAAGGTCGGTGGATAGGCAAACAATTCTGATTGCGGTTTGAAGGCATGGTTGATGATGAATAAAATCGGTAAAATCATCAGCATCGAAAAGGCAATCAAGATTATAAAGAACGGTAGTTGTCCTTTATGGAAACGATCGGGATTAATTTGTGTTCCTAAAAATTTGGATGGCATTATTCTTTTTCTCCCAAAAACTTCCAGGTGATTTTAGAGATGGCATACACCATCACTAGTAAAATCACAGAAATACCTGCGGCGTAACCCATCATGTAGCGAATGAATCCAAAGTCTTCAATATGATTCACAATCAATTGACCGGCATAATTAGGGGTGGGATTGGTTCCGGATAAAGCTACGCCAATGGCACCAGCTTGGAACGTCCCGACCACGGCCATGACCGCACCAAAAATCATTTGAGGTTTCATCGAAGGAATCGTCACATAAGTAATTTCTTGGAACCAGTTTTTGATCCCATCAATATACGCAGCTTCATATAAGGTACGATCGACATTCAAAATCCCAGCTAACATCGCCAAGAAACCGACCCCAATCGAACTCCATAGCGAAACCACAATCATGATGGTCATGAGCATATCTGGATTTTGTAAAAATTGAATCGGTTCCACAATCAAACCTAAATCAAGCATGATCGCGTTCAAATACCCTTGGGCATCCCCAGAAAAAATAATCCGCCACATCGCTGCCATGGCAAC
Source organism: Bacilli bacterium (assembly GCA_044372565.1). Classification (GTDB taxonomy): domain Bacteria; phylum Bacillota_I; class Bacilli_A; order RFN20; family CAG-826; genus UBA970. The sequence continues at coordinate 31,363 of JBILRP010000006.1, read as the reverse complement.
CCCTGCCGTGAGTGAAGGGGAATAAAAAATTATCGCAAGAATGGTTCTAGGCGTTTTGGGTAAATGCGATAACATCCAGGCTACCATGAAAGACAAGGCATAGCCCACCGGTCCAACGATAAAGGCAAAGCGTAACGTGTTAGGTAAAACATATCTCATGAAAACGGTATCCAGGGTAATTAGCTCAATGTAATTATTGATCCCAACAAAGGTAGGGGTTTGAATGGAATTAAAAAAGGTAAACGATAAGCCGATGGCGGCCACCACAGGAACGACAATAAAAATCGTAAATAAAAACCAATAAGGAAAGACAAACCACGCTGGACGATTCATGCGATCGAGGATGCGGTTAATCATGTTCAACCAACCACCGATCAATGTTGTCAATCGTCGGGACAAGATACGGTTTCAGAATTTGTCCTTGAAGGGTATAACCAAATTCTGCCATCTTGTAAATGATTTCTCGATTGGATATCCGTACCGCTTCATCAATCGCTTGACGAGGATTGATGCCTTGGAAAACGATGTTGGTCCACGCGTTGGATAATTCGCGTTCCACCATGTACGTACCAGGAATGCGACTTGCTTCCAAGGCAAACTCCCATTGGGCTAAAACGATGGATTTATATTCTTGAGGCATGCTTGACTGGGCAAAGGCGTCAAGGTTTGCTGAATTCCAAAAGTAGGTTCTGCCATAGGTGCTTTGTAACGTTTGACCAAACAAGGCTTGCATCGGTGTCGACATCCACCATGAAAGAAATTCCCAGCTATCATCGGGTAAATTGGTATTTTCTAAAATCATCGATCCTTGAGCCCCGGTCGCACTCGAGCGATTGATTTGTTGGGTGATTGGATCGCGATAACCTGGATGCAAATCCATGCCCCATAAGCCATCGAGTTCACTGGCTGCACTGGATAAAAGTAAATACGTTCCCAAGTCTCCAATTCCAATCGGGATGGTTCCATAACGGAATTGGTTATAGAAACTCGCTACAAATTTTGGAATGTTATAAAGCGTATATAACTCTGCCATTAACGTAATGCCTTTGAGCGTTTCTTCAGCATTGATCGTTGTGCTCATGCCATCTTCAGCGTAAAGACTACCACCAAATTGATGAATGAAAGGCAAGGTTGCCACAAATGGTTTTAATCCAGAAAATTGGGATAAAGGTAAAAAGTAATTCAGGCCGTAGCTTTGTAACAATGGCAATAATCCAATGACGTCATCCCAGGTTTGGGGAATGGTTTCCACGCCGATGGAGGCCATGATGTCGCGACGGAAAAACGTCACCCAGAAGTTTTGGGTTAACGGTAACCCATACACCCCTTCTTCAAAGACGTAAGGAATCATTGCCCCTTTGGCGTATTGTTGAACCACTTCGTTATATCCATCAAACTGTCTTAAGTCCAATGCCGCATCACGTGAGGCAAATTCATAAGGAATCCAATGGTTAACCCCAACCGCGAGATCGGGAGATTGACCGGAAATATTGGAAAGAATTAATTTATTTTCATCGGGCATTTGTGAAAGTTTGACTTGCCGTTGCCCAGGATAAAATTGATCCACCATTGATTGCATGATTTCGATGTAAGGACGAGGAAAGTTGACCCAAACATTGAGATCTTCTTCATTCATTTGTGTTGCCGAATAAGGATTGTTAATAAACGATAAGATCAGTCGTGCACTATTTTCATAAGCGGAACTGAAGAAGGTTGCCGTGGCTCTTGGCAAAGACACCTCGCCGTGAACCATGATACGTTCCATCTCTAAAGAGGAGCGCATCATTTCTTGCAGAAGGGCACCAAGCATTTGGTTGACACTCGAATCCCCATCGGCAAATTGAACCATCAATCCAGGAAGACGATTGATTTGATTGGCAAGCGTTCTTAATCTAGCGATACTGACACGAACGTTGGCAAGTTGAGAAGGATTTTGATTGATGGACACCACCAACAATTGGTCGTACATGATCTCGAGTTGGTCAGCCCATGCCAGTAAATTATTTTTCGCGTTAGGAAAATAAGTTTCAATTTCCCAATCGCGATACAAGTCGTTGCTTCCTGCGGTGTAGCGTTTGATTTCCAAAGATAATGACTGAATTTGTTGCATCACCGATTGCAAGGTTTCAATGGCAAATCGATATGGATAATTCACTGCTTCTAAGGCGATGGTATTGATCCCAGCATCTAAGTAAACATAATAAGGAGCGCCGGCGTCATCCATTAAGGTGCGATTTCTAAATTGCATCGTGTAAGGAAACGCCATCGCTAAAAATTCTTGAAAAGGAATTTCCCCATTGATGTAAATACTTCGAGCGGTGATCATGTCGTTTTGTAAATATTGCCGATAACGGAAAGACAACGCGTACAGTCCTGGGGTCGTGATATTAATTTCGTACTTAATCGATTGACCGCCACGTTCCCAACTGTCGCCAAAAATCGTATTCAATCTTAAAAATTGCGTGTCATAATACAACGCACTCACGTCTTGTTCAGTTCTTAAACGAATGGAGGCGTCACTTCGTGTGGTCATCGAGCGACTTGAAATCATGCTTAACGTGTCCACCACTTGAGCATTGGGAAGGGATTCCACGTAAGTATCATAATCGATTAACGGAACAACATTCAGAGACGTGATACGGCCAATAAGGACATCAGCATTGACAAAATGTAGACCAATCACATCACCGGGTTCCACATAATATTCAAATGGATAAGCATGCAGTGTTCGCATATCGCGAATGGTTTGGGTTTGCCAAATTCGCTGTTTCACCGACAAGGGTTGTAATTCATTTTCATAGCGGTCTAACGCAAACTCTTCCGTGGCAAATTGCCAGATGGCAGGAAGAATCAACGCTTGGCTTTCATAAAATGGTAACTCATCATTGATGGTCAAACTAATCTTGGTGTCTTCGGTGTTGTCATCGAGTAAGAAATAATCAAGAGAAAAGGACAGCAAGCCACTGGATTGTCCTTCATAAGTAAATTCAATGGGATGATCAACATCCAATAAAAAAACATCTTCTGTGAAAGCATAGCCTAAGACAAATTCTTCATAACCATCCGATTGAGTAGAGACCGCTTGACCTTGGATGGTGGTCGAGTTATACGTGGCGGTTGCATCCGATTGGGGAACACCAGCCTCTTGATAAAATTCTTGTTTAGCCGTGTAGGTAGGAATACCATAAATTTGTTGTTGATACGCATAATTGATATCAGGGTTCAACATCCCGTACGTATCAAACGCTTGATTCATCGGGGCCGGGGCTTGATCGATTAAAAAAATGAAACCGGAAACACCAAGAACAAAAACAATCAGCCAGATGCCAGATTGTTTTGTTTTAAAGAAAGGGATGTTTAGTTTCATTTTTTTAGTTGACCTAAGAAGGAAGACCTCGTGATGAGGTCTTCCATTCGATGAGGATTAAGTTCCTAATGCTTCAAGCTGAGCGCTCACCAGTAAATTGATTTGTTCCTGCCATGCTTCCGCATAGGTTGGGACAGCGTTAGGTCCTTCTAAGACTAAGTTATTAAAGTTGAATGGATTATCTTCTGCATACGCCCAAGCCCAGAAATCTTTATATCCTGGTAACCATTTGTCTAAGTCTGGTTTTGAAAATTCAATGCGATCAAAGATGGCATCAATGCCTTGAATTCCTTCAACTAAACCTTCAACTCTAGTCCAAACCCCTGGATAGTCCGCGATCGGGAATCGATCCAAGAACTCTGGGGTAAGCCCTTCGGCAATGGTGTCTTCACGATCCGCTTCAAGTAAGGAAAGTCTTGCGTTCCAGCCATCTTGACCATAGGTCATCCACTTTGCCAATAAGTATGCTTCTTCAGGATGTTCGGTTTGGGAAGAGATTGCTTGGAAGTCTAAAATCGTTGGTGGAAATAAACCAGCATCACCTTGAGGATATGGCCAGAAACCTAATTCAAAGTCGCGATTATCGATCGCATCTTTGATGACCCAAAATTGCCAAGAGCCTTCGATATCCATGGCCGCATATCCTGTTTGAATCATGTAAGTTCTTAATTCGTCATTGTCTTCGGCGTCATAATCTTCTGGGGTAAAGCGAGTGGTGGTACCGTTGGTTAATTGATGAAGCTCAACTTTAGCTTGCATCGCACTAATCCAGTCTGGCGAAGTGTAATTAAATTGTTCACCATCCCACGTGTCGTATTGGGTTTCTGCATTTTGCATCATCGGCCACACTTGTTGGAAATCAGGGGATCCATACCATGTGTCCATGCCAACGACTAAGTTTTCTGTGTTCACCAAATCAAAATTTTTAATATCTTTAGCGATATTGACGAATTCTTCAAACGTCCAATCTTTGACTGGATATCCATCATTATCAATGCGATATTTTCCGGCAACCGTTTGAAGGTTGGCTCGTTCAAAAATATCAAGGTTAATTAATATTCCTTTTAAGAATTGAAACGAAGGAACCGCATATCGTTTGCCATTATAAACACCAGCAAGGGCAATGTTGTCATAGACTAATTCTGCATCGGCATCGGCATCCCAGAATTCCGCAACATCTAACGTTAACCCAGCATTGATGATGGTAGGAACGTTGTCCGTGGCAAAGACGTCTGGTAGTAATCCGGCTTGCGCAGCCGTCACGAGATTTCCTGTAAACTGTGCCCCAGCACCAACAATATCTTGGCGAAGTTCAACGGTGATGTGTGGGTATCGTATTTGAAATAAATCAAGCATTCTTCGATTGAGTTCTTGATTACCCCAATCGGCATAAGATAACGTAATCGGCTGGAGCGTTCCACTCGTTGTCGTGTTGCCGCTACTGGATGGGGTTCCCCCACATCCAGCAAGGACAAACAAAGCAACCACGGATAATTTGGCTTTATGTTTCACTATTTATCGCCTCCTTTAGCTATTGTAGTTAGCATAGACTAGGACTTCTGAAATTAAGAATTTTCCTGGTAGAGAGAGGTTACCACCACCAAGGTTTCCTAAGTCTAATTCAAGCTTCACATTGGTTAATGGAGTCATGACTTCAAAGGAAACCGTAAAGACATAAGGGGTGTCTGCAGTCACTGTGAAATCAACAAAGTTGTCAGGTAAGATCGAAGCATAGCCTGCATCAGGAAGAATAATATTAAAGCGTAAATCACGAGTCACTGAACTTGTTAACGCAATCTTCACTTCATACTTGCCTTTCGCTAGCGTTGGGAAAATATAGAAATAATGAGGTTGATAGGCAGCGCCACCTAATGCAGGAACAACAATCGATGCTCCGCCATTAACGCCGCGCGTCATCGTTCCACCGTGTTCGGTAAAGAAAGTGTGACCACCTAGAATAGCTTCCATCGTTCCGTTATAAAGCGTGGCCACATCAACACCACCGGTTTTTAACGAAACATTATCTAAATAAACTGATACTGGAACATTGTCCGTTAAGGGTAAACCTGTGCCAAACTCAAATGCTAATTTTTCTGTATCATTCAAAGTCGCACCCGTGACCACGGATAAGGTATAGGTTACTTTGGAGGTTGTTAACGTTGTGGTTGGACTTTGAACAAAGTTTGTCCAAATATTTTGACCAAAAATATTCGGCGTTATGGTCACAGCTTTAGAAGCATACGCGTCAAATTTTAATTCATAGGTTGTGCTTGGGGCGAGATCCAAGAAGGAACTCGTACCTGGTAAACCTGTTAATGATTCTGCGTCTTGGACAATTTGTAAATGCCAAGATTCATAAACATTCACAGCGGTGACAGTCATCTTGAATTCACCATTCACAACATCTGTCGAAAAAGCAGTGCCTTGCCATGTGTTCGCAAAACCTCTCCAACCTGAGTTAGAGAAATCATTGTTTGCAATGAGTGCGGTGGCATCTAATCGTTGTAGACGAACTTCAGAAAGTGTTAGGACACCATTGGCAAAACCATCTTGCGTGCCTAATTCTAAAACAACCTTCACATCTGCGGTTGCTTTGGTGACCGTAAAGACAAAGTCTTGTGTTGACGAGGTGGTACCAATTTCAAGTCCATTCTTACGTCCGTATTCATTCCAAGGATTGCCATAACCAATGCCAACGCTTAATTTGCGAGCAACGGAAGCGGCAGCGGTTACAGAAAAGCGATACGTTGTTCCTTGAACTAAGTTGACATTATCTTGGAAATATTGAATGGCCCAGACAGCATCGCCGCCACCAGTAATATCTAAACTATATGTACCAGCGTTGACATCTTGCGAGCGATTCACAACCGGAGCAGTGCCCCAATCTTGTTGCCAATATCCCCACTCTTCGCCAATGGCAGTTGCGAATGAACCATTGACTAATAAGTTTTCATTGCGGAAAGCTAAGTTCACCACATTGACGGTGGTTTGAGCAGTTGCTTCGTTTCCATTAGCGTCTTCAACAGAATAATTGACCGTGTAAACACCAGGAGCACTTGTGCTTACTGCACTCACTGTCGCGTTATTGCTATCAAGAATTTCTACTAAAATTGAATCGGTTAAATCGCCATCAACGATGTCTAATGCAGTGACACCATTTAATGGATCATAGGTTGAGCCAACTAAGATACTGACTGTACTTTGCACCCCGTTGAAATTTGGGGCAGTGACGTCTGGACCAGCGGTGGCTTCTTCAATGGCAATGTCATCAAAATACATCGTCGAATTGACACTTTGACCACTGACGGTTCCTAGTTCAAATAAAATTCCACCGCGTTGATTATCTAAACGGTGAGTAAAGGTAAACGAATACGTTGCCCATTCAGTGCCGATGGTTCTCACTTCTGGTTGACCTGGTTTGAAGTCAGTGAACCAAGGAGCCGAGGTTAATAATTCACCAGCGTTTAAATTAATAGGTTTTACTGCACTTGATTTCGCGCGGAAGCTAACTTCATACGTGGTGTCGATTTCAAATGGGACATTCATTTGTCCAAATCGAGGAGCATAGGCAACTGGGCTTGTCACGACCACAACTTTTAATGCACCTGCTTCGATATCAAAAGCGATACTGGATCCACTTTCGTTATAGACAACACCGGGATCATCCCAGCCAGCTGTGCCTAATGCAAAATCTGGATTGAGTAACATCCCGCCTGTTGATTGAGGTTGTCCAACAGTAATGTTTCTGAATTTTGTGGCAACTAAAACTCCAACTTGAACACGATATTGAACGGTGTGAACACCGGTTCTGGTGGTGTCTAAATCACCCGTGGTGGTATTCACCGCTGGGGAGATAGAGGAAAGCGTGAGGTCCTCTGTATAGCTAGTACCATCGTTTCCTGTGGCAGTTACGCCTGTTAAAAAGTTAAAATCGGCATCAAACTCAATGGATACGTCGTTGGCACCATTAATCGTGATGGCAGTTAATGCACTTGTCGAGCTGTCTTGGCTACTTGAGCTTGGCGTCCCGCACGCAGCAAGCACCAAGGCTGCTAACGTGATGGTAAGACCTTTCCAATAATGTTTCATCAATAATTTCCTTTCATGATGATTAAGAGTGAACAACGCTTTCTACTTGGCTACATCATCGTTAGTTGGTGGGACCTCCCTTCAACAAAACTTCGATCTCACGAAAACGTTTTTGCCGAATTGCCAAGGCATGCTCACCTTTGATGGAGGCACCATGAATGACAATAGGTTGGGTTTGTTGAGGTAACACTAATCGATAACCAATGACGGTGAATGCTTGGGTTGTTGGTTTGACGGTTTCTGTGATGATGAAACGAATCTTGGTTTGGGCAAATAAAGTGGTTTCGATGATGCCATCCTTAAAATAATCTAGTGGGATCGTCGGTTGAATTTGAAATTGAAGTTGACGCTTGGCATAGGTAAATAATGTTGCACCAAATAATAATCGTTTCCACATCGACAGGACTTCGGCAGTTGATCCCGATAATCTGGCATAAAATCCTTGACCGTGCTTGGAAGCATCTGGATTATTGGATGTGGCAATAAAGGACGAGTTTTCTAAAGGGGATCGACCGTAGACTTGTGGATTCATAAAACACGTCAATCCATCCTTCATCGCTTCAAAAAATGATGGATACGTTTCTGCTTTTAATAACCCAAGCATGTATTTATAAGTCATATGTAAGAAGGCCGATTCTCGTTCTAACCAACCTGGTGTAAACGCTCGTATCCGACCAATTTCCATCGATTGTTGATCGAGTGGGGCACTGGTTTTATAAATTTTCAAAGGGACATCATATAACGGGGATTGTTTGATGGCACCGTAGAGTTTGCTCGCTTGTTCCGGGGTCAAAAAACCATTGGATAGCATGCGTGCGGGAGCTTCTAAGAAGTGAGGTAAAGGTGTGCGTTTGAAAGATTTCGCCCGAACGGTTTGCAGCGCATTTGCATTGGCTTTGGGTAGTAAATCATAACGATCAACTTCATACATAAAATAGGTATAAGGAATCGGATGAATCTTTAACAATCGATCCATCGATTGTTGCAGTGTGTCCGCCATGTGTGTTAATAACTTTTGAATCACTGACACAGGTAATGTGGATGTGGATAAAGGAAGTTTAAGTTGATCACGATAGGTTTCTAACGCATCCATGCGTTTTGACCATTGGCCAAATAAAGTAGTCTCGTTGTTATTGAATAGAGATTGGATGAGGGTTTTTAAAGGAGAAAGCACGTCTACATCAACCATATTTTGTTGTCGTAAGAACTGAACGATTCTTTTTAATTCAAGCATTTCCGAGACGCCGGACCCGAATAAACCAGGTATCCCATTCATCGCATCGTTCCAACCCGGTCTTTCAGCCTCATACATTAAACCAAGACCCTCAGGGTCTAGTTGGGAAAATTTGTTGGTGACTAAGGTCAATAATTTTCCAAATAAAGACGTGGTGGCCTCTTCTCCATTGGCAAGTTTTAACCATCCACGTGGAGGTAAGGCATGATCATGATGGACCGCGTGGTACTGACGAACTTGACCATTCTTTAAAATATATTTTTCATCGCGTTTTAACACATGAGCCGGCGATAAAAAGTAACGATGCTTTTGTTGAAGTAAGGTTTCCACTTGATCTGGATAAATATCTAGATACGTTTCAATCAAATCCAAGAAGTACGTAAAGTGATCGCCCCAATAGCCTTCACCAAACGTCGCTTTGAAATGATAACGGGATTGTTTAACAATGTTCGTCACTGTTTCCATCACAGGTAGTTGTAATTGACCCGCTATGTTAGCGATTTGTCCAGGAGTAAATTCTTGCTTAAGGACGTCTTGAATGGAAGATGGATATTTTTTTGCATCACCTTGAAAGGTAAACATAATCCCTTCAATGCTTAACGGATTATAGCCATCCGCTTGAATCAACGAAGCAAATTGAGCAATGGTTGTGGTGCCCACTTCTGGGTGAAAATACAAATCATTTCGTCGATTTTGTAACACGTCTCTGAACGCGCCATTGCCTTGAGATAAATAACTTGGTTCTAAGGAAAAGAAATTATAGTCTCTTTCTAAATCACCGTGTTTACGGGAATAAATGTGATACCCAACCGGTCCATCTAAGGTTTCCAATTGAATTGGATAACCCCCTCGTAAAATATTGTCGAGATAGCATTGTTGCAAATAAGAATCAAACATGGGCTTTGACGTTTGGGTTTGAATTTCAGAAGTCAGCGAGTCCACGGTTAATTTATTTTCCTTAAACTTATGGTCTAAAAAAGCTGCATTCATCTTTTGAACTAGAGGCGATAATTGGGTGCGGTTTTGACTATAGCCAAAGACACCATAGAAACTCGTGGTGGTTTTCACGACAAGCTCAGAGACCACAAAAGCCGAAGGGACTTGATTGACGGGAGCTTGGGTTTGTTTCACTAAATTTTGATAATCCAATGCTTGTAAACGGTAAGGCGTCGTAAACGAAGAATCTTGAGCAAAAACAGCCTTGTAATCATACAAGTATTGCTTTTTATTTAAGCCAACGTAAGTGTAAAAATTACCATCATCCACTGCTTTGACTTCGCTAGAATCTGCGGTTGATGCACGTAACTTTAAAAAGACATGGTTGTCATTTTCTTGAACTTCCATCCAACTTTGGAGTAAATAACTGACTGCTTTATAGCCACCATAATCAATCCCAGCAGGTAAGATTTGGGCAAGTCCATCAATCACGATCAGTTTTTTTTCAACACCATCCAGAGACGTGATCTCTACTTTTCTCATCAAAGCGGATAAAGGCATATTCGCAAGGGTTGCATACGTCACCTTGATCTTAAGTTGCCACTGTGGAATGGTTTCTTCGATGATGATTTCATGCGCATCCACAGTCAATGTTTGCCGTTCATTTTTTTCTTGGAAACACTCATAGACTTCTTCTTTATATTTGATAAACGTACGAAATCCATTTTGATGGATGTATGCGTACGCTAAGTTAGCAGGATAAAATTCAGTGATTGCCCCATTTTTATCTCTCACCCCAAAGGTACTAATCGCTTGCCCTCGATTGACATAAAAGACCCACATCGGCAGTCCTTCTTTGCCAGCGATTCCTGGTAAAAATCCTGCAAACGGTTTTTGTTTTTGATACGTCTCACTCATGAACGTTTTCATAATCAATATCCTTTATTATCCTTTGACAAGGAAATCGGTTTCTTTTATCATATAATATCTTGTATGCGCTTACAATAAAAAAGTTTTAACCTAAGCAAGATACATTAAAAATGTATATAAATGATTGCTAAATGATGCTTTTTTTGATAATCTTGAGTGGCAATATTGGGGCTGTAGCTCATTTGGGAGAGCGCGTCGTTCGCAACGACGAGGTAGCGAGTTCGATCCTCGTCAGCTCCACCAATTTGCATTAATCTAGCTTCCAAAAGTTGGAGAATTAACCTCACTTGTTGGAAGTATTTTTTATTTAAATAATCCTAGAAATTTTTTAAAAAATTGATTTGATTTTACTAACATCATTCAAGGATTATGAGTTAAAATAAGGACCATAAAAGAGGTTTACTTATGGCAAAATTACCACTCCACGATGAACACGTTAAATTAGGTGCAAAAATAGTTTTTTACGGTGGTTTTACCATGCCGCAAGAATACAAAGGTTTAGTCGCCGAGCACCGAGCTGTTCGGCAGCAAGCTGGGGTGTTTGATGTCTCCCATATGGCTAGAATCTACATCACAGGCAAAGACGCCATCGCTTTTGTGGAATCATTAGTGACCAATCAAATCGCTGGTCAACCAGAAAACAAAGCGATTTATGCCCTCATGTGCAACGAACAAGGATACCCCATTGATGATTTAATCGCGTATGTTTTATCTCCTAAAAAGATTCTTTTGGTCTTGAATGCGATTAATAGCCAAGTGGATATTGAATGGTTAACCTCGAAAAAAGGAAATTTTGATGTCAGCATTGACGTTGTCACAAGCCAGTTACTTCAAATTGCCCTTCAAGGGCCATTGGCAGAAGCGGTCCTGCAAACGCACATCACCAAAAAAGTTGAATTAAGTCAACTTAAATTCATGACTTTTATCATGACGAAATATCAAGGAAAAGAATTGCTCATTTCTCGATCCGGATATACCGGGAGTGATGGCTTTGAGGTCTATGGAGATTTAGCAACCATTCAAGCTTTATGGCTAGCATTTATGGGCGATTCAAGAGTGACCCCTTGTGGATTAGGCGCAAGAGACACCTTAAGATTTGAGGCGGCACTACCTTTATACTCTCATGAAATCTCTGAACACATTTCTCCCATAGAAGCAGGTTTAACCTTTGCGGTTAAATTAACCAAAAACTTTATTGGTAAAGATGTCCTCGCGAAACAAATGCAACAAGGCGTTAAACAAAAACTTGTGGGCATTGAGTTACTTGGACGAGGGGTTGCACGAGCGGAATATCCAGTGCTGGTTGGCGATAAACAAGTGGGATTAATCACCACCGGTTATATCTTGCCGGATTCCACCAAAGCCTTGGCCATGGCCATCCTAGAAACCCCGTATTCAGCGGTTGGAACTAAGGTTGTCGTGATGATGAGAAATACGCCTATTGACGCGGTCGTTCGTGATATGATATTCATGCAGAAGCAATATAAACGCTAGGAGAAATAACATGAGCAATCGTAAATATTCGCCTTCCCATGAATGGGTTGTTTTAGAAGGAAAGATCGCCACCATCGGCATCACGGATTACGCCCAAGGTAGTTTGGGAACCATCGTCTTTGTTGACTTACCTAAGGTGGGAAAAACCTTTAAAGAAAATGATGTCTTTGGCGTGGTAGAATCTGTCAAAGCGGCATCCGATTTATATATTCCAGTGTCTGGAGAAATTGTAGAAATCAATCAATCCCTCATCAGTGGGCCTGATTTAATTAATCAAGATGCAGAATCCACGTGGATCATCAAAGTTAAATTATCCAACCCAACTGAAATGAACACCTTGTTATCTAAAGCTGATTACGACGCCTTACCAAAGTAATAAGAAAGGATACTAAAAGATGTTTAAATATCTTCCTTTAACGCTATCCAATCAAGAAGAAATGTTGGCAGTCATCCGGGCAAAACGGATTGATGATTTATTAGGCGATGTTCCCCAATCCATCCGATTAACGAAACCCTACCAACTCTTACCTCGGTTATCTGAGAGTCAATTAAGAAAACATCTCAAAGCCAATCAAGGTCAAGTTTTACAATCCTTCCGAGGGTTTGGGGTTTATGAACATGAACGTCCTTCCATCATTGATGCGATCAGTTCGCGTCAAGAATTTTTAACGTCGTATACACCTTATCAACCCGAAGTTGCTCAAGGAACCCTGCAATATATTTTTGAATGGCAATCGATGATTACCCAATTGACAGGCATGGATGTTTCCAACGCCTCCATGTATGACGGACCAACCGCGCTTTCTGAAGCGATGACCATGGCAGTTTCTGTCACTGGCATTAAACGTGTGTTGATTGCTTCTGCTTTATTACCCCACGTTGAAGCAGTTTTATTGACCTATGCCAGACATCGAGATGTTAAATTAGATATCATTCCTTCTAAAGATGGTTTGATGGATCAAAAGGTACTCCAGCAAGCGATGAATTCGCCATTTGCAGCTGTTATTTTTTCTTATCCAAATCGTTTTGGTTTGATTGAATACTTTGATCGTGTCGCCCCAATCATCAAGTCCAAGAAGGCATTAATCATTAGTTATAATGATCCCTTTGCTTTATCCAGATTAAAAACCCCAAGAGAGCTTGGCGCGGACATCGTCTGCGGCGAAGCACAATCCTTAGGATTAAACCCAAGTTTTGGTGGTCCTTATTTAGGTTATTTAGCAACCCTCAATGAATGGGTCAGAAAAATGCCTGGTCGGATTTGTGGTTACACCAAAGATAGCCGCGGTCAACGTGGTTTCGTCTTGACGTTACAAACTCGCGAACAACACATTCGTCGAGAAAAAGCGAACTCTAACATTTGCTCCAATCAATCCCTCCTTGCCTTACAAGCAACGGTCTATATGAGTGCCTTAGGTAAACAAGGATTGGTCGCTGCTTTTGATCGCGCCTGTGCGGTGACAAGATATCTAGTGGAACAACTGACGGCCACTGGATTATTTACGAAAACGTATCAAGCTCCTTATGCCTATGAAGTCACCCTTAATAGTAAAGTAAACACCCATGCATTAGAAAAAGCCTTGGTGAAAAAAGGTTATTTAATTGGCCAACCTTTGAACGATAAACAACTCGTCATGTATGGAAGTGAAACCAAAACCAAGGAAGACATTGATGCATTTGTAAACGCGATCAAGGAGGTTCAACATGACTTACACTAAACTCATTTTTGAACTATCGTCGCAAGGTCGCGTGGGTTATCAACTACCCAACACCAGCATTCCTGCAACCAAGGAACCTAATCTATCCACGACGCTATTTCGCCAAGAAGCGGCAGTCCTTCCTGAAGTTTCTGAGTTAGATATTGTTAGACATTACACCAAAGTTTCACAAAAGAATATTGGAATTGAATCTGGCTTTTATCCCCTTGGTTCATGCACGATGAAATACAACCCAAAAATCAATGATGAAATGGCGAGTTTAGATGGTTTTAAACTGATCCATCCAACGCAACCGTTAGACACCGTTCAACCGTTACTCAAGATTTATTTTGATATGGCGACGATGCTCAATGAAATCACGGGCATGGGTGGGACATCCTTAAATACCTTTGCTGGGGCTCATGGCGAATTGGCTGGCTTAATGATCATGAAGTCGTACCATGAAGCACGCGGGGATACCAAAAGGACCAAAGTGGTGATTCCTGATTCTGCTCACGGCACCAATCCTGCCTCGGCGATGATGTTAGGGTATGAAACCATCACGATCAAATCCAAAAATGGGATGGTCGATGTCGACGCTTTAAAACAAGTGCTCAATGATCAAACCGCGGGGATTATGTTAACCAACCCAAACACAGTCGGTTTATTTGAAAAAGATATTTTAACGATTGCAAAACTCGTTCACGATGTCGGTGGTTTACTCTATTATGATGGCGCCAATCTCAATCCTTTATTAGGGATTGCTCGACCCGGAGACATGGGCTTTGACATCATGCATATGAACTTACATAAAACCTTTTCCACCCCACACGGTGGTGGTGGTCCAGGGTCTGGCCCTGTCAGTGTTGCCAAACACTTGGTGCCTTATTTACCAAAACCAGTCGTGGTTAAAGAAAAAGACCAATATCGATTGGATTACCCAACAACCTCCTGTGGTCAAGTCGGTGGATTCTATGGTAACTTCCTTGTGGTCATCCGCGCCTATTCGTATATTCGCACCGTCGCAGAAGATTTGATGCATGTGGGTCCTCACGCGGTCTTGAACGCCAACTATATTCAAGCATCATTAAAAGATGTCTATAAATTGGTCGCCAACCAACCTTGCATGCATGAATTTGTCATGAATGGATTAATTGATCAATCCACCGGTGTGAAAACCTTAGACATTGCCAAGCGCTGTTTAGATTTTGGTATACACGCCCCAACGATCTATTTTCCAATGCTCTTCGATCAATCGATCATGGTGGAACCAACGGAAGTTGAGTCCAAAGAAACCCTTGATCAATTCATCGCGATTTTCCGGCAAATTGCCCAAGAATCCAAGACCAATCCTGAGATCGTGAAAACAGCACCTCACCACACCCCTGTGGGTCGTTTAGATGAGGTCAGTGCGGCAAGAACCCCAACATTACACTACGCAGCCCTCCAAAAAATCAAAGAAAATTAATGTTTTCACGAAATCATTTTCTTTGCAATTTATCGAGTATATTGATAAATTGTCTTTAATATTTATTGGAGGTTTCATATGAAACTAAAAAAAGAACTCGGATTGTTCTCTAGTGTCTCTGTTTTGGCAGGGATCATGATCGGGTCGGGGATTTATTTCTTTTCGATGCTGGTCTTAGGTTTGGCGAGTAATTCATTAGGCTTATCGCTGGTGGCATGGTTGGTGGGTGGCATCATCACCTTATTCTCTGCCTTAACTTATGCAGAGTTGGGAACACTGTTTCCTAAAACAGGTGGCTATTATGTTTATCTTCGGAAAGCATATGGTCGACGGGTTGCCTTCTTATCAGGCATCACCAACTTCTTCTTATCAAGCTCGGGTTCTGTTGCTTTATTAGCGCTTCTCTTTGCCCAAGTGATCGGTTATATGTTGGGGGTGAATGATGGAGCAGGATTTCCAGCACCTCTTGTTGGACTCATTGCTACGGTCGTTATCATCATCCTCTCATTGATTAATTATTTTGGCGTTCAATATGGAAAAATAGTTCAAAATATTTTCTTCGTTGCCAAACTCATTCCATTGATCACCATCATCGTCTATGGGTTATTCTTTGGAACCCAAACGGATATCTTTGCCAGCAATGGTGCAGAAAATATTGAACCTGGATTACTTATTTCCGGTTTACTGTTTGCCGTTGCCCGAACCTTATTTGCCTACGAAGGTTGGACCAACTTAAATACCGTTGCCGAAGAAATGAAAGATACAAAAAGAGATTTACCCAAAGCATTAACGATTGCTGTTGCTTTGGTCATGGGTGTGTATGTGTTATTTGTCGTTGGTTTATACCGCATCATTTCGCCAGCTACCTTAGCGAATTTAGGAACTGGCGCAGTGGAAGCTGGCTTCGACCTTGGAGCGGTCTATTCCGCATTCGGAGCGATTTTTACCAGTTTTGATCTCGGTCTATTAGGTTACGTCGTGTTTGGTGCGATTGCCATTTCCATCTTTGGATCGTTGAATGGTTCGATTTTATCATTCCCACGCGTTTACTTAGCGATGGCGGAAGATGAAACGCTACCCAAATTCTTTGGTAATATCGATGCTAAATTCAAAACCCCTTGGGTGGCCATTCTTGGGCAAACGATTGTCTCGTGGATCATTGTCGGGTTTGGTTATGATAACGTCAATTTCTTATTATCCATTATCTTATTCGGTGGGTTGGTGTTTAACACCCTCATCTTCTTATCAGTGTTCAAGTTCCGTCAAACCATGCCAAAAGCAGAACGTCCCTATAAAGTTTGGGGTTTCCCTCATGTGCCTAGACTTGCGATCCTTGGGATGCTCATTCTTCTTGTGGTAACCATGGTCAATAGTTTTCAAGCGTCGATGGTAGGTATCTTTGTCATCCTCATTGGTAACGGGTTTTATGATGTGTTCATGGATAAATCAACACCATCGCTCAGCGATACCCCCGCACCTGTGACTTTAGAAACAACCAAAGTTGCAACGAAAAAAGTCACAATAAGAAAAAGTAAGTAGGCTAAATTAAACAAGAAAAAAGTCTTGGAGATCCCAAGACTTTTTGTTTGCCTAGATTGAGGTCTTATCCTAATTGAAGGAAACTACCGTAATCACCAAGCAGCTGATTGATTAAACTTAAGACAATCGAATTATCTGGGTGCAAGGTTGATAAGAACGTTGAAATATATTCATTAGGAAAAATTTGTGGTAAGTAGGTTGCGATGTTGCCTAAAACGATATTGAAGAGAAACACATAAGCGATACCTTCGATCAACCCAACGGTAAATCCATAGGATTTAACTTTAATCACGACCATGGGGTCTAAATCACGATAGGAATAATTCTTCCCTTTGATTGGGGTAAAGATTAAATAAATAAAACCAGAGATGATCCAACCAAATAACAAGACGGCAAGTAAGATGGCAAACATCGCCATGGTTTTTGATAAGTCAATGTCTACAAACACTAAGTATGCGCCGGTGAATTCACTGACAAACGTCGTGGCAACATTCAAGAAGAAAAGAAGGCCAATGAAGATAACCACAACGGAAAAAAATAAATTCCATATCGCAAACCAGTATCCTCGTTTTACCCCAGTGAACGCCATGAATAAGACGAATAATCCTAAACCAACATCCAATAGGATTGGGTTGGCTAAAATCTCTAAAATGGCAGTTTCGATTGGTTCAAGTAAGGTATTAAAATCCATATTGAATAATATACCACAAATCATTATTTTGTGAAGAAAATCACAGAAAATATACAAATTAATGAACGAATGTTTTCATATCAAATTCTTAATGCATTTATGTCTTTAGTTTCGTTAAAATAGAGGTCCAAGGATACCATGTTAAAAGAAAAAAACTTAACTCAACCTTTCCCCTCTGTGGTCGCCGTCCTTGACCTCAAGTCTTTTTACGCGGTGGTGGAATGTGTTGATCGTGGACTTGATCCCATGACCACCCCGTTGGTGGTTGCCGACAAAAGCCGTGGCACAGGGACCATCATTCTCGCGGTATCCCCTTATTTAAGAGCCCAAGGCATTCCCTCCCGACTCCGGGTCTTTGAACTCCCTAAGCGTGACGATATTGTCTTTGCCACCCCAAGAATGAGTTTATATTTACAACAATCTGCCCAAGTGATGTCCATCCTTTTAGATTTTGTCGGTGAAGACGATCTTCATGTGTACAGCGTCGATGAAGCCTTTTTAAACCTTGGTCCTTATTTAAAGCTTTATCAACAAACTCCTCGGGAATTGATGAAGACCATCAAAGATACAATTTATAAGAAAATGAAATTGCTCGCCACCGTGGGCATCGGTGACAACCCGTTTCTTGCAAAAAGTGCCTTGGACTTAGAAGCCAAAAAAGCCAAAGATGGCATCGCGATTTGGCATCAAGCAGACATCCAAGACAAGTTCTGGCCACTGCCGGTCGGCGAGATGTGGGGGATAGCGTCAAGAATGGAGCACCGCCTTCATCAACTGGGGATCATGACCGTGGGGGATTTAGCCCAATACCCAGAACATAAATTAATCGCGTTATATGGGGTGATGGGCAAGCAACTTCATCAACACGCCAACGGCATTGATCATTCCAATATACGAGAAAAATATAGTCCAAAAGAACCTGGCATCAGCATGGGGCAAGTGTTGTTTAGAGATTACACAATGGAAGAAGCACCCGTGGTGATTCGGGAAATGTGTGATGACTTGACGTTACGTTTACGACTGCAAGCGCACCTGACGTCCTTGGTGCATTTAAGCATTGGCTACTCGGCAAGCCTTGGAGGATTCTCTCACCAAATGAGTTTGATGCGGGCCACCGATGATGAAGATACCTTGTATGAGGCATTGATGCGAATTTATCATCGCTATGTTGAAGCCAAACCAATTCGAAATGTCACCTTTTCTTTTAGAAAACTAACTGACTTAGACAAAGAACAACTCGACTTATTTACTGATGTTGAAACCACGGATAAAAAAAGAAGGTTGCAAGTCACACTTGCTCAGATCAAAGAACGCTATGGTCATAATGCGGTATTAAGAACGTCGGCGTTACTCAAATCATCCACCACCCGAGACCGTCATGAACTTATTGGAGGTCACCGTAAATGAGTGATCGCGGGATGAAAAAATGGGCACCTTACGCTTCCCTGATTGAGCAAAAAGGCACGATTGCCAAAATGAAAAACCATCGTGAGAAGCTTAAAAAACCTCAATTAAGTCAGGAGATGGCGAATGAGATTAATGATGGTTTACTCCGGTCTAAAGACCAAAACGTGATCATCGATTACTTCTTTGAAGGAAATAAACACCAGGTTGCCGGGCTAGTCACCAAGATGAATTTCGAGCAAAAATGGTTAATCATTGATAAATTAACACTTCCTTTTGACTTGATTTTGTCGATACGTATTCTTTGATTCAAGGTTGAAAACAATCATGCTAACGTCCATCAAGAACCTTGATGACGTCATTTTTAACTATTTGACGAAATAAAATAAAGCATTATAATGTGATTAACATCTCACAGGGGGATTTACCATGGTAACCATGACAAAAGAAGACGTTTTGGCGCTTGCCAAAAAAGAGGATGTTAGGTTTATTCGTATGCAATTTACCGACATGCTCGGCATCGTAAAGTCTGTCGATTTACCGATTTCTCGATTAGACGACGCCATCAATAACAAAATTATGTTTGATGGTTCCTCGATTGAAGGCTTCGTTCGTATCAAAGAAGCTGATATGTATTTGTATCCTGATTTGTCGACGTTTCAAATCCTCACCTTTGAAAGTTTGGAATTAGGCAAAGTCGCACGCTTGGTGTGTGATGTTTACACACCAAAAGGTGAACCCTTTGAAGGCGATCCACGATTCATCCTCAAGAAGGCCATTAAGAAAATGCATGATGCAGGTTTTTCTGCATTGAACGTTGGCTTTGAACCTGAATTCTTTTTATTCAAAGTCAAAGAAGGTAAACCTGTCTTAGAACCAAACGACGACGCTGGCTATTTTGATTTAGCACCAATGGATGGGGACAACTATACCCGTCGTGATATCGCGATTGAACTTGATAAATTAGGGTTGGATGTGCAAGCATCTCATCACGAAGTTGCCGTCGGCCAACATGAAATTAACTTCCGATTCCAAAACGTCTTAAAGGCTTGCGATAATTTACAACTCTTTAAAACCGTGGTCAAAGTCATCGCCCATAAGCATGGTCTTCACGCGACATTCATGCCTAAACCAATCGCGGGCATCAATGGTTCAGGAATGCACACGAATTTATCCTTAGCAAATGCGAAGGGTGAAAACGCCTTCTATGATCCAACCGCTGAGATGCAATTATCGCTGGTTGCTAAAAAATGGATGACCGGGATTCTTAATCATTCCCGTTCCATTGCCGCCTTAACCAATCCAACGGTCAATTCTTACAAACGAATCATTCCTGGTTATGAAGCCCCTTGCTATGCCTGCTGGTCCGATGCTAATCGTTCGGCGATGATTCGTATCCCTGCAGCACGTGGTGGGTCGACTCGTACTGAACTACGTAACGTGGATCCATTAGCCAATCCTTACCTTGCCCTTGCATTTATTCTCACTGCAGGACTTGAAGGCGTTGCAAGCAAAGATCCTAAAACGGTTCCTCCTGTTTATGACAACATTTTTGAACTCACCCGAGAACAACGTGAAGCCCAAGGGATTCAAAACTTACCAGAAAACTTAAAAGATGCCATCAAAGAAATGAAGAAAGATCCCATGATGTTAGCTGTTCTAGGTAAACACACCTATGACAAATACATCATTGCCAAAGAACGTGAATGGGATGACTATCGGACCTATGTCTCGGCATGGGAAATCGATCGATATCTCCACTTATAATTCAACCAAAGAAAAAACCTTCGCGAATAAGATGCGAAGGTTTTTTTATTGCATTTACTTGAGAGTCGTTGCCCAATTACCCTTCGTAAAGATGGCCAACGCTTTGCCTTTGCGATCATAGCCAGTGATGGTTAAATCCCGACTGCCAATCATGAAGTCAACGTGAATCATCGAGCGATTGCAGCCAATGTCGGTGAGTTGTTGAGGGGTCATTGTCGCATAGCCTTTGATGGAATTCACATACGCCCGACCTAAGGCAATATGGCAGGAAGCATTTTCATCAAATAACGTATTGAAGAATAATAAACCGGATTGTTGAATAGGAGAGTCAAATGGGACGAGTGCTAGTTCACCAATGCGAGATGCACCTTCGTCCATCTTCACCATTTGTTCTAATAAGTTTTGGTTTTTCTTGGCGTGAACGGCAACGACTTTACCATTGGCAAACGTCACGGAAAAATCTTCAATCAATTCGCCTTGATAAGACAAGGGTTTGGAGGCAACAACTTTTCCTTCTGCCTTCCCTGCTTTAGGAGTGATAAATACTTCTTCAGTTGGCATGTTTGGATTATAAAATTGACCGTCAATTAAACGTTCACCACCACCTAACCACCGGGCTTCTGGGATCATCCAGATTTTAAAGTCGGTGCCATTCGAGGATTGGAAGTGGAGATAATCTAGATTCAATGCATCTAGTTGTTTGCTTCGTTGTTGTAAGGTGGCATTATGTCGATCCCATTCTGCAAGTGGATCGTTGGTCACACGGGTGGCTTTGATGATCGCTTCCCACATGGCTTCTACAGCTGCTTCACCTTTGAGTTTTGGGAAGACTTTTTCTGACCACTTGATGGAAGGAACACCAATGATCGTCCATTGGAAACGATTGTCCATTTGTTCACGGTACTTCAAAATTTGTGGGGTGGTAATTTTAGAAACATTGGTTAACTTGGTTTGGTCAACACCCTTCATCCCATCTGGATCGACGGAACGAATATGAATTTGTGCGGGTAAGGTTTTGACATTGTGCGCCATTTCTGCATGTTGCCATTCAGGAATTTCTGCCATCACCTCTTCCTTCATTTCAATCGCGTTAACTCGGCTAATCGGTAAATGTGTCCATTTGACGCGGACCGATCGAGCGCCAGCAGCGTAAGCTTCTTCCACCACCATGGTGATAAATTCAGGTTGATCCAGTTCAGCATGGATAATCACATCTTGGCCTTTTTTCACATTCACGCCACGGCGTACGGTTAAGGTTGCAAACTGTCTAAGCTTTTCACGATTCATCGTTGATATCCTCTTTTCGTTATTAGCATTATAAAACTTTCCGTTATTGAAAGAAACATTTGATAAACTAATGGTATGAAGACCGTGATGCCAACCCTATCCCCAAGCCAATGGAAAGTCCTTGGTTATGTCTTTGCGATGTTGTTTGGCATTGTCGCAATGATCGATCCATCCACTGGTTACCAAATCTTAGGATGGACCTTGGCGTTGACAGGTTTGTTCTTTGGAGGCATTCTTGCGTACCGCGTCTTGTCTAACCTCAACCAAGGGGTTAAGTTTCCTTTTTCAAACCTCAGCATCGTCATTGCCCTTATCGCCTTAGGCATCTTTTTTATTTGGATTCCCTTGGTGACGTTAAGGCAAACCCTGATTGTTTCCCTCATGTTGGGATTACTAGGGTTAGCTGCCTATCATTTATATTTTATTCGTCGACAATTCATCAACCCACTCACTTGGAAAAATTATGCGATTGGCATTGCCTCACTGGTTGGGGTGTTCTGTATTTTATTCTTTATGGAGACCATCAGTGATTTGTTGATGATGATGGTTGGCTTGGCCATCATCACCTACAGCGGCTATCAGCTCATGATGATGGTGATTAAAAAACATTAATCTTCTTTGGCTTTTGATTTGAATTGTTTTGTATAGGCTTCCCAAAGATTTTTTAACAATGAAAGTCGTGTCAATAAACCAACCCCTCCAGGAACTGGGGTTTGTAAGGCTGCATGACGTCCAGGTTTAACATCACCATAAATTTGCCCATCGTCTCGGGTAATTCCGATGTCGACAATCCAGGCTGATGGTTTAATTTTTTGATCAGACAAGTACCATTTTTTGCCCACGGCAACGCAAATTAAATCAGCTTGAGAAAGTAAACCGAGTTTATCTTCTTCTTTGGTTTTTGAGTGAATGATACTGACGGTGGCGTGGCGGTCTAATAACGCAGACGCTAAAGGACGACCCACAATATAAGAACGACCAATGATGACCGCATGTTTACCTGAAAAGTTAAATCCACTCGCACTGAGATAATCCACAATCCCTTTAGGCGTGCACGCCATCATCGGGGATAAGGGATGAAAACCATCCACATCTTTTTGAGGAAGCACAGCCCGCCGAATGATCGCGGGATCAATGTGAGAAGGTAAAGGCACTTGAACGATCACCCCGTGAACCAAGGGGTCGAGATTATGCTTATGGATCTCTTTGATTAAATCTTCTTGGGTGAGGGTCATGGGAAAGCGAAGGTGCGTGGCTTGAATGCCAACCTCTAAACAATCCGCAAGTTTTCCTCGAATATAAATATTAGAACCCTCATTCTCATTCGCTTGAATGATCACCAAATGAGGTTTGACCTTTAACCCTTGGGTTAAGGTTTGAAGTTTGGTTTTTTCTTGTTGAATGTATTGTGCAATTGTCATAAACACCAAAATTATAACAAATTCAAACAAAGAAAAACGAGGGAGAATCTCCCTCGTATGAAACATCTGAACTAAATAAATTTAAGCCAAGGCGTTGGTGAGTAATGCTAACAAAAAGAAAACCACGGCAAAGCCTAAGGTTAAATAAGAAATAATGAGTTCTGATCCACGTTCTTTGGTTTTGACAAAGACATTCATGCCGGCCCCAGTGATCGCACCAGATGCCCCTTCGGATTTACCACCTTGTAACAAGGAAAGAATGATAATCACGAATGAAACGATAATAAAGACGATGTCTAAAAATGAAAATTCCATAATTGTCTCCTACGTCTAAAAATCATACCTTGTTTTTAAAAAAAAGCAACGTAAACGTTATGCCTTTATTTCTGCTTTCAGTTCAAAAATAATGTCTCTAAGTTCAGCAGCTCGTTCGAAATCATACGCTTTAGCAGCTTCGCGCATGAGTTTTTCAAATTCTTTCACGCGTTGTTCAATTTCACTTCGCGATGATTTTCCTTTGGTATTTGCCAACTTAAGAATCTCGTCATCCATGGTATGGATGGGGGCGTGGATTTCTTTCTTTATCGTCATGGGGGTGATGTTGTATTTTAGATTATGCGCGATTTGTTTGTCTCGTCTTCGGTTGGTTTCTTCAATCGCACCTTTCATCGAATCGGTTTTCTTATCCGCATACATAATCACTAACCCTTCCGCGTGACGTGCGGCCCGACCAATGATTTGAATTAACGATCTTGTTGATCTTAAGAAACCTTCTTTGTCTGCATCAAGAATGGCAATCATCGATACTTCAGGAATATCAAGCCCTTCTCTTAAGAGGTTAATCCCAATCAAGACATCGTATTTTCCTTTTCTTAATTGATAGATGATTTGCGTTCTTTCTAACGTTTTGGTTTCTGAGTGCATGTAGACGACTTTGAATGAACGTTGTTTTAAGTAAGCGGTTAGGTCTTCCGCCATTTGGATGGTTAAGGTGACAATCATCACCCGTTGGTTAAGGGTGACGCGCTTTTGAATCTCCTGCATGAGGTCATCAATTTGGCCAACGGTTGGCCGAATGGTGATGGTTGGATCAACCAACCCTGTCGGCCGGATGATTTGTTCCACGACTTGATGCTTGGTTTGCTCTAATTCATAATCCCCTGGGGTGGCGGTCGTGCAGATGACTTGTTTGAGTTCGGATTCAAATTCAACAAACTTTAAGGGACGATTATCCAAGGCTGAAGGCAAACGAAATCCATAGTTGACTAACGTTTCTTTTCTTGCGCGGTCGCCATTATACATCCCGCGAATTTGCGGTAAACTCACATGGCTTTCGTCGACAACAAACAAAAAATCTTTAGGGAAATAATCGATTAAACAAAAGGGACGTTGTCCTTCTGGTCGACCGTCAATATGACGAGAATAGTTTTCAATCCCAGGACACATGCCGAATTCTCTTAACGATTCTAAATCTTGTTTGGTTCTCATCTCTAACCGTTGGGCTTCTAAAAGTTGATTGTTCTCTTTGAATACTTTTAATCGGGCTGCTAGTTCGACTTCAATTCGATCACAAGCGGCAATGACTCGTTCATGGGTAGAGGCGTGACCATTGGCAGGATAAATTGGATAACTTCGATATTTCTGACGAACTTCCCCTGTGAGTAAATCCACCAGCGAGATGCTTTCAATTTCATCCCCGAAGGTATCCACACGGATCGCAGCATCTGCTAACCCAGGCAAAGCGATTTCAATGACATCGCCACGGACACGAAATTGACCAGGAGGTAAATCTAAGTTATTACGTTGATACTGGGCATCAATCAATTGACGAAACAGCAACTTACGATCGATGGTTTCCCCAACCCTTAAATAAAAGGCAAGCCTTTGATATTCTTTAGGATCGGTCAACCCATAAATCGCAGCGACTGAGGCAACCACAATCGTGTCTCGACGTTCTAACACCGAATTAATCGCTGAGGTTCTCATCATTTCAATTTCATCATTCATCACAGCATTCTTTTCGATATAGGTATCCGACTTCGGCATATAAGCTTCTGGTTGATAAAAATCAAAGTTAGAGACAAAATATTCAACGCGATTATTGGGAAATAACTCTTTAAATTCTCCATAAAGTTGTCCTGCTAAAGTTTTGTTGTGAACAAGAACCAAGGTTGGCTTTTGGGTTTTTTCAATCACATTGGCAATGGAAAAAGTTTTTCCGGTCCCTGTCGCGCCAAGCAACACTTGAAAACGTTTTTGCGCTTCCAAACCCTTGACCAATTCAGTGATCGCTTGCGGTTGATCGCCTTTAGGTTGGTAAGCAGAAACAATTTTAAAGGGTTGGCTCATGCCACTTTTCCTTTTTTCTTGAAGGTTGGTAAGGGTGCTGCCAAGGGATCAAAACCCAATCCGAGAATCGAACGAGCTTGGGTGATCATCACAAATGCGGATGGATCGGTTTTGGCGATCATTTGTTTTAATGCAAAATATTCTTGTCGTTGAATCGCCACTTGAATGACTTGTTGGGGTTGTTGTAAATATCCACCTTTGGCTTGATAAATCGTCGACCCTCTGGATAGCTTATCAATGATAAATTGATTAATGAGTTGATGTTGACGAGAAACAACCGTCACCAAATAAACCTTGGATAAACCGGCAAAAACGAGTTCAATCATCACCGAGGTTAGTACGGTAGAAATCACCCCATACAAGCCAGTGATGATGCCGAATGTAAACATCCCGATGGCAATGATGACCGCGTCAATGACAAATGAGCTTATCGAAGCTTTCCAATCAAAATATCGTTGACCAATCAACATGATCACATCAAATCCACCGGTGCTACCACCAACCAAAAAAGACATGCCTATGCCTAGGCCAACCAGGCTACCACCAAAAACACTGGCCAAGAGACGATGGGTTTCATCTTCAATGGAAAAACCAATCCAATCGGGGCCGACAAACCGAATGAGTAAAAATAAGAAAATAGGATATAGAATCGTCGCTAAGAACGTTTGGGCACTAAATTTTTTACCTAAGATAATCAAACCAAGAAAGAAAAACGACCAGGCAAGAATCGCCGTGGTTAGATCAACTGGAATCGCAAACCAAGAAAAAAAGATTAATGATAAACCGGTCATGCCACCATTGACGATGTTCATGGGAATAAGAAAGAAAGCACTGGCAAACGCGAGTAAAAAGTTTGCTGTCATGATGACGAGAACATTCATCCAGCGTTTATTTTTTAACATGTTTTTTGGCTTCCATTTCTAGGAAAGAGCGAATGAAACCATCAATCGCACCATCCATGACTTTACCAACATCACCTTCTTGGTAGTCGGTGCGATGATCCTTGATCATCATATAGGGTTGAAAGACATACGAGCGAATTTGACTTCCCCATTCGATGTCTTTTTGTTCACCAACAATTTGATCGAGGTGATCAGCCTGTTGTTGTTTTTTTAATTGATAGAGCTGAGCTTTTAACATTTGCATCGCTTTTTCTTTGTTTTGAATTTGGCTTCGTTCAATTTGGCATGAAGACACTAACCCCGTGGGTATATGGGTAATTCTAACTGCACTTTCAACCTTATTCACGTTTTGGCCACCGGCACCGCCTGATCGATAGGTGTCGATTCGAAGATCTTTATCTTGGACCTCAACGTCAACATCCTCAACAATATCGGGAATCACGTTGATGGATGCGAATGAAGTGTGACGACGACCATTGGAATCAAATGGGGAAATTCTTACCAAGCGATGAACACCCTTCTCTGACTTTAATAATCCATAGGCTCGTGGTCCTTTGATCAACATCGTCGCACTTTTAATCCCAGCTTCTTCTCCTGCGAGATAGTCAAGCATTTGCACTTGGAATTCATTGGCTTCCGCATAACGAACATACATGCGATAAAGCATGTTCGCCCAATCATGACTTTCCGTTCCACCTGCTCCTGGATGAATTTCCACAATTGCATTCAACTGATCAAATTCACCTTTGAATAAGATAAGTTCTTGTAGTTGCTTGGCTAACTTCTTTAAATCCATGAGTTCAAGTTGAAAACTTTTTGCCAGGGTTGGCTCTAATTCAAGCATGGGAAAAAGTTCTGTTAAATGATGATGATTGGTTTGCAGTTTTTCTAAGGATTCTAAAAAAAACTTTTGTTCATTTAAACGCTGAATGACGACCTTTGCTTGACGTTGATGATCCCAAAAATGAGGCGCATCCATCAACGCTTCATCGGTTTTAATGTGTTGTTTGAGTTGACCAAGGTCAAAGAGATTCACTGATTTGCTGAATGAGTACAGCCAAATCATTTAACTCCGACTTGAACAATGAAATGTCGATCATGCTTTGTTATCTCCAGAGGGTAAAGCAAGATTAATTGCAGGATTTTTTGGTTTGATTTCAAGTTTTGCAGTAAGCATCGCACCAACAAATTCAACGGCGATTTTTTCATTGAGTTCTTTAAAGTTTTTAAAACCTTCATTGACATAATCTTGTAACGGATTACTTTGGGCATAACTACGTAAATGAATACTTTGTCTTAAGTGATCCATGGCATCAATATGTCGTGGCCAATTGACATCAATCATTTTTAACAACACTTGGCGTGGTAAGCCTTTGACAACTTCTGCTGGCCAGTCTTTGATGGCGAGTTTATAGCGATTAATTAAAAGCACAGTGATATCTTCAGCAACTTCTTCCACAGGGGATTCACTAAACGCTTTCGCGTTAATACTACCTGCAGGTAAAAACATCGGCTCCAACATTTTCTTAAGTTTTTCTCCGTCAATTGCTTTGGTGCGGTCGTCCGCAATCACCGCTTTCGAGGCAAACGAAGCACCAGCATTGTTAAAGACTTCATTGATAATATCGGTGACATCATCAGCAAATAAAATCGCATCGCGCTTACGATAAATCACACTTCGTTGCTTGGCTAAGACGTTATCGTAATCCAAGACGTTTTTACGAACATCAAAGTTTTGACCTTCGATCCGTTTTTGAGCACCGGTAATCGCGTTCATTAATAAGCGGTTTTCAATCGCTTCTTCACCCAAGGACTTAAACATATTTCGTAATCCATCTGAACCGAAACGAATCATTAAATCATCTTCTAAAGAAACAAAGAACCGTGAGTAACCAGGGTCACCTTGACGGCCCGAACGACCTCGTAATTGGTTATCGATACGGCGGGCTTCATGGCGTTCGGTGCCGATCACACATAATCCACCCAAGGCTCTGACTTCATCATCAATTTTAATATCCGTTCCCCGACCGGCCATGTTCGTGGCAATCGTGATCGAACCTTTTTCCCCAGCGCGTCGCACAATTTCCGCTTCAGAGGCGTGATTTTTAGCGTTAAGCACAGAATGAGGCAACCCTGAATCTTTAAATAATCGCGACAGTTCTTCGGAAGCTTCCACGGAGGGTGTCCCAATCAATAGCGGCTGTTTCTTTTCATAACGCGTGGTCACTTCTTTAAGGATTGCTTTGAGTTTGGCGGCCTTGTTGCCATAAATTAGATCAACATCATCGTTCCGCCTAATCGGGACGTTGGTCGGGATGCTAAGGACTTTCATGTTATAAATTTTAATGAATTCTTCTTCTTCAGTCTTTGCGGTACCGGTCATCCCACCTAATTTTTTATACAAGCGGAAAAAGTTTTGATAGGTGATGGTCGCCATGGTGATGGTTTCTGCTCTAAAGATTGCCCCTTCTTTGGCTTGAATGGCTTGGTGAAGACCATCAGAAAATTCTCGTCCCTTTAAAATACGCCCGGTAAATTGGTCAATGATTTGAATATTATTTTCAGGATCAAGCAAGTAATCCACATCACGCGTCATGATGTGATTGGCTTTCAGTGATTGGTGAATACGGTGAACTTTATCCGCGTGTTCTGGAGAGTATAAATTACGGATGTTAAACGCCATTTCCGCCAAGGTTGCCCCTGAATCGGTGAGATTCGCAGTTTTGGTTTTGACATCAATCGTGAAATGTTTTTCTTTTTTTAAGGATTTAACAAACCGGTCATACTTCACAAATTCTGATTCAGAGGTTTTCGCCCCACCAGAAATAATCAACGGGGTTCTTGATTCGTCAATTAAAATCGAGTCCGCTTCATCGATGATGGCAAAAGGCAAACCTCGTAAGACTCGACTTTTTACATTAGCGGTCATGTTATCACGAAGATAATCAAACCCTAATTCCGCGTTGGTGGAATAAGTGATGTCACATAAATAAGCTGCTTGTTTTTCTTGAGGACTCTTGTCGCGGAGATTCACACCAACGGTTAAACCTAGGAATGAATAAATAACCCCCATCCACTCCGCATCACGTTTGGCTAAATACTCGTTGACGGTAATGACATGCACCCCTAAACCTGATAAAGCATTCAAGTAAACTGCCATGGTTGCGGTTAAGGTTTTCCCTTCACCCGTTCTCATTTCTGCAACGTTCCCACCATGCAAGACAAGCGCCCCGATGATTTGAACTTTAAAAGGGGTCATCTTCAACGTCCGGGTCGCTGCTTCTCTAGCAACCGCAAACGCTTCGTATTTGATATCGTCCAAGGTTTTTCCGTTTTTTAATAAATCGCGAAAATAAATCGTCTTTGCTTTTAAGGAATCATCCGACAAACTTTTCATTTCCGATTCAAAAGCAAGCACTCGGTCTGCTTCGTTTGAGAGCAATCTGAGTTGTCTTTCTTCGAATTTAAATATTTTTTCTAACCATGCCATCGATGTTGTGTCCAATTTCTTATTTTAGCATTTTTGATGCTGATTGTAATCTTGAATTTGTATCTATTTTTCTTGATAAAACCATGATTTTTAAATCATATCTCTCATGGATTGGTATCAATTGAATCATGCTACGAATGGTTTCTCCTGAGGTCATCACATCATCAAACAAGACGATTTTTCGAGGAAGAGGAGTGTGTTGATGACGTTGAATAACGTCACGAATTCCTTGCCGACCTTGAAAATCTTGCTCTGCTTGTCGGTAGGCTTTGTTTTTATAAAATACATGAAGTAAGGGAATACCTAGTGGCAAGAGGATTTCATCCAGATGATGAAATCCACGTTGAAAAACATGATCGCTAAAACTTGGCGCAGGCAAGAACGTAAATCCTTGATACTTTAACTTTAGGTAATCCTGATGTTGATGAAGAAATGTTTTCCCTAATTCGATATCCCCCAAAGCTTTGTATTGATGAATTCTTGATTTGAAGAATGGTCCATAATCCAAAAAGGATTCGATGGAACAACCTTCAAATGTAGACAGTTGATGATGCCATTCCAATTGGTGGTCACATCTTGAACATACGTGTGGAGACCGATGCCATTGGAATAGATGCCGGTGATAAATTGGAGAAAAACAAACCTTACATGTGATCATTGGCAAATTTAATTTTTGCTTGTGCCCCTTGAATCGAAGGGCTTCGATGGTTCGTCAACAAGATAACCTTTCCCGTGGGGGCGTTTAACTTACGCCCAACACGCCCCGCCATTTGAATCAACATCGAGGTCGTATAGAGTCGGTGATCCGCTTTAAAAATAATCGCCTGTAATTGACTGACAGTAATGCCACGCTCGAGAATAGCTGTGGTAATCAGGAAAAAATCAGGTTTGTGTTTAAATTGATGAACGACCTTTTCCCGATCCTCACTTGAAGAAAAAGCCAACTTGGTGGTAGGAAAAAAGATTGTGACGAATCGTAACATCCATTGTCCTATCGAAATCGTCGGGACAAAGATAAAGACAGGAACATGTTGTTTCTGAAATTGAAATAATAACGAAACAAGGGTAATCCACTTCAAGAAAAAAGGTCTAACCAAGATGCTTAACTCTGGAAGAGGATGTCCGTGGTAGCGTTTAAACAAATGAAAAACTTTTCCTCCTTGTTTCTTAAATTCGATGAGTTGTTGTTTTTCAAATGTTGCGGATAAATACACGATCATTCCTTGAGATGCTCGTTGAACCATAGCCATTAAGACGGGATTTCCAGCATAAGGAAAGGCATCCACTTCATCAAAAAT
>JBILRP010000023.1:0-6825 GCA_044372565.1 Bacilli bacterium | reverse complement strand
TTTAAAGAAGCGCTTGCGATTGTCGATGATGCCTTAGCAAGAAATCTCAACGACAAGACCAAAAATGGTTATCCTGGTCGTAAGGTGAGAATCCTTAAGAAAATGGCAGCGGTAAAGTAACATGAAAGTATTAAACATCATTCGTGTCTTATGGATTGTATTCTTTATCGTCATTGTCCTTGTGATTGTCTTGTTATAAGAGTGGGGTGATTCCATCAGATCCATCGTTGCTTGATTCTGACGTCGATATTGTTGAAAGCATCGATTGGTCAAACAAAAAGTAGGTGGTTCATTCACCTACTTTCTTTATTGAAGCATGAGTAAACAAAAGAATTTGAATTATTGTTGGTGATGTTCGTATTGTAAAAGATACAAGTTGTAATATAGACCTTTTTTACTCAATAAGTTTTGATGGGTGCCTGATTCTTTAATTTCGCCTTGTTGCATGACTAGAATTCGATCACTGTGTTGGATGGTGGATAAACGGTGAGCGACGATGATCATGGTTGAAATCGTCATCATTTTTTCTAGCGATTGTTGAATGATGGTTTCGGTTTCACTATCGATGTTGGCGGTAGCCTCATCCAATATCATTAATGAAGGTTGATACACGAGCGCTCGGGCAAACGAAATCAATTGCCGTTCTCCACTGGAGAAGTTTTTCCCTCGTTCTTTGACTTGGTAGGCTAAACCTTCTTGGCGTTTCTTGATGACAAAGTCTAACCCGACGTAGGTAATCGCTTGTTGAATTTGTTCATCGGTGATGGCGTCGTTTTGAAGGGTGATGTTATCCTTAATGGTTCCCGAGAATAAGAAGACATCTTGCAACATTTGCCCCACGTGTTTTCTTAGCGAAGCACGAGTGATCTTCGTAATCGGAATATCATCAATCAAAATCTCACCTTTTTGAATATCATAATTGCGGACGATCAATTGAAGGATGGTGGTTTTTCCACTTCCAGTTGCCCCGACCAAGGCAACCGTCTCATTAGGTTGAATGGTAAAACTCACATTCTTTAATACCCATTGATCAGGCAAATAACTAAACCAAACGTTTTTAAATTCTACTTTTCCTTTAAACGATGTTAATTCAATTGCCTGAGGTTGATCGATAATCAAAGGTTTGGTATCCAAGACATCAAAGATTTTTTCGGCGCTGGCAAAGCTGCTTTGTAAGGTATTGAGTTGTTCTGAAATTTGTTGAATCGGTTCAAAGAATTGTCCGATGTAAACATAAAATGATACAAATAATCCAATCGTGATGATCCCATTTAACACATTCACAACCCCAAAGAAGATGGCTAAGACAGTTGCCACCATGGATAACAGATAAAGGATTGGGCGATAGACTGCAAACGTATACATTTCTTTGATCGAACTATGTTTCAATTGGCGATTGATCAGATCAAAGTTACCTTTCACTTTTTTCTCTTGATGAAAGACATGAATAATTTTCATTCCCGATAAGTGCTCCGATAAAAAAGCATTCATTTCTGAAATGTGATTACGGACTTCTCGATACGCACCCCGAGAAGCTTTTCGATAAATGTTACTGGCAAGCAAGATGAGGGGAATCACGGCAAAGGTGATCAATGCCATCAACGGTTGGATGGAAATCAGAATGATGGAGATAATCACCAACGTCAGTAAGCTGCGGATGACGTTGACTAACGTGTTGGTAAACATATCGGAAATATTACCCGGATCATTGGTCGCCCTGGTCACTAATTTACCCACCGGTAGACTATTGATTTGCCCGATGGATAAAGTATTGATGTGATCAAACACTTGGGTACGAATGTCGTGGGTAATCTTTTGACCAACGGCTTGTAGCATGATGTTTTGTAAATAAGACACATAGGTTGAGAAGGCAGAGACCAGTAATAAGACGCCGGTGCCAATGCCAAGAATCCAAAGTTTGTCATTCAACGTCAGTAAAGGATTTTGCATCTGGTCAATGGCTAAACCAGAAGCCAAGGGAAGAATGATGCCCGTAAACGTTCCTAAAATCATTAAGACAAAGGCAAGAACAAAGGTCCGTAAATGCGGTTTTAAATACGTGTAAAATCTTGCAAAGACTTTACGATCTTGATGGGCTTCGTGGTGTTCTGCAAAATCACGCATGTTTGGTTTCTCCCACGAGGGTTTCTAATGTTTGTAAACGAACCATCTCTTGGTAAATTGCATTGGTTGCCAATAATTCCTCATGGGTGCCAATTCCGATCAGTTTCCCTTGATCAAGCAAGACAATTTTATCAAGTTTTTTTACGGTGGAAATGCGGTGGGCAACCATGATCGTGGTTTGACCTTTGCGAATCCTTTTTAGATTAGTAATGATGGATTCTTCGGTCTTTGTATCCACAGCAGAGACGGAGTCATCAAGAATTAAAATGGCCGGTTGTTTGGCAAGAGCTCTTGCAATCGATAAACGTTGTTTTTGTCCACCAGAAACGGTGACGCCACGTTCTCCTAGGATGGTCTTATAACCTTCTTTAAATCCGATGATGTTGTCATGAATATCAGCTAATTTTGACACGTTTTCAATATCTTCTTGCTTAGGGTTTTCTAAACCAAAGCCAATATTATTGGTGATGCTATCTGAGAATAAAAAGTTATCTTGGGGAACATAGCCAATCGCTTGGCGTAAACTTTCCATCGATAGGGAACGTGAATCAATGTGATCAAACATGAGCATGCCTGGTTCAACATCATATAAATGGAGCAGCAATTCTACCAAACTGGATTTGCCACTGCCTGTGCGGCCTAAGATGCCAACCATGTCACCTTTTTTTATTATAAAACTGACTCCATCTAGAACTGGTTGTTTTCCATCCGGATATTGGAAACGTAAGTTTCGTAATTCAATATGACCTTGTAAAACTTGATTGACTGGAGAAGTTGGGGTTTGAATCAATGGCCTTTTGGAAAGCAATTCGTTGACTCTTTTTGCCGACGCTTGGGCTTGAGCGTTGATATTAAGAAAACTTGCAATGGCAAACACAGGCCACAGCAACGTGAAGAAGTATCCAATATATTCAGTAAGTTCACCACTACTTAACCCACCCAATGCGATTAATAAGGACCCATAAGCCAGGATGGCAAGAATGACCAAGGTAATCATCGTGTCGATTAAGACATTGACCACCGTGTTGTACTTGATGTTATCCATGGATTTTTCATAAACATCATTGGATTTTTTTCGAAAGCCTAAGGATTGGGCGATTTCCCTTACATAGGCTTTGATGACCGTGGTACCAGAAAAAGACTCTTGGGTATAGTCTGACAACGACTCAAAAGATTCTGTTCTTAATTTCGCTTTTGCTTCAATTTTCTTTTCAATAAAGAAAACCAAAATTCCCATCAAGGCAATCGGAAGAAAGGCAAATAGCGTCATCCAGAATTGAAGGTTGAGCATTCTAAAGAGGACAAAACTACCTAACACCAAACCATCCACCAGCATGAGGATGCCTAATCCATAGACTTCACGAATGACATTCAAGTCATTGGTAAAGTACGCCATCAAACCACCTACTTTTTGGTTTGAGTAAAAGGTTTGATCTAAATCAGCGAGTTGATGAAACATCGCTTCCCGAACATCCGCAGCAATTTTATGTGAGGTTCCATAAAAGAAATGTCGCCATAAAAATCGGCCAACCGTCATGCCAAGCACGATGATGATGATGTGAAGTAAAGGGGCAAAGACATCTTCAATGACTAGAATTTGACCTGCTTCTACTCCATCAATGATATTCCTAATGATGCGAGGGATGTCGAGTTGAAACCAATCCACACTGATCAGAATCACAAGGCCAAAAAAGAATGACCAACCGTATTTGATGTAATAGTGACGAAAGTGTTTAAGGAAAATCATGTGTATTTAACCAAAAGTCATTATAAAGGTTTTTTTATGGTTAAGCAGCAACGCTTGGTTGCATGACCCAAAACTATGTAAAATTTACTTTTTCGTATCTTCAGTGACGATAGGCGTTGGTGCTTTTAAGTTTTTAACTTTGAGAATAAAGACCACCAGATTAAATCCGATATAGGCTAAAGCAATACCGTTAGGAACAATAACAGACAAGAAGGTAAAAATTCCATTATCTTGAACAGAGAAGTTTGATAACAAGTTAATCAATCCCCAAATTAAAAATCCAAAGAGTAATCCGAAGAAGCCTAATCCCATATAGGTGGTTATTTTTTGTTTCATGGTCTTATTTTAATGAATTTGACGTCATTAATCAAGACGAAGCCAATTCTATTGATCGAATCTTTTTTCAAGTTGCTTTAGTCCGAGAATAATGATGTAACTAGAAAGTAAATAAAAGATAGCGGCGATAAACAAAGGAGAAATCGTGAAGTCACGTGAGACAACTTCGCGAACCTTTCTTAATAAGTCGGGGATGGCAATCACCGTGACTAACGCTGTGTCCTTGATCGACGTGATCCATTCATTGACTTATTTTATACCTTTTTAACTTTTATACGTTAGTGATTCACTTTAATAAAGCGCCTTGATAACTTTTCATAGCAATTGAGGCGATTTTAGCATATGCTTATCTCGTTTGGAAAGTACACTATGAAAGTAAGAAATATTGCGATTATTGCCCACGTCGACCACGGAAAGACCACGATGGTGGATCAACTTTTCCGTTCTGCCCATATGTTTCGCGACAATCAAGCGACCAGTGAACGGATGATGGATAACAACGCGATTGAAAAAGAACGTGGGATTACCATCCTTGCCAAAGCCACAGGTTTACAATATTTAGATTATAAAATTAACATTCTTGATACCCCAGGACACGCAGATTTTGGTGGTGAAGTTGAACGGATCATGAACATGGTCGATGGGTGCTTATTGCTGATTGATGCCCTTGAAGGCCCAATGCCGCAAACCCGATTTGTGCTTAAGAAAGCCTTAGAAGCAAAAGTGAAACCGATTGTGGTTATCAATAAAGTTGATCGTCCGAATGCGAACTTAACCAAAGTGGTCAATGAAGTCCTTGCCTTGTTTATTGAATTAAACGCCCCAGAAGCCTTCTTAGATTTTAAAGTCGTTTATGCCTCGGGATTATTAGGCACCTGCAGCATGGATGTGGATCTTAGCACCCAGAAAAAAGGCTTTGCCCCAGTGTTTGATTTGATCATTGCAGAAATTCCTTCTCCTCGGGTGACGGTGGATGGACCTTTACAATTTCAACCAAGCTTAATTGATTACAATGATTTCGTAGGTCGTATCGGGATTGGCATCGTTAAATCGGGAACCTTAAAACTCCAAGAAGGTTATACCCTTGCTCGTTTAGATGGCACGTTTAAACAAGTTCGAGTTTTAAAAATGTTTACCTTTGTTGGTTTAGAACGACAAGAACGAGATGTCGCCGTTGCTGGGGATATCGTTGGGATTGCCGGGATTGCCGACATCACGGTCGGAGAAACCTTATGTTCTTCCAATGATGTTCGACCTTTACCACCGATCGCCATCAGTGAACCAACCTTACAAATGACCTTTGCGCCAAACTCATCTCCATTCGTCGGTCAATCTGGAAAGTTTGTCACCTACCGTCAACTCCAACAACGCTTACTCAAAGAATCACAACGCGACGTCGCCTTACGCGTAGAATTGATGACCAATGAAGACTCCATGCTTGTCTCTGGTCGTGGAGAATTACATTTAGGGATTCTGATTGAAAACATGCGTCGTGAAGGATTTGAACTTGAAGTGAGTAAACCTCGCGTTATTTTAAAAGAAATCAATGGCACCCTTTGCGAACCTTTTGAAGAATTGGTCATGGATATTCCTCATGAATATTTAGGCGGGATCATGGATTATGTCTCCCCACGTCAAGCAGCGCTGCTTCACATGGAACAAGGCGATGTCACCACTCGTTTAACCTATGATATTCCTACCGCTGGTTTGATTGGGATGAACACAGATTTTATGACCTTGACCAAAGGATTTGGGATTCTCTCCCATGTTTATAAAGACCATCGTCCACGGACGAATTATTCAACCAAAGGTCACCATCAAGGCGTCTTGATTGCCTCTGAAAATGGCGTTGCTAAAACCTATTCGATTGAAAACTTAGAAGATCGAGGTGTGATGTTTATCACCCCAGGAACCGAAGTGTACGAAGGCATGATTGTTGGAGAAAATAAGTATTTGCGTGATTTGGTCATTAACGTCGTCAAGGCTAAAGCCTTAACCAACATGCGGATGGCCAACAAGGAATTAAAAGTCGTGTTAAAAGCCCCACGGCAAATGTCATTAGAAACTTGTCTTGCTTACATGAACGAAGATGAACTGGTGGAAATCACCCCAGGAACGTTCCGGTTAAGAAAAAAATACTTAAAAGAAAATGAACGTAAGCGGGCGAATTATCAAGAAGCGGAAACCGATCAAGCTGGAGAATAGGTTGACCAAACGCCGGTTGATTTTGAGCCTTGATCTAAACAATCTCCGCAGTATTCTAGACCTGACCATGACGTCACCGTGAACAAAGCATCATCGCCAGGATAAGCATAATCAATGGTCATATTCCAAATGACGGTTTGGTCTGCTGATTGTCTTTGAAACAACATATGCGTTGGTTGATAATCATAAAACGCATAATGATAAATCCCATTCCCTAGATTCGTTAATGATGGTAATTGATTCCAGTTTGAACTTTGCTCATTGCCCCAATAATGAAGTTTAAACGTTGCACTGCCTTGACTCCAATCTGCACTGGGATCATTGACTTTGAGGTATACATCAATCTGGACAGGGAGCACGCTACTGGATGGTGGTGAACTTGAGATTGGTTCTGAACTCGTGATGGAACTGTT
>JBILRP010000001.1:0-119451 GCA_044372565.1 Bacilli bacterium | reverse complement strand
ACCACCGAGCTGCTTGGAGTAGAAGAGGAAACACTCGAGCTTAGTGATGAACTTGTCACACTTGAAGAAGGTGCACTAGAACTCACTGAAGAACTTTGACTTGAAGAGGTGATCACTTCAGAAGAGGTGACTGGGACTGATGAACTGCCAACGCTACTCGACGTTGCAGGCGTATATGTCGACCAAATGCCAGTTGATTTTCCGTCGCCATTATTCCAGGCTGTTAATGTAAATAAATCTTGTGATGAAACATAAGTTAAATCGATTGTTTGATTCCAAACTTCGGTGGCATTTGTTGGATTGACTCTGGCGAACAATAAGTTTGTAGGAGCAAAGGACTCAAATCGATAACGATACAAACCGTTGCCTTCATTGGTCATGATGGTGCCAGGCCAGGTTAAGCTAACCGGTGCATTCCAAAAGAAAAGACGAATTTGCGCATTGGCTTCTGTCCAGTTCACACTGGCAGTATTGGCTTGTAGATAAAGATTAAAAGGCACAAAAGTTTCACTAGAAGAACTATTCACCACCGAAGAGGAAACCCCACTCGAGCTGGTCACGG
Organism: Bacilli bacterium; assembly: GCA_044372565.1. Taxonomy (GTDB): domain Bacteria; phylum Bacillota_I; class Bacilli_A; order RFN20; family CAG-826; genus UBA970. The sequence continues at coordinate 118,889 of JBILRP010000001.1, read as the reverse complement.
CCGATGAAGATGCCGTCGAGGATGAAGGTGGTAAAGAAGGGGATGACGTTATCGATGACGATGATGAAGACGAGGAAGATGACGAAGATGTTGTTGGGATGGTGGTGGCTAAGGTGCCATCGCCTTGCCAGTAGGCGTAATAGACTGCCCCACTGGTTCTTGGCATTTTATTCACTCTAACCAAGGCAGAAGATTGGGCATAAACCCAACTGACAAACGTGGTATTAGGTTTGGTTGGTCGTGGTAAGGTTGAATCCACTGCTGCTGAATAAGTCACAACGTTTGTGTGATAGATCACTTCATCATCGACCCCTTGATACCCTTGAAGAGTAGCGTGATCTCCTAACACTAATTTCACAGAGACTTGGTTATTGGCGAATGGCGTGATGGGTTTGATTGATGGATAAAATAAAGCACTGATCGCCATCAATGAAGTTAATGCGAGAAATTTAAAAGTTGCTTTCATGATGCGGACCTCGTGATTAAGACAGAGAAACTAGGTTGAGATTGTAAGGTGGCATTATCACTGCTAAAGACCATCGTGCCGGTTGCATTGACGGAGGCAGACGATGTTCCAAAATTGATATAGATATTCAATGTGTCGTTATTCAAGGTTCGTCTAAAGGCCATCACTTGGGTGTTGCCAGTGTTGATCGCTTGGAATGACCCGCGAATCAAGGCTGGTTCTTGATGTTTTAAGGCAGTTAAGGTTTGCATCAATTGGAACATCGATCCTTCTTGAAGCATTTGTTGATTGGCACCTGCAACAAGCGAGTCAATGGTATTGATGGCGTCCCATGAGACTTGATAACCTTCAAAAGTATAGTTTGTGTGAGCGGTATCCCCATCGAGGTTATCCCACTTCATTGGTTGACGGTAATAGCGATCCTTATGGAAATCGGTACCACTTGGATTCAATTGCCAATTGCCGGTCATCCCTAATTCATCCCCGTAATAAATCCACGAGGTGCCAGGCATGAGTAAGGTCGCCGCGTTGAATGCTTTTGCCCGTCGAAGGGCATCGGCATATTCTCCGGTATTAATCGTTTGTTTTGAAATGACGTCATTGCCAGAACGTGTTCCCTTCACCCAATTGAGGACGCGAGCAACGTCATGGTTTGAAGTAAAAGCCCCATTAATGAATTGGGAACGAACCGGTTTAAAGTGGGTATTAAATTTCGTGGCAAAGACATTGGCTTGCGCTTGAGGGTTTGCACTTTCGGCAATCCCGTGCATCATGTTCATCAAGTGATAATAGTTTTGGAAATCAAGTTGGGAGTCCATGCCTTGGTAGTAAGGGGCAATCCGCGCATCCCAGCCATCAAAGTTTTCCCCTAAGACAAGCGCATCAGGATAAACCGATTTAAGGCGATAATTAAATTCTTTGAAGAAATTGATATTCTTGCTGCGATTGGCCGCGTAGGGTGTCCCTGTTTCAGTGATGATATCATTGGTGGCTTTGGTCACTTCATCGTTCATGTAAATGTGTTTAACCGCGTCAATTCTAAACCCAGCCACGCCAAACGCTGCCCAATATTTTGCAACATCAATCATCGCATCTCTTGTGCCTTGATAATCGTAATTTAATTCCGGCATCCCGGAGGCAAACTTACCATAATAGTAATAATTGGTTTCTCCAAAACGGTGCCATGGAGAAACTAACGGCGTCAATGAATACCGCCAGTGATAAAAACTACGATAGTCAATCGGATCGCCAGCGCTATTGGTGCCTTGTCGTAAGTTGATTGAATTTTGGAACCATGCATTTTGCGTTGAGGTGTGGTTCACCACCAAATCCATGATGATGCGCATATCTTTTTCTTTGGCCTTATAAATCAGTTCAGCGTAATCCAACGTGGTTCCTAACGAAGGATTGATGCGATAAAAATCACTGACGTCGTAACCATGATAAGTTTCTGAAGCATGCACGGGGGTTAACCATAATGCTTTCACGCCAAGCGCCTCTAAGTAATCAAGTTTATTGATGATGCCACGAATATCGCCTTCACCATCATCATTAGAATCGGCGAATGATTTGACAAAGATTTGATAACCCACCCCGACGTTATGATAAAAGTCTTGCGAAGTAATCGCTTGGGCAAAAGCGTTAGGATTAGAAGAATTCACATTGGTGAGTGAGACAAAGGCACCCGTATCATTCGCATAAGGATCTTCGCCAACCCCACCTAAATAGTCAAACGTGTAATCTGCTACTTGGCCACTTAAGGTAAACACATGCATGGTGTTGTCTTCACGGATTTGGGTATTGAAGTCATTGATGTACATGTCGGTGCCGCCGTCACTTGTCCACATCCCAACCACATTGGCCATGCTTGGCTTGTTAACAATTAAAAAGCCAATGCGCGTGATATCTTCCCAAGTTTGATTACTGGCAATGAGTTTGCCAAGATTGGCGGTCGTCGATTGAGAAAAATCAATTTCTGCAATCGCTCCGGATTCATCATAAAAAGACCAATCGATCAATATACCTGGAAGATCTAAAGGTGCTTTTTGCCAAATCCAAATGCCCCAATTGGCATATTCTGCAGGTGCTGCTTGTTGATTTTCTTTACTCCGGTTGTAATGAATGTAAAGATGCTCAGGTTCTGCCCAAGTCATCGTTGCTTCATAATTCGGATTGGCACTAAAGGGAGGCAATGAAGAAATCGTACTGCTAGAAGATGAAGAACTTGAACTAGTTCCCCCACAAGCAGTAAGGATGACAAAGATAGATATAAATAGTGGTGATAGTGATTTTTTCATACTACTTTATTATACAAAAATTCCTCGAAAACCATTGAAAAAAATTAAAGTAAGATTAAGTTAAGTTTAAGAATAATCGCAATGAATTGAATGAGTGTATGCTTGTAACTTTATTTTATCGTCGTGATGGTCTTGATTGGAAAACGGAATGATTTTTTTGCATCTTTGGCGCGTTTACCAATGGAAATTAAGACGACAGGTTTATACCGATTGCTATCGATTTCTAAAAGTTTCATGAATTGTTCTCGATCAAATCCACCCATCGGGCATGTATCAAAACCATACCCTCGGGCAAGGATCATGATGTTTTGGGCGACAATTCCGCAATCGAGTAAACCTTCACGGTCTAACGATTCTTTGGTCCTTGTGGCGCGAGCTTGTTCCGCTTTTTGTTGGCGAATCTTAAAGTGATCCTGGGTGATTATTCCGGCATCCAAATCCATTTGATTTAAGATGGGATACATCGCGTAACGGTCTAAGTCATTGAGGACCAAAATTAAGGCACTGGATGTGTCGAGTTGCGGGGTATTAGAAAAAACAAATGGACGAAGCTTTGCTTTCAATTCTGGTTGTTGAATGATGACGAACCGCCAAGGTTGTAAGTTCCAGCTACTTGGCGCGGTACTTGCTTCTTGTAATAATTGAAGCAAGGTTGCTTCATCAATTTTAAAGGTTGGATCATATTCGCGAATCGACTGACGCGTTAAGATTGCTTGTTTGGTGTCCATAGGTTTGCCTCTTCCTCAAGGATTATAAAGGAAATCCATTTCCAGGTGCTACTCTAACACTCTTGGAAGCAATTTAAGATAAAATAGATTTATGGCACTAAAGAAATCTGCAATCATCATCGGGGTGAAACTTCCTGATTTTCACGATTTTGAGCAAGCGTTTGAAGAATTAGATAACTTAGCCCTCGCTTGTGATTATTACGTGTTAAAAAAAGTCACCCAACAATTAAAAGCCCCTACCAATAACTATTACTTAGGTTCAGGTAAAGTCTTTGAAATTAAAGCCATTATTGAACAAACCGGTGCGGAAACAGCAATCTTTGATACCGAATTATCGCCGGTGCACATCCGAAATTTAGAAACGGCACTTGAAGTGAAAGTTGTCGATCGGACGATGTTGATTTTACAAATCTTTGAAAGCCGAGCAAAAACCAAAGAAGCAAAACTCCAAGTGGCGGTGGCTAAATCCACGTATATGCTCCCCCGTTTGATTGACCATGATGCCAACTATGACCGGCAACGTTCGGGTGGTAAATCCAACAAGGGAAGTGGAGAAACCAAACTCGAAAAGGATAAGCGGACCTTAAGAAACGCGATCATTAAATCACGAAAAGAACTCAAAGAACTGACCGAAAAGCGTCGAGTTCAACGTTTACAAAGAAAAGATAATCATGTCTTCACGTTAGCGATTGTGGGGTATACCAATGCCGGTAAATCGGCCTTGATGAATCAATTTTTAACCATTGCTCATAAGAATCAAGATAAAAAAGTGTTTGAAAAAGATATGTTATTTGCCACCTTAGAAACATCCTCACGGTTAATCAACTTACCCAACTTAATTAAATTTATTGCCGTGGATACGGTTGGCTTTGTTCGTCGTTTACCTCACCACTTGATTGAAGCATTTAAATCAACGTTAGAAGAAGTGAAAGAAGCTGATTTGATTTTGCATGTCGTCGATATTAGTGATCCAGATTTTATGTCATTAATGAGCATTGCCGATGACGTCCTACAATCCATTGGGGTGGAAAATATTCCTGTTCTTTATGTGCTCAATAAAATTGACATCATCCGTAAACCACAAGGAGATTTACCTCCTAATCACGTGAAAATTTCTGCACTTCGAGGCATCGGCATGCCGCAATTGATGATTGCCATTTCTGATTATATTCTCAAGGACTATCACCGGATGGAATTAAAAATCCCTTATGCCAAACAAGAGATGCTTGCTCAAATTCGTAAAGATGGCATCATGTTGCAAGCCGATTATGAAGATGATGGCATCTATGTTTCCGTCGCGTTACCAGAACACCGTATCACCGCTTACGAAAATTATATTGATCAAGCAGATTTAAATTAAGCAATCAAGACCAGGTCTACTTTCATGTCATCTTTGGTCACTTGAAGTGTTGGTTGCATCTGGAAAGGATAGCAAACCCCAATCACCAACGGTGGTCTTTTGGAGGCTAAATAACGGTCGAAATACCCTTTACCAAAACCAAGGCGATTACCTAGACGGTCAAAGGCAACCCCAGGAATAATCAGTAGATCTAGCATCTGACTATCATCCTTATTGGTCTTTGGCTCGAAAATATTAAGTGGACTTTTCATTAGGGTATCGCCTTGTTTCCACTGACCATAAAGCAGGGAATCACCAACGACTTTGGGTAACAAGACAAGTTTACCTCGTGTGATTAAAGGTGTTAAATCCGGCTCATTTTTAATGGGTGAATATAAACCAATCACCTTGGCTTGTTGAAACGCAGGCAAGGCGATGATTTGTTTCATCAGGGATTGTGAATAAGAAGAAACCATTGATGGGGATAAGGCTAATCGTTGCGTTAATAACGTTTGACGAAGCGTATCTTTCATAGGGATATGGTATCACACCCCTTGTCATTGCCAAGGGCTTACCCTTATAGTGATTTCATGGGGATCAGTATTATCTTTATCGGATTGGCTATGTTGGTTCTAGGGTTGTTCGTGGTGACATTATCTGGGTCGATGGCTCAAGAAGGAAAAAACAAACGTATGATTAAAGCAGTGACCAGTAGTACTTATTTTGCCAGAACCAATGAATTCAAAATTTATAATCGGTTTGCAAAACCTGGTGGCATTGTCTTCGTGGGAGATTCCTTAACCCAACGGTATCCGTTGAATGAATTTTATCCAGGACTTCATCTTTATAATCGCGGGATTGATGGGGATACAACCGAGGGTGTTCTTAAGCGTCTTGAGTTATCCATCTTTGATTTAAAACCAACGATGATGGTTCTTCAAATTGGGACCAATGATTTACAAGTGGCTGGATTAAGCAAAGAGAACACCATCAGCAATATTCAACTCATTGTCAGGAACATTCAAACCACTCAACCCTCCATCAAGATCATTCTTGTGTCGCTTTATCCAGTCAACCTTAGTGTGGATAAACTCGTCAATAAATTTATCGTTGGTCCTAGAAATAATCAAGACATCAAGACCATCAACGAAGCCATTGAAAAGATTCAAGGGGTAAGATTTGTGAATGCGTATCCTCATTTACTCAACGAAGACAAAGAACTCAACATGCAATATTCAAAAGAAGGTTTGCATTTATCGTTGGCAGGGTATGCCACCATCACCCCGTTGATTAAAAACGCAATCGACGCATTACTTTAATTGTTGATTAGCAAATTGAGTTGCCGCTAAAAAAGGATCAATATCTTTTGATTTTGCCATTTGATAAATGCGAGTTAAGCGTTGACCGATGCGTTTGATTTCTTCTTTAACCTTTGCTTCTTCGTAATCAGAATGATGTTCATGATTGACGTTGATAAGGCCACCGGCATTAATAATAAAGTCAGGGGCAACGAGGATCCCTAACTCTTTTGCTTTCGGACCATGACGAAGATCATCCAATAAAACGTTGTTCGCGCTACCGGCGACAACCTTGGCTTTGATCACGGCTAAGGAATCATCATGAATCACCCCACCAAGGGCGCATGGGCAAATCACGTCCACATCCAAGGCAAACAAATCACGTTGATCAACAACCTTAAGAAAAGGGTGACGTTGTTTAATCTTGTCTAAATTGATCGGATTAATATCTGCGACGGTAATGTCGGTGACACCGGCAAGCACCAATTGTTCAATCAGGTATGAACCAGTTTGACCAACCCCTTGGATGGCAAAGCTTAAGGAAGAAAATTTTTTCTTAGGTAAGGCAAAGGCAACCGACGCTTGGATCCCATAAAAGACACCGAGTGCAGTAAACGGAGAAGGATTACCAGATTTGCCTTCACGGCCAACCACGTGGTTGGTTTGTTTGGCAATATGGACCATGTCTTGGGTGGTGGTGTTGACATCCTCTGCGGTAATATAACGACCTTTTAATTGTTCAACGTAATGACCATACGCCTCAAAATATGCAGGTGATTTGACAGTTTTCGCGTCACCCATCAAGACTGCTTTGCCTCCGCCTAGTGATAAATCAGCACCGGCAGCTTTAAACGTCATCCCTTTAGCCAGACGTAATACATCGGTCAATGCAGCTTCCTTATTGGGGTATTGCCACAACCGTGTGCCGCCTAAAGCAGGGCCACGTTTGGTACTGTGAATCGCTATAAAACCATGAAGTTTGGTTGGTTCATCTTTAAACTCCATGACAATTTCATAATCAGGAATGCTGTGATAAATTGGGGGAAGATATTTTTTCATAGCTTCATTATAAATGAAAAACGCTTGGAATCATCCAAGCGTTTGATGCGTCTCAATCGAACTATTTTTTCGGTGGTACTTTATAGTTGACGGTAACTTGTGGGAATGGGATATCGATGCCATGACGGTCGCAGAAGATTTTAAATTCTCGGTTCAACAGCCGGATGGTTTTTGGTCGATCGGATTCTTTAACTTTCGCAGCGAATTTTAAATTCACAGAAGAATCTGCCAAGGCAGAAACACCTAAGTAAGTGACATCACCTTCTAGGATAGCCACATATTTCTTTTTAAATTCTGGGATGAAATCTTTGGCAATTAAATCTTCAAGTTTTTCTAAATCAACTTCATAAGCGATGCCAACTTCAGTGACTGCAGTGGAAAGATTGATGGACGCATTGATGACGTTTTTCACTTGCGAGTTATTGACGATTTTTAAATCCGAATTTCCTAAATCTAAAAACTTGGTGGTCCGTAATCCAATTTCCATGACTTTTCCACGGAAGTCGTCAATGATGATGATGTCACCAACCGAAAATTGTTTTTCGATGATTAAGAATAATCCGGAAATAATATCTTCAACAATGCTTTGGGCACCAAAGGAAACAACCAACCCGATTAAACCAACCGAGGCGAGTAACGTAACCGAATCAACGCCCCATGCAGTTAAGATAAACAAAATTCCCAGGAAAGCTAAGAGATTACGTATTAAACTCTTTAATAACAACATGGTCGTTCCAGTTTGAGCTTTCTTTGGAACAAAGATGGCTACCACAGCATCATAGATTCGATTCAAAATCCAAATGAACAAGAGAATGGTTAAGGTTTCTAAAATCCTTAAATAATTGTTTGAAATCAAAGAACCGATGTCAAAGAATTTCCCTAGGGTCCGGTTGATGATGTCACCAAATTCGCTATCTCCAAAAAGTAAATTAGAAAAAATAGCTAAGAACAATGCTGCAACCACCACCAACGATTGAAAAGAAATTTTTGCAATCTTTTGAATCAATGCTTGGCGGGCTTTTATTTGTTCTTTGGTTAAAGGGACTTTCACCTTCTTGACTTGGTCAAGTTTGGCTGTTTCCTTAATTCCGTCTTTCGGCAATGGCTTGTTGTCTTTCATATCGTTTCTCCTCCTTGATAGACGATTGAACGTATGGTAATCGGATAGTCATATGGCGCCACTTGAATCAAGACCAATTCAAGTGTAGTACCTAAAATTAACCGCGAATTCATCGACGCAGTCATCGAGTAGCTATCGTTATTCAAAGTCACTTGTCCAAAAGTTAAAACGGTTGATTGACCTTGATTGGTTAAGATGAGTTGCATCTGATCAATATTCAAACGAGGATCGATGGTTAAATCAAACCTTGTGGATGTCTCACCCGGATAAATCCCTAATACATACATAGGGGTGAGAATCGCAGCGATGGTTTTTTCTAGAAGGTTTAGTTTACGATTGATTCCGTCATTATCTAAATAAGACATTGTCCAATTCAACGAATACAACTCACCTTGAACTAAATTTTCAATCAGTAATGGCGATGCAGAAAGTGGATAAACTGTGGGAGTAATGCTTGATTGAATCGCAGAGAGTTCAATCGCATACGTTGCGCCACCATAGGTTGCATCTTCGGTGGTTTCTACCTTTAAGGATGTTAAGTTTGGAAACGACAAATTGATGTCAGCGTCAACAAAAGGAATGGTTTCAAATTGTCGACTCGTGATGACTTTTTCTGTGCCATCTACTGTGGCATACACATCAATGCTTGCGATGGCATTTTGATGAGGTAGGTCTAACCATTGAATTTGATTGCTACCAATCTGCAAAGGTTGTTGTTGACGAATGCTTCCGTAATGGAGTTCTGCAAACCAGTTGGTGGCAACAATGGGTCCATCCTGGGTTAGAATACTCGCTTCAAAGGAGGTGGTGTCGCTTAATGGTGTCGTGGTTTCAAGGAGTTGGCTCACGACCCCATTGGTTCTTGGTCTTGTGTTAAAGGTGAAGGTATCTAAGGTTCTCCAACCTAAATTTGCTTCCATCTCAATGGTAAGGGTATAACTTTGATTTTCTCTTAATGGCTCAATAAACCCTTCATTGACTCCGTAAAGTAAAGAGATGACAAAATCATCCCATTGGTTTTGTACGTGCATTCTGATCGGTTGTTGGGTTGGAACTTCAGCATCGTCTGACAAACTACCACTGCCTTCAATGGTGATCGTTTCTACGACTTCGACTTGATAGAAAGCCTTGTTTTCAAAAACTGAAACATTCAAAAATTGACCTTGTACTGACACGGTCATCGATGCCACAGCCGTGACCACCGCCACCGAGGCAGATGCGCCGGTAAGATTGGTCATGAGGCGTTTTGCTTTGCTTTGACTAGAGACTGCCATGGTGATTCCTCTTGATAATCGCTAGGGTGGTGAAGATAGCACCGATAAGTAGTGTTGAAATAAAGACAATGATTTCAAACATTGGCAATGAGTTTGCGATTGACTCTCTGGTTAATAAATTGAGGGGAGACGTTGGTGAAGTGGTTGACCAAATTGGAAAAAGTTGTAAGGTCAAACTATTACCAACCACATAATCACTGGTAATGATGCTGTTAGCATCGTTAAGAGTTAATGACCATCCTTGAAAGATGAAACCTTCGGTCATGGTTAGTGTTGGTAAAACACCAATGGCTTCACCACTTTGAATGGTGATGGGATTGATGGTTTGGTGAGTAACAAAATAAATCGTAGTTGTGATGCCAACCCATTTTGTGTGGAGGGTGACATCATTGATAGAACCGGATTGGATTTGAGTGATTGCATTGCCTTGATAAGATTCGTTATTGTACCAACCAGCAAAGATAAAGCCAGCTCGAACTGGTTGAATTAAATCAATGGTTGTTGATTCAACTGTATACGTTTGTGGGTTGTTGGCAACGTCACCGCCATGATATTGATAAGTAATCGTGTAATCAATCAATGTCCATTTTGCGTGGAGGGTGATGTTTTGAATTGGCAAATTATTTTGGTTGAACGCGGTCGATAAATTTCCATCAAGGTACCAACCTGCGAATTCATAGCCGGCTTTTGTTGGTGTAATTAAGGATAGTTCTTGTCCGACCGTAAAGGTTGTTGGGGCTTGGTTTGTTAATTGACCACCTGAAAGTGAATAGGCGATTGTATATGTTTTCGGTGTTGGATAACCATATAAATTGATAGAAGTGGTTCGATCACCTACAGAAAGAATAGGTTCACCGGTCAAAGAAGGATTTGCAAACCATTGTTGATAAAGATAATTTTCAGTTTCAAATTGCTCATCAATAAGATAAGCTTCATCAGTATTTAATCTTTTGATTGCCGCAACCATCTCATCACCAATCCAAAAACGAATTTCAAAAAGATGAACTGAACTTGGTAATGAGTAATTACCTGCGCGATCAACACTCCGGGCAAAATACTCACCGACCGTTGTCATTGGAATAGAAGAAGCATAAGTTGACCAATTACCTTGATTCACCTTGTATTGATAACCGGCAATCCCTGAACCTTGGATATTGTCTTCACCGCCGGAAACTTCGAGTTGATATTCATCGTTAATGAGGGTTGTTGATAAGGTTGGACTGGTTGGTGCAACACTATCGACCACAATCGCTTGTGAATCTGGATTGATGCCGCCAGGGATATAAGCATTGGAGAAGTACCATGACTTTAACGACATTTCTTGGGCTAATCCACCGGTTGCTGCAGTAAATCCACCATAAAAATAGTTACTTAATTGACTAAGGTTAGTGGTTCTTGTTAATAGAGGTGAAGTTGGACGAGTTGGGCGATTACTGTTTGGATTTTCATTATTACTAGGAACCACACGGAGTTCAAGTTTGGTTTCTCGGTGATTGTATTCAATCCAAGTATGAAAAGATCTTACTAATGCCCGATCACTAACATCACCCCAACGAGTAAGATAATCTGAATCAAAGACTGTACCAGGACTGCTTGAAATCGATCCATTAGCAAAAACATCACTCGAGGCCATATTTTCTCCGCCGTTGTCATGAAAATCAAATTCAATACCCACAGAATTTAATATGCCTGAATAACCAAGACCACCACCACTTGAACCAAGTGAATTTGAATTGGCGGCAATGACAAACACATAACCATCCGCGGGACGAGAACCGACCCGATACACATTCATGACATAGTAGGTTGAAAATCCAGGGCTAACTGTGTCTGCTGCAAGTTGTTCTTTTAAGAAGATTCCAGCTGCTTGGCCTGTGGTGTAAGTCATCACCAAGCCTTTATTGCTATTTTGAGTGATAGGATAGGAGGTGAGGGTGTTTCCAAATCGTCCTTGTAAATTAAAATCACTTAAATTCACACTATCAGAACCTAAATCTGCCTCTGCATAGCGTAAAACGACATTATTTTCAGGTAGGCTAATAGGTAAAGGGTTTGATTGAATGTTTAAAACTTGTGGGATTAATATCGATAGCAAGATATTAAAAGAAATAATCATAACATCAAATAAGGTAGCATATCTTCAGTTAAAATTCAAAAGTCATTTGTATCTACTAACTAAAATTGCTTTATTTTTAAATTCAACATATAATCTCCTTTTAATGGAGGTCTAAACATGTTAGACATTTTTTTAGGAGAATTCTTAGGTTTACTCGTGTTCGTGGTCGTTCATGGTGGTATTCTTGCCAGCATGGTGCTTACTGGAAAAGCTAAAGAAGGAATTGCAGCATTGGCCGTCTTCTTAGGTATTTCCTTCGGTGTTTTTGCCGCATTAGCGGGTGGAAGTGGCGCACACATCAACCCAGCAGTCACGATGGCTTTCTTTGTTTTGGAAGCAATTGATGCAGTTGAAGCCTTAACTTATATTGCAGGTCAAATTCTAGGTGGTTTCGTTGGCGGTTTAATTCTTTTCGTGATTTATCGCCCACAATTTAAAGCATCGACGACCCCACTTGCTCCTTTAACTGGTAACCCAGATCCAAAAGATGTCGTTCAAAATGTCATTACCTCAGTTTTAGGTTCATTCTTCTTAGCATTACTCGTTGTCGTTACCGTCAACGCAACCTCAAACCTTGGTGGCATTACCCCATTAGCAGTCGGTGCTGCCGTTTTAGCAGCCGCCCTTGCCGTTGGTGGAACCGCCTACTCCGTGCTTAACGTTGCCCGCGACTTAGGACCACGCTTAACCGCAACTGTCCTTGGATTAGGTAAACCAACCTGGATCCCAGTCTTATTACTCGCTGTTGCTTCCTTAGTTGGTGGCGCATTAGCGGGTTTAGTCGTGACCTTACTTGGTTAATTCTTTAACCTAAGATTTATGAAAAATAGAGGTCTATGACCTCTATTTTTTTATTGGTTGTAAACATGTTGCATCTTGATTAGCGACTTTATTCACATAGGTACTGACTTCATAGGTGGATAAGCTTTTAAAATTTGTAGGTTTGAAAAGGAACTTCATTTCATCAATCGGTGTTTTTGGGTGAACCCAATGTTGGTACTGATCAGGATTGAGCATCACGGGAATTCGATCATGAATGGGTTTCATCACCTCATTTGCACTCGTGGTTAACATGGCACTTTGAACGATTTTTTGACCATTCTTATTTCGGATGGTTTGATATAGACCTGCAAAGACTAAAAAAGGTTTACTTTGATCATAAAACCAACTTGGTTGAGATGGGGTGGTTGTTCGTTGCCATTCGTAAAAACCAGAGGCGAGGATTAAACAACGCTTGGTTCGTATCGATTGACGAAATAAGGTGGTTTCAAAGACGGATTCACTCCGGGCATTGATGACCGGTTTTGAATTGGTTGAACTTAAGGAAAACCCCCAGGTTGATAAGCCGACTCGATAGTGAGCACCATCATGAATCAGAATCAAGACTTGTTGGGTTGGGGCAATATTATAAAGGGGCAACGATAATTTGGTCTCATCGAATTCAACCTTAAATTGATCAAATAAGAAACTTGAGGTTGTTTGCCAGGCATGATGTAATCCAAAACGTCCACACATTATTATATATTAATGTTTTTTTTATAAATTCACCATTTTTTAATGAAAGATTTAGATATAATAGAAACGAAAACATGTTAACGTATTGAATTTAAAAATGAAGATAAAACTGGCTAATCACTGATTCACTACCATGTTTTACTGCGATTCTTTCCATCGTTATTAGGTTCTCTACAACGTTCATTGGGGGACACATGAACCATTCTATCGGCGACAAAATTAAAGGACTTCGAAGTCAACGAAACATTAGTCAAGAAGCATTAGCCAAAGCTTTATTTTTTAGCAATCGAACGATCAGCAATTGGGAACAAGGTATTCGCGAAGTCAGTCTAGAGAATTTACAAAAGATCGCTGATTATTTTCAAGTTCCTATGAGCTTTTTCACCAGCAGCAGTCCAACAGAAAAACCTCTAAAAGGCGCTTACCAAGAAGTTAAGGTCAAGAAAATTATGCTCAGTGATCGTTTCTTTTATGCGATCTTAATTTTCATGGTCATCAATACCTTGATGTTGTGGATTCCATTTGCGAATCGGATCAATGCAGCCTTGGTTTTTCTTCTTTTTTGGATTGGGGTATTGATTGGTACGATCATTCGCTACACTACCTTGGACCGTCAACGAACCAAAGCGTATTTTGTTCCCCACGATGCCTCGTTGCAATATGTGTCGCCACTAACAGACCGCGCAAGAAGGTTTTTTAAAATGTCTAATCTGGTTCAATATATATTTCTAAGCATCCTCACGACAATCTTTTATGTTGGTATTTTTGGGATGATGAATCTTCAGAGCCTAGATTATATATTTAATGCCTTGGTTGTGATTATCTATTTTTTTATGATGGGATTCCATATCATCATCATCATTCAATCATTGTTGTTAGGGATTCCCAAACAACATCTTGCTTATACCAAAAATCATTATAATTTCAACATGCTTTTTCACCGTCTCATCGTTAGTTTCCATTACGTGATGGTGGCGTTTTTCATCATTTACTTGAATGCTTTTGAATCTGGAATCTTTCCATTCAACTTAGTTTTGTTTAATTTAATTAATGGGATGTCCATGATCATTTTATCAAGAGTGATTTTAGTTTCAAATGCCAGATTTTACGATACCTATCGATTAATTTGTGAGTACCCTGACCACGCTCGCACCGAAATCCTAGTTTAACCTTATTCCACATGTTGTGGAATTTTTCCACGTATCGACCGAAATCATGACATGGTTTTTTTAATTCCTTATATTGATGGTACTGGGATCCCGTGCCTAAGTGATTGAATGGGGAAACCTGATGATAAATGTGGATGTCTGAACCCAGTGATATTCATCCATGTTTATCATTAGATATCGATCATTAGGCATGCTGGGTTATGTTAATATTGAAGTGGTGAAAATTTTAAAAGAACCACGTTACATCGATGCATTAAAGCGAGATGCAAACCTATACATTGGTTTGCCTGATCGCTACGATACAAAAAAGCAATATCCGGTTGTTTATTTTCACGATGGTCATAATTTGTTTTATCAACAAGATTCCTACGCTGGTGAAATTTGGGATGTTCCTCAAGCCTTTCGCGCCAAAGGTATCCCAGATTGCATCGTTGTCGCCTTAAGCTGTGCGACCAAAGGAAATCAACGCATCTCAGAATACAACGTGTTTGATTCACGCTTTCCTAGTAACCCTACCTGGATTGCTCACGGCAAAGGGATGGATTATTTACAGTATCTTTTTTATGATTTAAAACCAGAAATTGATAGGAGATTTTCAACCTTAAAAGGCCCAGAACATACCTACATGTTAGGGAGTTCCATGGGTGGAGTTATTTCCTTACAAGCCGGTTTACTCTTCCCGGAAATGGTTGGTAATGTCGCTGGCTTATCGAATGCGTTTTATGCTTCCACCAAACAAATCATTCAATTGATTGAACAAAAACCGCTTATGCTCAAGAAGCTTTATTTAGACACGGGTGATCAAGAAGCCGGGTTAGAGATTGCCACCGCTTATATGCAATCCAATCGTGCTGTCAATGACGCCATTCTTTTAAAGAAAGCAAAAACCATCACTCGCTTTGAGATTATCCCAGGTGGTCAACATAATGAAACGGCATGGCGAACAAGATTACCTTTAATTTTAAAGTTTTTATTTTTATAAGGTTTAAGGTTTGCTTGTTTGATTATTTTGATGAGAATAAAGGTTTTTCATTGAATTGAATAAGTGAGGTATCCACCATCATCAAACGATATTTTCTTAAACTCAAACAATGACGAATCACCAAGTCGCGGTGAGAACTTACTTTAAAATTAAATCCTGCTGAGGCTAAAAATTCAATCCCCTCTTCTAAATTTAATTGCAATCCAATCGCAAATTTAAAGACGGTATCTTTATCGGGTTGATAATCATCATCCGTACGAATTTTTGAGAATACGGATTTAGAAACCCCAACATGTTGATATAGTTCAACTTCGTTAAGCTGACGATCGTCAATAAACTTAAACAGAAGCTCGCTAAAGGTAAATCCTTTTTCTAATGTAATCTTATCAACACGACTATATTCAAAATGAGGTAATAAATCACCCTCAGCTTCAAGGATGCCATTCTGATTGTTATCGAGATTCTTTTCTTCAGGACGATAGTCGCGTCTAACGAGGCGGGCAATGGTTTCTAACCAATACTTTTCATCAAAGATGTTCATCATTTTACATTATCACATTTGTGAATGACTTGGATAAGTTTGCTATAATTTCCAAGAGGTACTTATGGAAAAAATCCTTATACAACAACGGGCATTCTTTGCAAGTGATTCGACCAAACCCTATGCGTTTCGTCTTGCCCAATTAAAAAAACTTAAACAATTGATTCAACAACATCAACAAGCCATCCTCGATGCCTTGTATGCAGATTTACACAAAGGTCCATTTGAAGCTTATACCACGGAAGTTGGTTTTAATTTACGGTCCTTAGGCCATGCGATTAAGGCATTAAAATCTTGGATGAAACCCGTTCGGCACCGTGGGGAAATTTTTCTCCCATTTGCCAAAGCATTCGTCCAACCAGAACCTAAAGGGAATATTTTATTGATTGGTCCATTTAACTATCCATTTCAATTGGTGATTGAACCTCTGATTGGCGCGATTGCTGCTGGGAACACGGCGATCATCAAACCTTCTGAATACACACCAAGAACGGAAGCAATTTTAGAAACCATCATTAACAAGCATTTCGATCCAAAGTATCTATACGTCGTCAAAGGCGATGCCAAGGTAACCACGGAATTATTGACCTTAAGATTCGATCATATTTTTTTCACAGGGTCCACGCGCGTGGGACAAATTGTCTATGAAGCTGCTAGTAAGCATTTAACCCCAGTTACCCTTGAACTCGGCGGCAAGAGTCCTACCATCATTGATGAAACGGCGAATCTTCGCGTTGCCGCGGAAAGAATTGCCTTTGCTAAATTCACCAATGCCGGACAAACTTGCATCGCTCCAGATTATGTATATGTTCAGGAATCCGTCAAAGAAGACTTTATCAAAGCGTTAGGTGCAGTGATTAACCATCGATATTCCAATCTAGAATCGTTTGGGCGAATCGTCAATGATCGACATTATCAACGCCTTCAATTACTGATTGATCCGAAGAAAGTCGTCATTGAATCCAAGCCTAATGCCAAGGATAAATACCTTGGACCGACGGTGATGGATCATGTTCAATGGCAAGATAAAGTCATGCAAGAAGAAATCTTTGGACCCATCTTACCGATTCTTTCGTTTAAAAAGATTGAAGACGTCATTCAAGTTCTGAAGACCAAAGAAAAACCTCTTGCCTTGTATTTATTTTCAGAAAACAAACAAACCCAACAACGCGTGTGGCAATCCTTATCATTTGGCAATGGTGCAATCAATGATGCCTTGATGCAAGTCGCCACCACCCATTTACCATTTGGTGGGGTAGGACAAGCAGGTTTTGGTTCCTATCACGGCAAATATTCATTTATAACTTTTTCACACCAAAAATCTTACATTAAGAAATCGACAAAAATTGATGTTCCCATCGCGTATCCTCCTTATGATCAAAGCAAATTAAACATCATTAAAAAGCTCATCAAGTAAGTTAGCGTGAGGATATTGCAACTTGTCCTTCAATGGGTGAATTTGCTGAATCATTTGTTTATAGTTTGAGTATTCAAAGGAGGATTCAATATGAATCTTAAAACCAGCAGCGTTGTCTTTGCTAGTATGGGGATCCTACTCGCAAGTTGTGCAACCACCAATACCCCAGTGGTCTTATATGCGCAAACCGCCAATGCCTTAGTTTCTATCGACGAAGGATTTGATCAAGAAGTTGAATATGAATTCATGATGGGTGATGGTCAACTTAAACTTCAGCATCCGCACTTTATGGATGTGGCGTCAACTTCTGATTTACAAAATGATTGGGTTGAAGTTCGAGAACTATTATCGACCTTAAAAGAAACCCAACGTTTACAAAATCAACAACGAGTCTTCATTAAAATGGAAGCAAGCATTCTTGTGGCCTTGGCATCGGTTATCGATACCAATGACATTACCTTACCTGAAGTAGACGCTGCTGCCGTCGTCGAAGCGCAAGCGAATTTAGAAGCAACAAAGTTAGTGCTTCAATCCTTGCGATCTGAGATTCGCGAACTCATGGTTGAACTTCGCCAATTGTTCCGCTCAGTCAATCGCCCCATGATGTGGGATGAAACCTTGGTCGTTGATGTGCAAACCATCTTAACTGAACTCATGCCACTCACCGAAGCGTTTCAAGAAGAATTAGTCACGATCTTACCTTCCTTACAATTGATTCGTGGATTGTTCATCACCAACATTCCTGCCGATTTATCACCACTTACGGAAGATGTGTTAACTGCCCTTGCTTTATTTGAAACTCAACTTGCAACCCTTTCCTCTCTGCAAGCTTCCATGATTGGTTCTCGTGCCGAAACCAGAGAAACCATGAAAGAGATTCGTGAAATTGTTTCAACCTTAAAAGCCAACAACCAAACTCTTAGCGTTGAACAAAAAGCAGCCTTAACCATCAAACGCTTAGCCATCGCCAATGCGATGAATCAACTGCGAACCCAACAAGAAGAAAATATGAACTCATTACAATCCTTAAAGGATTTAATTAATCTCAGCAACCTCGATCAACTCAATACTATCCTTACTGATTTGATTGCTTCGTTAGACGCTCGCCAAACCATCATTGACGCGATTAAAGTCCTATTCGAAGAAGCAAAAGTCATTCTCAACGCTTAAGTTGAGTTTATCCGAAAGAAAGCAAAGTGAACAACTTTGCTTTTTTGATGGGTTTAAGAAATTGACACGTTTATAATAAGATTCATGAAGACGTTAAGGACCTTATTCTTCGAATTCTTTAAATTAGGATTAATTACTTTTGGTGGTGGCATCGCCATGTTACCGATTATTAAGAACATGGCGGTTCGGCATCAATGGATTAAAGAATCCGAATGGGAAGAAGTGGTGACCCTATCTCAATTAGCTCCTGGAGCGATTGCCGTCAATTGTGCGAACTTCATTGGTTACCGTGTTAAAGGTCGTATAGGTAGTGTGATTGCCATGCTTGGCATGGTCATCCCTCCGATGGTGATCATCACCATCCTTGCGATTGGTTTTGAATCTCTGCTTGAGCATCCCCAAGTGGTTGCAGCATTAAGGGGTATGCTTATCGTCGTTTTTGTGTTGTTTTTTCAAGCAGTCATTAGTTTAGGAAAACTAGCATGGCAGAAGTGGTGGATGGTTCCTTTTTCACTGATTAGTTTTGGTTTGGCTTATTTTCAAATCCTAACCCCTGGTTATATTTTGTTAATCTCACTCTTGGTGATTGTTGTTTACGTTTGGGTATCGAGAAGGACATCACGATGAATTTACTTTGGTTAATCCTTCAGTTTTTATGGGTTGGTAGTCTCACTTTTGGCGGTGGATTGGTGGCAGTTAGTTTGTTGTTTGATGTGTTTGTGACCTCAGGCTTATTAACAGAAGAATTTTATTATCAAATGATCACGATTGCTGAATCCACCCCGGGACCGATTGCCATCAACCTGGCAACATATTTAGGCGTTGATCGATTTGGTTTGCTTGGTGGCGTCATCACCACCATCAGTTTCCTTATTCCTTCAGTGATGTTGATTTGGCTGCTATATCCTATTTACCGCCGACATCACCATTCACCTTATATTCGAGCGGTCATGTCAGGATTAAGGGTGATGATTTTTGGTGTGATTTTAATTGCCATCGTGAGAATGGGATTGACGGTCATCGATGAAGTCATCGACTTACCGATTGCCTCTTTGTCCTTAATGATTGTCACTGGCTTATTATTACCGACATTAAAAAACCGCCCGTACATCTTGTTGATGATTGGGGCGGTCTTTGGCGTTTTATTCTTTTAAGTCGAACTAGTACATGTCGCCTGGATTTGGCATGGCAGGCGCGGAAGGTTTGTCTTCTTTGATTTCAGTCACACCGGCTTCTGAGGTGACCAAGAGCGCGGAGATGCTCGTGGCATTAAGAACGGCAGACCGGGTCACTTTGGTTGGATCGATGATGCCTTCTTTGATGAGGTTAACCCAAACCCCACGTTTCGCATCAAAACCAAATTCTGGTTTTTGTTTCTTTTGATTGTCGACAATGTCAGCACCATTGAACCCTGCGTTTTCTGCGATGTAGAATAACGGGGCGGATAAACTGTCTAGGACCGCTTGAATGCCTCGTTGAACATCGACGTTTTCATCTTTGAAGGTATCTTTGAGTTCGTTATAGATTTCCATTAAGGTTGCCCCACCGCCGGCAACAATGCCTTCTAAGACGGCAGCTTTGGTGGCATTCAATGCATCTTCAATATGAAGTTTCTTTTCTTTAAGTTCGGTTTCTGTGGTTGCCCCAACTTTAATCACGGCAATCCCACCGGCTAATTTAGCCAAGCGCTCTTGAAGATTCTTCTTGTCATATTCAGACGTTGATTTCTTGATTTGAACTTCAAGTTCTTTGATTCTATTGGTGATGTCTGGATTCTTTTTTGAACCGCCAACCAAGGTGGTGGTATCTTTCTTGATGATGGCCCGACCAATCGTGCCTAAATCATCGATGCTAACTTCTGATAATTTCAACGCTAAATCTTTGGTGACAAATTTGCTTTGCGTTAAAATCGCGATGTCTTGGAGTTGGTCTTTTTGGGCATCACCAAATCCTGGGGCTTTGGTGACGACCACATTAAAGGTTCCCCGTAATTTATTCACAATCAAGGTATTGGTGACTTCATTTTCAACATCATCAGCGATGATCAGTAAGGGTTTACCAGCTTTAACGACTTGTTCTAACACAGGAAGGATATCTTGAACGGTGGCAATCTTTTGATCAGTCACCAAGACAAGGGGATCTTCAAGTTCAATCGTCATGGTTTCGCGATTCGTGACAAAGTAAGGCGATAAGAAACCTTTGTCGTATTGTAAACCTTCCACAACTTGAAGTTCGGTGTCGAATCCTTTGGATTCATCGACGTTGATGACGCCATTCTTAGAAACTTTTTCCATTGCATCGGCGATAATCTTCCCAATCTCGGCACTACCAGCAGAAATGGTGGCAACGTTTTCAATATCGGCTTTAGTTTTTAATGGACGAGACTTTTTAAGTAAACGATCGGCGACTTCTCTACCGGCCTTTTCAATGCCTTGTTTCACCAAGACTGGGTTTGCGCCTTTTTCCAAAGCTTTGAATCCTTGATGAATCATTGCTTGGGCTAAAACGGTGGAAGTGGTGGTGCCATCTCCTGCCATTTCGTTGGTGTTACTTGCGACTTCGTACACTAACTTCGCACCCATGTTTTCAAAAGGGTCTTTGAGTTCGATTTCTTTGGCGATGCTCACCCCATCGTCAACGATGGAAGGAGAACCATAGCCTTTGTCCAAAACCACGTTACGACCTTTAGGTCCTAACGACACCTTGACCACATCGGCTAAAGTATCCACGCCTTTAAGAATTTTTGCTTTAAAATCACGACCAAATAAAATTTGTTTTGCCATAATGACTCCTTTTTATTTTTCAACTTTCGCTAAAATGTTTTCGGCTTTGATTACCAAGTAATCTTTTCCTTCTAATTTGACAGTCGTTCCTGAATAAGTTTGGTAAACCACTTGATCGCCGACCTTGAGTCCTTCGACTTTAGGGCCAACCGCAAGGACCTTACCAAACGCGGGCTTATCTTTTTCATCGGTGCTTAAAATAATCCCTGACGCCGTTTTCTTTTCTTCTTTTTCCAAGGCTAAGACAACATACAGCTCTAATGGTTTTAACATCGCCATTCCTCCATTAGCACTCTTATTGTATAAGTGCTAAGGATAATTTAAACGATTATGAAGGCGGTGTCAAGTGAATCACTAACGAATATAAGACATGTAATTCTTAAATGCGTCTGTATTGGGTTTTTCTAATAAGGTAACGGGACCATGTTCAATGATTTGACCTTGATCCATGAAAAGAACGTAGTCGGCAAAATCACGAACAAAACTTAAGACGTGGGTGACAAAAATAAAGTTCTTCCCCGAAGCTTTGAACTCGTTGACCGCTTGTAAAACTTCGTGAGTTAAGACCGGATCTAAGCTTGCCGTTGGTTCATCTAGGAAGACAATTTCTGGATCTAAGGAGAAGGCACGGGCAATGGACGCACGTTGGGCTTGACCACCTGAGACGTTTTTCGGAAGCTTGTGCATTTGATCACTTAATCGTACCCTGGTTAAAAAGTCTCTGGCAATCTCAATGGCTTTCGCTTGTTGATAACCACGAGTTTTTTCTAAGATGAGCGAGATATTACGTTCAAGGGTTAAGTGCGGGAAAAGATTATGATTTTGAAAGACAAATCCGATGAGCTTTCGATAACTTTCTTCTTTGACATTCGTGTCATTAATTAAAATGTTTCCTTGGCTAGGTTTTTCTAAACCAGAGAGCAAGCGAAGCAAGGTGGATTTACCAGAACCTGATGCGCCAATAATTGCAATGGAATGATAACCTTCTAATCGGAAGGTTAATGATTTTAATACTTCGACATCATAACGATGGCTAATATTGGAAATATCGATTTTCATGCTTGTAACCTTTTTTCAATCCATTTGGTGAGTTGGGATAAAGGAATTGTGATCAGCAAGTATATTCCCCATAACAAGACATAACCTTCGACAAATAAAAACGTTCTTGATTGGGCAATGTTGATGGCGTAATAAAGTTCTCCAAAGGCAAGAACATTCAACAATGCGCTCCCTTTGACAATCAAAGAGAAGTTGTTCATCAAAGGTGGCATTAACACTTTGATCACTTGCGGAATGATGATGTATTGGTAACGTTGCCACCCGGTAAAGCCAAACAAGTCCATCGCCATGTATTGTTCTTTAGGAATCGAAGAAAAAGAAGATTGGAAGACATTTTTCATGTAAGGAGAAATGTACAAGATTAATCCCACTGTGCCAAGAAAGGCCCGGTTAAAATTGCCAAACGCAGGACCGATTAAAAACGCCATCAAAATAATCATGACCAAAAGTGGCGTGCCATAAATGATTTCCGTAAAAACATCCACCAGCGCGCGAAAGAAATAGGATTTAGAAATTGCCATGAGGTACATGATAAATCCTAGGATTAAACTGCCAATTAAAGCGATGAAGGATACATATAAGGTGTTTAATATTCCTTGGAAAATGAGTCCGCCATAATCTTCATACAAAGGTGCTAACGTGAAATTAGCATCCCGAACAAAGATGACATAGACGATTAAGGCAATAAACAAGCTAATTGCTAACGCGTAGTTAATGACTTTTTTCATTGGCTTCTAGGCTTCGTTAATATAGAAGTCCATGCCATAGCGTTCAAGCTGAGCGAGTACAATCGTGTCCCAATTGGCTCTTAATTGATCATATAATCCATCTTCATCATTAAAGGTGTCGATGAAATCATTGGCAGATGAGAGTAATTCCGTGTTGCCTTTATTCACCGCCATGCCGATAGGAGAAGAAACCCATGGATCCCAGACAACAATTGTTTCCTCAGGGTTTGCTTTGTAGGCATTGACTACCGGTGACGCTGACATGAGTAAAATATCTGCATCTTTTTCTGCAACGGCTTCAATGGCAGTAGCTAAGTCAATATATTCAGTTACTGTTTTTCCATAACTTGTAGGAATCGTCGCAGATACTTGGGAAGCTATCCCTGCAAACTTGGCGTTTGGTAAAGCTAATAATTCTTCTGTGGTTGAGTCTTCATCTAAACCATTGGCAGTGGCAAACTCTTGGTTGACTAAGGTAATAATCTTAAAGAAGAAATAAGGATCCGTGAAATCGACCACTGCTTTACGAGCATCGGTGATGCTCATGCTGGCGATGACAATGTCAATTTCTCCAGATTGTAAGGCAGGAATTAAACCACCAAAACCAGTATTCACGATTTCAGTTGGCCTTCCTAAAAATTCGCCAAATGCGTTAGCAACATCAACCGAGATTCCTTCTGGTTCGTTGTCTGTGGTGACGGTTTCAAAAGGTGGATAACGTAAGTCCATGCCAACTCGGATGGGCTCCGCTGCAGGACCACATCCTGCCAATAAACCAATTGCGACGATAGAGGAAACTAAAAGAAAAGTTTTTTTCATATCCGACTCCTTTGTGCATTTATATTGTTCTATTTTGCCTTAACTGTAAGGCAATTAACAAGTCATATACTCAACAAATTTTTAGACAATCGTTGAATGAGGGTTTTTGAAGGTGGATCAATGATGCCCATGAGCATCGTTAATAACATCGCGCGTTCAGCAATCGCCCCACTAATGAGGGCATTACGAAGCCATGCATCCGCTAAGTTTTGACTGTGATACAGCAAATGAATAATGATGGGGACACTTTGATTGATGGCACATGCCGTCCCAGCATAATCTTTAACAAACGCTTTGGTATCTTTAAGTTCGATGGCTTTTTTCATTTGAATCGCGTAACGTTTTGGGGCAAGGGCAATCGATGCTTCAATCGCTTGTTTCATGGATTGTTTTGGTAATCGAT
This sequence comes from Bacilli bacterium, assembly GCA_044372565.1. Classification (GTDB taxonomy): domain Bacteria; phylum Bacillota_I; class Bacilli_A; order RFN20; family CAG-826; genus UBA970. Next base: position 94,606 of record JBILRP010000001.1, on the reverse strand, counting down.
CGATGATTGCGTCAAACATTTGATAACACGCTGGGTATTCGTCCTTGCTTGTAAACAATTGGGCAAGTTCCCATGCTTTATTCGTGGATAAACCAAGTTGTTTGCTAGCCATATAAGGAATGAATCCAATCAAATGATCATCATCCATTGGCACAACTGGTAACTTTAAACCCATTTTTTCATTCAATGAATTAATGATAAGTTTATGACCATAGGTTTCGATGTACCCTTGATAGTCGCCACCTGGTTTGATTTGATTTAGAATTAAATCTTTATATTCTAGTTGAGTTAAGTTAGGGTTGGTTTTTAATGCTTTGGTTAACCAAAATAAAAACATGCCTTGGCTAGTCACATCCCCAACGTTGGTATGAGGATAAGCGTAATACGAAGGTTTGGCAGCAGCATAGACTTGAGGATCTTGCTTTAGAAATAAAATGGAATGTTTTTTGGCGAGATTTGCTAAAAATTCGGCATTATAAATCCAGTGAATTCCTAACGTTGCAGCATTGCCTAATAAGGCATGGGTCACATAATGTTTCATAAAGTTTTTAATATCCTCATTTTAATTGGTGACAAACGATTGAACAACCGATACACAACATACCACGCTAATAAAACAGCGATGTAATTGACCATAACGATGCCCCACCAGACGCCGCTGATCCCTAATTGAAACACTTCTCCTAATAAAAAGAAAACAAAGATCGGGGTTAGTTGACGAAGGAGACCAATGATTAAAGCATAGTAAGGTTTCTTGATTGCTTGCATGACACTACTCGCAATCCCAATCATGGAGTAAGTATAAATGGCTAATCCTTCAATGCGTAAGTAATTGGCCCCTTCTTGAATCACCACAGGATCAGCGTTGAATAGTCCAACGAGTTGTGGCGCAAAAGGATAAATAATAACCAATCCAACGGTGAGTAAAATCAATCCATACTTCACGGCCTGTTTGATCGATTGTAAAATTCTCTCCCATTGTTGTGCCCCAAAGTTTTGACCGACCAAGGCGACGGTGGCAATGTTTAAACCAATCGAGGGTAGTAAGGCAATTTGTTCAATCCGTACCGCAACCCCATATCCTGCAATCGTTTCTGTGGATCCAAATTGATAGATGTAATATTGAATGATAAAGATACCGATGGAAATCGTGGCATTGTTTAATGAAACCGGAACGCCTTGCTTCAATAATTGGCTCAATGAAATCAAGGAAATCTTTGCTTTTTTAAACATATCTTTCACATATTGACTCGATCTAAAAAAGGCAAAACCTAAATAAAAGGTCCCAACCACTTGAACGAGCACCGTGGCAAGAGCAACTCCAGCGGTTCCTAACTCTGGTAAACCAAACCAACCAAAGATAAACATGGGGTCAAGAATTAAATTAAGGAAGAATCCAATAATCAAAAAATTACGAAATGGTTTGGTATTGCCTTGGGCAGATAATAATCCGTTGAAGGTAAAGTTAAGAATTTGAAAGACGGCCCCAACAATGACCACATTCATGTAAGCCAAACCTGCATCGAAGGCTTCACCTGTTCCACCGGATACTTGTAATAACCATGGAATGGCAAATGGGGAAATGATCAGAAGCACCACTGCCACCAAGAGTGACAATAGCAAAGCGTTTTTTGCGATTTGATGATATTCTTGATAATTTTTCTTACCCAAGGCGATGGCAGCAAGGGCGGTTGATCCTGTGCCAATCCCACTGGCCAAGGCAATCGTGATTAAAAAGATAGGGAAAGAAATCGTTAAACCCGCTAAGGCGGCAACGGAAAGTTGACCAGCAAAGTAGGTGTCTACGACATTAAAAAGAGTATTAAAAAGAAAACCAATGGAGGCAGGAATGGCTATCTGCCGTAAGGCTTTTTTGATTGAGCCTTCTGTGAGATTTGTTTGTTGCATAGCCATTAGCATATCATAAAGATTTTCTCGATGCGGTTCCTAGGGTCTATCGCTTATAATAACCATAAGATGATTCGCTGGTTAACCCCTTTGTGGATGAAACTCAAACCATTCTTACTAGAATCGGTCATTCTTTTTTTCATGGCCGGGTTGGCCATCTCCATTCGCTTAACGTTGGTTGAATGGGTATCTGGAGATTATTCAAATTTTCTCAAACCTTGGTTACAACAAATCGTTGATCAAGGAGGATGGGCGAGTTTAGGTCGTGCCATTGGTGACTATACCCCGCCTTATATCTATTTATTAACATTCATTTCATATTTCCCACAAGCCAATTCCACTGAGCCTTATTTACTCGGCATTAAAATCATTTCCATTGGTTTTGATCTTGTCTTGATGGTTGGGGTGTATTTGAATGCAAAGCTTTGGTTAACAAAAATCCATCCACTATTTCCTGCTTCGATTGCCATCATTGCCTTGTTCTTGCCCACCGTGATCATCAACGGATCGTTATGGGGACAAATTGACGCAAGTTATTCAGGATTGAGTTTGATCGCGATTTATTATCTACAAAAACAAAAACCATTGGCAGCCTCCATCTGGTATGGGGTTGCGTTTAGCTTTAAGCTCCAAGCCATTTTCTTTTTGCCAGTGTTTATCATATATTTTTGGTTCCATTACCGGCATAAAATCTATTACGTGTTGATCATCCCCATTGTGTATTACGTGTTGGCTTTACCGGCAATCCTTGCCGGACGAAGTGTGGTTGAGATTACGGAAATCTATTTTTTACAAACCCAAACCTATAAACTCTTAACCCTCAACATGCCTAACTTATACCAATGGTTTCCCAATCAGCGGTATGAAGACCTTCATCAAATGGCGATCGGGTTGTTTATCGTCTTGATGGCGATTCAATTCTTGATGATGTTATTGACCAAAGTGACCTTAACCATGAAACCTTTACTTCTACTCGCCTACTGGAGTTTATTGATGGCCAACTTTTTCTTACCAGCGATGCATGAGCGATATTTGTTTGCAGCCGATGTCTTGATCTTGGTCATTGTCTTTCAATTCAAATCTAAGTTCTATTTAGTCTTGGCCACCCAAGCGATTTCCTTGCTTGCCTATTCACCATTTATTTTTAGCATGGAACCTATTCGCCATGAAGATGTGGCACTTGGATTCGCCCTAACCCTGATTTTAACCACCTATTGGTTATGGCAAGCATTATTACAACCTACCAAAGAAGGAGGACTTGCATAATGGAAAAAGATGAATTGAGAAAAACCCTTGAGTTGATTGCCTTAAAGGGAGATTTGGATGCCCGCTTAACTCAATACGGTCGGGAGATTGATGAAGACATGGCGTCTTTTAAGATTGTCAGTGATAAGTTTGAGGGTAAAGTCGTTCAAGATACGCTACGGGATTTAGAAGAAGAAACCAGATACACCCCGTTAATACGGAAAGTCACCGTGGAAGTTCAAGCGGGTAATTTTGAGGTTCACCTACCCATCATCATCGATCAGATTCAAGACGAACTAATTCCTGTGATTTATTACCTTAAAAAAGATATTCGGCGTTTAACCCTTATTGGTAGCCTTCTGTTCAGTATTGGAAGTTTTGTGCTTATCTTTGGTGGACTATTTGCAGAAACTCTTTTTGCCAATGCCATCTCTGCTGGCAGTGCGGAAATCTTTAGTTGGATCTTTATTTGGACTGGGGTAGAAAAATTAATTTTTGATCGTAGAGAAGTTCAATACCGGGTCAAACTACTGAAACGAATATTCCACGCGAAATATATTCTTGTTCGGATGACCAACAAGCGAACTCAGGTCAAAGAAACAAGTTCTGAATGATAAGAAAAGGCAATGATTTAAAATAAAATATGTTAAGATGAAGTTGATTATTGAGGAAACATCAATGAAAAGAAATTTCTTAAAGGTCTTGCTGATTGCTTCCATCCTACTGCTTGCCATTTTGGGTGGTACCTTTGGGTTCTTGAATGACTTCACTTTTGATGCATTAGTTGAGCCACTCATCCTTCTACCAACGATGTTTATAGATTATGCTAGAGCATTTTTAACCTCGTTTGATTTCACCGGAACCACCAATCTATTGATTCTTGGAGGCACCGCGTTTGGGGTCTTCCTTGGTTTAATTGCGTTGATTCGCGGGTTCATCGTACGTCGTCCTTTTTCAGGGATTTTTGCCTTGGTTGCTTCCACAGGTTTATTCGCTCTTGGTGTGAGTTTAATTATCATCAATCCAAATCTTCCTAGAGAACGCTTTATCTGGGTTCTTGTCGATGGGTTCAGTAGCGATTTAATTGACACCTTATTTTTAGGTGGCGCATTAGGCTTAATTTACCTTGTCTTATTCCTTACTTTTTTATTGGGTTTAACAGCAAAGCGTCGCGTGAAGGTTCAAAAGGTTCAAGCGGCTCCAAAGATTGCCTTAACCCCAACCGTTCAACCTACCCTTCAACCAGCCACGGTGACCCCAAATGCTGCTTCAAGCAGCGATACCTTATCGGAATTAGTCAAAGTTGTCATGCAAGAAGAATTAAATTTAATGAGAAACACTCAACAAATATATCCAAACCAAGGATTAAACCAACCTAGCCAAGTCAATCCATATGCGAACAACATGGATGTCCAATTGGTTCGCCGCATTGTTGCCGAAGAAGTTGCAAAAAATCAAGGTTTATTCGTGAGTCGTTCCGAAGTTCAAAACTTGATTGCGCAAGAAATCTTGATGATCAAGTCGCAATTAAAAATTAAATAAGTTTATAAGTCTAACATCAATTGATCGCCATCAATCACGACCTTATGGGTCGTGATTTTTTCTGGACCAAAATCAAAGTAAAGCATCTTACTGACCTCATCAATCTCACCGGTCACTAAATTGAATTTGGCTTGATGAAGTGGGCAGGTGACTATTTCTCCGTTGATTTTTCCTTGAAATAATGAAGCATCTTGATGAGGACACGTATCAGGAATGGCGTAAACGTGTTGACCAATGATGGCGATTAAATAAGGATGGTCGAGTAAAATCACTCGCCACTTCTTATCGATTTTAAGTTTCTGATAAGACCCTAGGACATGTTTCATATCTCAACCTTAGGTTTTCTCGTTCGATAAGTCAAATAAAAAACATCCATCATGGGGGATAATGGATGTTCTGTCTTGGCTCACGCCATAACAGCAATGTACTTAGCGCGCCACGAATGATTAGTTCATTTCGTCAAGATATTTTATAATAGCACTATGCCAATGTCAAAATATTTGCTAAGGTTAGCCACCCTGTCTCAACGAGATTGGATTCTTCGACAAATTGAGGGTTGCCGCCGGCAAATGGCAGCCCACGGATCTGGCCAATGGCAAGGCAAGGAACCATCGCTTGCTACGATTGAAGAAGATATTATTCAACAACGCTATTATCTATTGTTTGAAGATAACCAACCATGTGGTGGCGCTGCCCTGATGACGCATGAGCCTGGCTATGATCAATTGCTGACAGGTCAGTGGTTAAATCAAGATCCTTATATGGTCATTCATCGTTTGTTTATTGCCCCTTCGTTTCAAGGTCGCCATTTAAGTAAGAAGTTATTAGATTACTTAGAACAGCAAGCTCAACGTCATCACATCCGCAACATCCGAATCGACACGCATGCATTGAATCAACCGATGTGTGGCCTATTGAATCGGCAACAATATATAGCAGTGGGAAAAGCGTGGTTACCTCAAGCAGGGGAACGTTTGGTATATCATAAGGTGCTAGGAGAAAAGCATGGAACTTAAAAATAAGGTCATTATTGTCACCGGTGGCAATTCAGGAATCGGGTATTACGGGATTGAATATTTTCTGTCATTAGGCGCAAAGGTCATCATGGCCTCTCGCTCAAAACCAAGAGCAGAAGAAGCCATTCAATCGTTAAAGAAATTAAATTTATCTGGTCAGGTGGAGTTTATGCCACTGGATTTAATGTCACTGGCATCCGTGGATCAATTTGTTCAATTGTTTCAAACTTCATATAAACAATTAGATATTCTTATCAACAATGCCGGGATCATGTTTGGGGATTACCTAGTTACTCAAGATGGATTTGAATCACAAATGGCCACGAATCATTTTGGCCACTTTGCTTTAACCTCAAAATTATTAGCCATGTTAATCAAGAGCAAAGGCCGGATTGTCAATATTTCTAGCATCGCTCACCGTCGAGGCGATATCGATTTTAAGAACTTGAATTATCAGCAACCAAAATCCTATTCTCCTTGGGGAGCGTATAGCCGTTCTAAACTAGCCAATCTTTTATTCACGTATGAACTTGATCGGCGTTTAAAAACCAATAAACTTCCAGTGACGGTGGTTGCCGCCCATCCAGGGGTTTCAAAAACCAATTTATTATTTAAGAATGCAAAGACACAACCAATGTTTAATGTCTTTAAATCGATCATGCCTTTACAATCTGCCAAGCGTGGGGCGATTCCTTTGATTGAAGCCGCCATCAATCCAACGTGTCAGGGTGGAGAATATTTTGGTCCAAGTGGATGGTTTGAATTTGGTGGTAAAAAAGCCAAACTTGTCAAATCAATTCCTCTCAGTCACGATGTGTCATTATCTAAAAAATTCTTTGATGAATCTGCGAGACTAACGAAGACTGAATTTAGCTTCAAAAAGTAAATCATTTTTTGTATATTTTTTTCTTGAATCGCTTACAATAAAAGCGATGGAAAAAAAATTTAAAAATAAAATTTTAGTTGTCGGATTTGGTAGTGTTGGCCAATGCACCTTACCAATTCTTTTTAGGCACATCAATATTCCCTATGACCATGTCACCGTGATGGATTTTGAAGATAAACAAACACAACTTCAACCTTGGATTGATCGTGGGGTTCAGTATGTTCGCGAAAAATTAAGTCAAGAATTGATGGCGAGTCAACTTGAAAAGTATTTGCAAGCTGGCGATATTCTCATTGATCTTGCTTGGAATATTGGCGCGGAAGACTTGGTTCAATGGTGTCATGACCATGACGTCAATTACATCAATACCTCGATTGAACTTTGGGATCCATATACAGAAAGTCATCTCAAACATCCCCGAGAAAAAACACTTTACTATCGTCATATGCGGTTAGAAAAAATGATGGCTTCTTGGAAAAGAAAAGGTCCTACCATGATCACTGAACATGGGGCGAATCCAGGATTAATCTCTTCGTTTGTCAAACAAGGTTTGCTTGATATTGCCAAAAAAATGATCAAAGATAAATTGGTCATCAATGAAGATAAAGTCATGCTTGAATCATTAATTGAACAAAAACAATTTGCACATCTTGCCCAACGCATTGGGGTTAAAGTCATTCACGTGTCTGAACGTGACACACAAATTTCTAATCAACCTAAACAAGTCAATGAGTTTGTCAACACCTGGTCGGTAGAAGGATTTCGTGAAGAAGGCACCACCACCGCAGAAATGGGTTGGGGAACGCATGAAAAAACATTACCTGATTTGGCCATTCAACATCTTGAAGGACCGAAAAACCAAATTTGTTTAGCACGCATGGGGATGAACACGTGGGTATCCACGTTTGTCCCACATTATGAAATTCGAGGGATGGTTGTTCGTCATGGGGAAGCCTTTACCTTATCCAAATATCTGACCGTAGAAGAAAATAAAAAGGCAGTGTATCGCCCTACCGTTCATTACGCCTATTGTCCAAGTGATGCCGCGATTGCGTCCTTGAATGAATTACGTGGCAACAACTATCAACTCCAAAAGAAAAATCGAATCATGAACGATGACATCATCCATGGTGAAGATATATTAGGTGCCTTAATCATGGGTCACCCTTATCAATCATGGTGGATCGGTTCTATCTTATCCATCCATGAAGCACGAGCCTTGGTTCCTCATCAAAACGCCACCACGGTTCAAGTGGCCATCAGTGTGGTTGCCGCGATGTTATGGATGATTGCCAACCCCAATGAAGGGTACATGAATCCTGAACATCTCCCGCATGAATTCATCCTTCAAGTCGCCAAACCTTATTTAGGAACGTATATTTCTCAACCTTTTGATTGGAGTCCTTTAAAAAATTACTACAATGAATTTGCCGGATACAATCGCCCCCGTATTGATAAAGATGATGTTTGGCAATTCACCAATTTCTTAATTACGGATTTTGATTAACAAAAAAACCAGGTACATGCCTGGTTTTTTTAATTGGATCTTGGTAATTATTTTGAAACTACTTTTCGTGGACACGTGCTCAAACCGAACAAGGCATAAATGCCACAGAATCCGGTGAACGACGTGATGATCAAGGCCGCGGCAAGGATATAAAATCCCCAATGAACGACCATACCAAGGACGACGGATACTAATCCTGCGGAGATGCGAATAACCTTATCAAGATTGCCGACGTTGTTTTTCATAGAGTGTTCCTCTTACTTTATTTTAGCTTTTTTTAAGTCATCTTGGCTAGGAAAGGATTCAATCGCGCCTGATTTGGTCGTGGATAGTGCCGCGACGTCATTGGCGTAGGTTAAGAACTCTTTCATTTTCAAGCCACTGGAGGCGAGTTTTGCTTTGCTGATACCAGCAACAAGAATCTTTGTTAATAACGCACCGATTAAGGCATCGCCTGCTCCGGTGGTGTCGACCACTTTGACTTTGTTGCCTTTAACGATGATTGGTTTTTGTTTGGCTTGGTAGGCAACCAATCCTTGGTCACCTTTGGATAGGATTAACCAAGTGATTTTTGCTTGGAAGACTTTTTCAATCGCGGCTTCAATGCTCATGTCTGGGAAGATAAAGTTTAATTCTTCTTCCGTGACTTTAAAGATATCCACACCGATCATGAATTCTTTCACCGCTTCCCTTAACGCGAGAGGGTTAGGCCATAAATTAAATCGTAAGTTAGGATCAAAAGATAAGATGACCCCATTCCTTTTGGCTGTATCAATCGCGAATTCATGAGCTTTTCTCGTTAAGGAAGGCACAAGGTTCACACTACCAAAGTGAAGGATATCTCCTTCTTCAAAGAGGGTAGGATCAATGTCTTCTTTGGTTAAAAATAAATCAGCAGCGTTACGGCGATCAAAGGTAAAGGTTCGTTGACCTTTTTTATCGACTTGAACTTTGGCAATCGTGGTGTCATGAGCATCCGTGACTTTCACATGATTGGTATCCACGCCTAATGTCCTTAAAGTTTCTATAATCATTTTGCCTTCGTCATCATCACCAATTTTGGTTAATAAGACGCTGGATTGTCCAAGCTTTGCCACCATCGCCGCGACGTTGGTGGGAGCGCCGCCAGTAAATCGACCAATGAGTTTAACCCCTTGTTTGACTTGATCGATTAATGCTTCGCCGATACTAATGAGTTTTGCCATATTGATTGACGACCTCCTGATAAAAATCTTCCCATTGTTTTAAAATTGCTTCCTTACGGTAATAATTTTTTAACCAACGTGGGTGGTCAAGGGATTGTTGATACATCTCCTTGTTTTCAGACAACTGCTTAATCATTTTAACAAATCCATCGACATCATGGGCACTTAAATAATGCTTAAAGAACACAGGTTGATAAAGTTCAAGGTCTCTAAGCAGAATAGGTTTATCACAAACCGCAGCTTCCAGGACACTCATGGGCATGAGTTCATCAAAGGAAGGAAGAAAGAATAGATCACAACCATGATAGAGTTCATTCATTTTTTCTCGAGGGACAATCCCTAGAAAACGTACATTGCTTGGAGGATTATCCATCACTTTTTTAAGTTCTTCATAACCTGCGGTTATCCCTTTAAAGGAAAAACCACCCGCCCAAACAAAGTCAACTGCTGGTAATTTTTTTGCCACTTCAATGAAATCCAAAACCCCTTTGCGATGTTGGACCTGACCAACACCCAAGACGGTAAACCTCTTGAATTGCCATTGTTTTCGAATGGATGTATTGGATACCTTGGTCGCAAACTTCGATTCATCCACATAGTTAGGAATGAAGACAATTCGTTCTTTTTTGATTCCCATCTTCATCAGTGGATCAATAAAAATAGGATTGACCACGACCAAATGACTCGCGGTTTTGTAAAAGACTTTGACATACCACTTGAGGATGCCAAAAAAGAGTCTTGGTAATTTGATGGAACTAGATAAAGTGCTTGGAAGAAAATGGACATAGACCACCCGGGGAATTTTGATGAAGAGCATCGCTAACCAATAGCGAAAATTAATCGTGTGAATATGAACAAGGTCAGGGCGAGGTTCGTTGGGTTGCAACACCACAAGACGCTTCGATTGTTGAATAAGGTTGAGTTGCTCAATATAAGCTGCCCCTACACCTTGACCAGGGACTGTGGTTGCTTTGGAAAACACTCTGATTTTAATTTTCTTAGATTTCATACGTCTTGATTATAAAGGATGAAATGATGATTCGTAAGAATTTTCTATTAAAATTTCGTATAATAATCACGTCAAAGGAAAAAAATCATGAAAAATCTACTTTACTTTCAATCCGGTGGTCCCACGTCCGTGATTAATACCTCATTATATGGGGTGATTAAAGAAGCGAAGCTCCATCCTGAAATCGGTGGCATTTATGCCTCTTTATATGGCATTGAAGGTGTGCTCAATGACAACTTAATTGACTTAAGGGCCGAATCAGAAGAAACGGTTTCATTACTCCAACAAACCCCAGGGGCCATCCTTGGAACCGCCCGTTATAAATTAAGTGGGGATGTCAATCACCCGGATTATCAAAAAATCTTAGCGACATTAAAGAAATACAACATTGGGTACTTATTGGTGAACGGTGGCAATGATTCCATGGATACATGCCACAAGTTATCCAAATTAATGAAAGAAGTTGGCTATGACTGCAATGTCATTGGGATTCCCAAGACCATCGATAATGATTTAGCGAATACGGATCATTGCTTAGGATTTCCTTCGGCAGCAAAATTTGTCATCCAAACCTTACAAGATGTTGCCATCGATAACATGGTCTATAACAAAGGCAAAGTTGCCATTGTTGAAGTCATGGGTCGGAATGCTGGTTGGTTAACTGCCGTGGCCACCCTCTTAGAAGGCGATGTCAAAGCCGATCGCATTTATTTACCTGAAGATACCTTTAACTTAGAAACCTTCCTCCAAGAAGTCAAAGACGTTTATGACCAAAAGAAAAAAGCTTTGTTTGTGGTCTCGGAAGGGATTCTCACGCAAATGCCTCATCAAGGAAAAGAAGTCGATGGCTTTGGTCACGTGCAAATGGGTGGAGTTGCGTATCAATTAGCCCAAATCGTCAAAGAACGTTTTGGATTCAGCACCCGGCCAATCGAATTCTCATTGATGCAACGTGCTGCAGCTCAATACATCACTTTGGTTGATTCCAAAGAAGCGATCAAAGTATCTTCCCTTGCAGTCAAGAAAGCTGTCAAAGGAAAAACCGATTCGATGGTGGTGATTGTCCGTAAGAGTGATGATCCATACAAAGTCAGCTTTAAATTACAAAAACTCAACAAAATTGCAAACGTAGAAAAAAAATTACCACCAGAATGGGTCGTGGATGTCCATGGCGATGGAACCTTGATGAAACGATATGTTCGTCCTTTGCTCAAAGGTAGTCCCAAATTTGTCTATGAACACGGGTTGGTCAAACGCGCCATTCTTAAAAAGGTTAGAGTGAAGTAAATCAAATCCATGAACCGAGGTTAACCACCTCGGTTTTTTCTTTGTATAATGAAATCAATGCAATCGTTACTACCCCTTGGTTTAAATCGACAAACCTATCAACGTGAGTTTTTAAAAAGTTCATGGGATGTTTTGAAATGGAAACTTTTTAGAATCAAGAAATCAACCCTTCAATTTCTTCATTTTAAAAACTTAACCCTTCAACATGGCAATGATGTTTTAAAAGCAGCGATCTTAAAAGAAGAACCGTTTGCCGCGGTTCGCATTGGCGCCGTGGAAATGGGTGCCGTCCATAACCATGAGAAGATCTTATTAGGACTTAAGAACACTTATAAACCGAGTGTGGTCATGAGCATGAAACAAAATGCAGGTTTTTTCCCGACCATCGATAAACAACTCACATTTTATGCGAAGCATTTTGTGAAGGAAGCCAAGAAAACAGATATCCTAGGAATTTCCGGCATTCATATGGAATCGTATATGTATCAACGTTACTTTAATGGGGCCAATGTGATTCCTTATGAAGCATTTGAACCTTTACGTGGCGATTGGATTCAAGCATTACAAGGCAAGCGGGTGTTGGTGGTCTCTCCCTTTGCGAAGGATATTCAAAAACAATACGCCAACCGAAAGCATCTATTTCCTCAAGGGACTTTACCTGAATTTACCCTGATCACAGTAAAAGCGGTTCAAACGATTGCCGATGCCACCGATGAACGATATTCTACTTGGTTTGATGCGTTGGATGCGATGAAAGTCGATGTGATGAAACACGATTTTGATGTTGCATTAATCGGCGCAGGTGCTTATGGATCTCACCTTGCTTGGTTTGTCAAAACCATGGGTAGACAAGCAATACAAACCGGTGGGGCGACGCAAACCATGTTTGGGATTCTTGGTAAACGATGGGAACAAAGAAAACATGTTGCCCAATATGTCAATGAAGCGTGGATACGCCCTAGCGAGAAACCATTAGGGGCAGAAAAGGTGGAACATGGCGCGTACTGGTAATCCTTTCTTGAATTTATTCAAACAACAGAAGTGGTATCACTTATTGATGGTCCAAGCGTTGTTTATTGTTGGGTTTCAATTGTTTGGTATTCAATCCGTCTATTTATTGATTGCCCTTGCTTTAGGGGTATTTTTCTTCATCAAAGATTATCGGTCTTTTAGTGATTATCAACGAACCGATTTAGGATTGATGGTGACGAGTTTAACCATCTTTACGTTATTCCTGAGTATCTCTCCGCTTTATCTTGAATCAGGGTCGTGGTTAAGAAATGGGTTGTTAGCCCTTGGGTTTTCTGCGACTTATTTTTTAGGGTTTATCGCGGTCAAAAAATATCAGATTACCTATGAGGTGATCATCAAAACCTTATTATTAGGATTATCTTTATTTGTCCTTATCAATATTTTTTACACCTTATTCCGATACCTTCCTTTTTATCGTTTGGTTTTTGCTGGCCAAGTGATTTACGTCAATGGCGAAGTCTATGTTGTCAGTGAAGAAGTGAAGTGGTTAGTGGGGTTGGCATTCAAAGAAGTCACCGTTGACTACATGGCTTTTTATTTAACCCTTTTGTTGACTCCGTGGTTATCACAGATTCATTCCTTAACAACGTTTAAGTTCAAAGATTGGCGTCTTCATGTTTGGTGGTTATTGCCCACCATGGTTGGTCTGATGGGTGTGATCTTTTTACCCATCCTAAGTCCATTACTGATTTCTTTGTTGCTAGCAGGATTGATTTATCTCTCGCCAAAACTTCCTAAGTTTTATCAATCGTATCAACGTTGGTTAAAACCAACGTTGTATGGATTGCTTGGGTTTATTGCCTTCATGGTGACGTTATTCTTCATCGATACGTATGATGTGTTTGGCATCGGCACCTTGGTGAAACAATTCGGTCCCCTGGACACCATCTTAGATTTCCCGCTGATTGAGGGCTACCAAGAAGTGTTACGATCGGTTTTCACTTACCCTTTTGGAGGCTTTGCCCCGATCATCGTTTCTGGTCAATATTTAACAACCACCTTTTCATTCTTCTTTGACACGATTCATCAGGCTGGTGTGTTTGCCCTGCTTGGCTTGATCTTGATTGGGGTTTTCTTCACGAATCAACTGATTCAATTTAGCAAAGATAAAACCGTCAATGAATCGATGCGAATGACGCTTGTCTGGTTGGTGACCGTCTTTATGCTGTATCAAACCTTTCAAACCCAGCTCTATCCGTTTATCCGAGAGGACCTAAGATTGAATCCTAGATTAATGCTGGATGAACCGTTATGGATGGTGATGGTGTTACTCATGGGGACGATCATGATCGATCCCTTGGTTGGATTCTTAACCACGGATAAGTCCAAACCAAAAAACAAAGCTACATCAACCCGGACAAAAGAGATATTAACCATTAAAAAACCGAAGAAGGAAACAACACTTCGTAAAGAAAAATCCCCGTCAGTGTTTGCAGATCGCTGGAAGGTATTGGATTAACAATCGTATAACGGAACCCAAATCCAATCGTGTTCTCAAGGAATCCTTCAGGTAGGTTGACTTGGTAAAACCCTGGATAAAAACTCGTGACAAGATTATCAATAGGAATATTTAAATCGATTTTCTGATAACCATCCCCATCAATTTGATAAAGAGAAAGATGGACGATCAGCGAGGTAATATGGCTGGCCCCGCCATCGGTGTCAGCGCCTGCTTTCATGAACAACCCTAAGGTGTTGTTTTCTGAGCTCAGGATCGGTTTAGAAAAACGATACCCCATGCCTGTGGGTAACAGTTGTAAGCGAGATTTAGATAAACGTTGCGCGTCGGTGCAATATAAAATCCCATCAAATAGTTTGGATTCAATGCCGTAGTTAAGACTTGGTAACGCCAAACTTAATTGATTGTTTAAGGCAAAGGCGTCTCCATTGGCATCATCAATGCTGGTCGGAACCACCTGATTGACGTCGTCCAACTCAAAGGTTATCGCTGAGGTAGTTTGGGTAATGTTATCCGATGCAAAGGTAGTCGTTAAGACCGTATCGACATAATGATTTTGATTGAAGATGGTGGTGTGATATAAACTTCGCGAATAAACCGAGGCGACATCTGCGCCACATGCCGTTAACAAAACGGTGGATAAGGTCAAAGGCCATTTAATGTGTTTCGTGTTCATCTAAGATTAACCATTCTCCCATTTGGGCATCCACGAGGGGGTCTGATAGTTTTAATGTACCCTTTGCCGGGGTAAAGGTCAATTCAGAAAAGTAGATCTTTCCTTTGATGGAGTATAAATCCACACGAACAAAGGGGAAGGGTGAACCAAGTTTTTCTGCGAGTTGAACCATGGTTTTAAACTTGTCTGGTTCTACCACTGGATAATCGGCAGATTTCCATCCGTTGAATTGTGCGCCTGGAAAGGGTGTCCAATTGATCAATAAATGGGTGTAGCGAATATCCGCGCCTCGTCCGGTGACCACATACAAATATTTTGCTTGGCCATGAAAGACATGGATTTTATATTCAATCGGTAAACTGGTCGCTAACCCTAAATAGGTTTCAATGATGATTTTTCTTGGAATCGGGGAGTAGTGACGTTCCAAGGTTGTTAATCCATAATCTTGTCTCAACCACCGATTAAATTTGCGTTGAAGCGAAGGTAGATGAACTTGATCTTTATCCAAGACAATATGATTGAACCCAGACGCATGACTGCATTTAAGCACAAATTGCGTTGGTAATTGCTTCCAAGGAATAGCTTCAAATCGATCATAACTTCCCAAGGTTGGCACCAAGTATTTCTTCAGTCCTTTTTCTTCAAGCATTGCCCGCACCGCAACACGGTCAGTGGCCCGAATCACCAAGGGATCTTGAGGAAAAACAAAATGTCTGAGATATTGAAGTTTTTCCGTGTAAAGCTTTGGTTTTGTTAAATGAAGCTTCTTTCCGGTGATGAATCGATATTGCCAATGAAGGTAAGTCACCGGCAGAAAACGAATCATGAACCAACGCATAGGATAAAAAAGGATCCTGATGAATTGGCTGAAGGCGTTCTTGGTGGTCATGTCTCCATTATACCGAATGGGCTATAATGAAGGTTAATATGAGAATTTTAGTGGTATCCCAGTATTATCACCCGGAAAGCTTTGCCATCACCAATTTGTGCGAGGGGCTTGTTCGTTTGGGCCATCATGTGCAAGTGGTGACGAGTAAACCTCAGTATGGGTTTGGGCAAATTCCTAAGGATTATCAAAAGATTACCGATGAAATCGTCAGTGGCGTGAATATTCATCGTGTGCATACGTATCCACGTCGGCGTTCTTGGTTAAGCGTCATTCGAAATTATGTGACGTTTTATCGTTCAGCATTAAAAGATATCATGCAGTTAAGTGGTCGCTACGATGTGGTGATGTCAGTTTCCTTATCACCCCTGATGAGTATTGCCCCAGCCATTCGGTATGCAAAAGCACACCAAATTCCTCACTTACTCTATGCGGTTGATGTTTGGCCAGAATCCGTCTTGGTCAGTAAGGTTCTTCGAAAAAATGGGTTCATCTATCGGTGGTTGACGTCATGGAGTCATTCGCTCTACCGTCAGGTGGATCAAATCCTTGTAGGATCACCGAGTTATCAACCCCATTTTCGTAAGTTATTGGGGAAAGCCCACGTCATTGAAGACGCGATGGTTCAACCGGCATTAATCGAACAAGTTGGTCAAGAAAGTATTCAATATGGTGAAGGTTTTCATATGGTTTACGCTGGAAACTTTGGCGTGATTCAACAGTTAGATACTTTAATCAAAGCATGGGCATCGACCCCTGCAAGCATGCATTTGCATTGCATCGGTTCTGGGAATCAAGGCCAACGTCTGCAGCAACTTGTCAAACAATTATCCATCGCAGACCGGATTCACTTTTATGCCCATCAAACTCCTGAAAATCTTGGGAAATTTCTCATTGATGCCGATGCCTTTTATGTCGGCTTACAAACCCCTGGCATCGTTGGGAAAACCATCCCCCATAAACTTATTCAATATTTACCCTTTGGTCAACCAATCCTTGCTTCCTTACAAGGGGACGGGCTTGCCTTGGTGAAAGCTTTACCTCCAACTTTTTTACTCGCTCCTGGGATGAAAAACTTATCTGCCTTACTCATGAAGTTAAAAAAACTAACAGACAAAGAACGGGAAAAAATTAAAACTCAACATCAAAATTTTTATCAGGAACATTTTTCTACTACCATTGCTACCAAAACCTTAGAACGTCACTTCAAAGCATTGATCCAAGTCACCAAGTCATGACCTATTTTTTCTTTTCCAAAGGATTGAAGGGCTAGATTTTTTGCTTTGATTGCGTTGGTTTGCGCCAAACCATAATCGGCTGATAAAAATCGTTTCATGGCAATCCTGATACCATCGACACTACTATCTTCAATGTAATGAATATAATCATTGAATTGTGCTTCAATAAACGGATGACGGGTGGTCAGGGTTGGGGCACCGCTACTGATGTAGTCCAATACTTTCGAAGGAATGGCGACGTTATCTAAGCTTTCATCCAAGGGGCGTGGATTGACATTCACGTAGGCTCCCGCTTGGTATTTTCGAGTTAAGGTTGGGTTGAGTAAACCTAGGAATTTAATCTGACGATGCTGCTGACTAAGTTGTTCAATTCGTTGCGAGACTGGACCAAATCCTGCAATCAATAAATCAATATTCTTTGGTTTTAATTGCAGATAAGCATGAATCAGGGTTTCTACGCCGTAGCGTTCATACAAAGCCCCTGAGAAGAAGATATATGGTCGAACGTGTTGCTTTGCACCTTCCACGCCATCGACGATACAAGGTAAAACCCATTGTGGTCTTTTTGAAAGATTAAATTCGTTTAATAAAGTTTCCGTGATTCCGATGTAAGCATGATGTTGACGATGCAGACGATACCAACTCCGAATGTGTTGAGAACGAATGTTGGATATTTGTTTTGGACTATCGGTGAAGATGCCAATGGTTTGGATGCGCGGATGATGTTGATAACGTGAGGCGATTGACCCTGCTAAGCGGCTATTGCCATCGATGAGCAGCATGATATTCTCCGTGGATTGACGTATCGACTTTTTCAAGTATCGATGAATTTGAAAGGATAAAGACATTGGTCTTAACCAACGGTGATTAAGAAACGGAAACTGAATATACATCGTTTGTCCTAAGTGAAAAATGTTTTCTGGCATGAATATTTTAGGACTTGTTTTTTTAACAGGAGGCAAACTTAACACTTGCACGGTTTGCTCATTGCTAACGCCTTCAATCAAGCGCGTTAAAAACAATTGGTGACTTGGGTTGATGACTTCCCCAGCATCTAACCATTGTTGAAAAATAATGGGTGGTAAGACACTACCAATCAGGATGAGTTTAGCCATGAAGACGTCCTAAGAAAAAATCAACATGGGTTTGAACCATTGCTTCAATCGTTTGACTTTTTGCAATCCTTTGACTTGCAACGGAAGGTTGGATCAAGAGAAGTTGGTGAAGCAGTTTGGGTAAGCGGTGAATATCTAAAAGCGAAAGTAAATATCCATTCACACCAGACTGAATCAATACCTTGGCAGCGATGACTTTATCAGAGGCAAGTACGGGTATCCCTTGGGATAGTGCTTCATTCACCACATGGCCATAGATATCTTCTTTGCTCAGTAAAATAAACCCATCACTTGATCGTAGATAAGAAAGAATTAAGTTCTTTGGTTGAAAGGAGGTTAAGTGAATGTTCTTCAATTGGTAGCGTTTAATCAGTCTACGGTAATGCCCCTCTTGCTTCCCTTCACCAATCAACATCAAATGCATGGACGCAGGCACACTGCGCCACGCTTGGATCAAGGCGCTAAAGTTTTTTCGCGGAATAAATTCGCCAATCGCCATGAAGATTTTTCCTTCAAGTGGTAAACCAATCACTCTCCTTAGCGATAACTTGTCTTGGGTTGATAAAGGCTGAGTTAAGAGTTCGTTGTCAAACACGGTGCTATAAGGATAGTGGACAATCTTGTCGATGGTGGCCCCATAATAAACCAAGTAATCATCAATGAATTTGGTTGGAGAAAAAAAGCCAATCGCTTTGGAAATAAGTCTTTTTTTCAATTGAAATTTCAAGAAAGATTCTTTGCGAATCATCCCGCCATTGACATAGATGTAATAAGGAATACGGTGACGTTGCAAGTAGAGGATGGTGATGATTTCGGTCAAGGAGGAATACCCATTCATGACCACATAATCATAGGAGTGAGCTTTTAAATGAGCAATCACCTCTAGGCTAAAATGGTTTTCTTTTCCGACCGGAAAACCTTTTAAGAATCGATGTTTAAATTGATAACGATTTGGATCCACATATTGCATTCGTTGATATCTTCCGAGTGTTCTTTCAAAGAACACGGTTAAATCCACGTGTTGAGAAAGACCGTTAAAAAGATTGACTTTGTAAGGGGCGGGATGACTAAACAGGAAAAACACCGATTTCATAACCATTAGTATACTAAAAACCAAATCTTTCATCGAATTTAGTAAGATAGATGTAAGATGATGCACACATGGGATGACTTCTTTGCTAAAGAAAAACAATTACCATATTTTATTCATCTAGAAACGTTTCTTAAACGCGCTCATGGTGAAAAAAAGATTTATCCTCCACAAGAAAAGATGTTTCGTGCGTTTGAATTATGTCCGTTATCATCATTGAAGGTGGTGATCATTGGTCAAGACCCTTATCATCAACCAGGTCAGGCTAACGGGTTAGCTTTTTCTGTTCATCCTGGGGTGAAGCTACCGCCAAGTTTAAAAAATATTTACAAAGAAATCGAATCTGATCTATCCGTCAAGATGGATTACACGCAAGGGGATTTATCTTATTTAGCCACGCAAGGGGTGTTGATGATTAATAGTCTTTTGTCTGTGGAAGAAGGTAAACCATTGTCCCATCAGCATCTTGGGTATGATATCTTCTTTCAACATTTGATGACGTTGATTGGTTCGTTATCTCAACCAATTGTTTTTCTACTCTGGGGGAGTCACGCCAAGCAATATCAATCATGGATTCATTCTCGTCATCATCTTTTGTTTGCTCATCATCCTTCTCCCTTAGCTGCCAATCGCGGTGGGTGGTTTGGTTGCAAACATTTTTCATTAACCAATCACTGGTTAACCCTCCAAGGGTTAAACCCCATTCAATGGTCTAACATTTTGTAATAGAATTTGTTATATTAAATCAAACGGGAGCTAAGATTGCTTGGCTGAGAGGGTGTGCGTATCACACCGACCGTACCTGATCTAGGTAATGCTAGCGTAGGAAAGTAACAATCTTTGTTATCCTTGCTAGCCAAGGATTTTTTATTTAAAGGAGGAAAAAAATGAAAAATCTACGGCTGAGTATTCGTCAAATGGCATTGATGGGGATGCTAGTTGCAATAAGTATTGTTTTGGATTATGTGTTTAAATTTTATCAACAACCCAATGGTGGATCAATTAATTTAGCGATGGTTGGTTTAGTCTTGATTGCCTTATCATTTGGTTGGTGGCAAAGTTGGTTGGCGATTACGATAGTCTTTGGTTTACTGACTGCATTTTTGGATGGATACATTGCCTTCTATTTGTTTGATTACTTTTTGGCATTGAGTGGATTTGTGGTCATCTCCTTGATGAGAAAACAAATCATTGGTACCAATGAAATCAAAGGTTTAATCACATTGACTTGGACGTTTGCCGTTGCTTTTGGATGGCGTTTACTGATGCATGTCATCTCTGGGGTCTTGTATTTTCCATTGGATTGGGCAGGAAGTCTTGCTTATAACCTCATGTATTTATTACCTTCTTTTTTCCTTAGCTTTGCCATTATCTTAACGCTTTATTTTTCTAGTTTAACAACGATGATTCGCAAATTAACCCTTGATAAAATGATATAATATTGCTTGAAAAAGAGGTTCGTGTGTCGTTAAAAAGTTCCTGGTTAAAAATTCAAAGTTATAAACATGATGGATCCTTGCATCGCTGCTGGGAACGCAACTATGTTCTTTTAGACGATGACGATTATTTTGTGACTGCCAATCATAAAACAAAAGTGACGGAAGCAAATGGACGACGCTGGTTTTCAAAAGAACCGGCGATTTCTTTTTTTAGTAAACATGATTGGTTTAATGTGATTGGGATGATTAAAGATCGCGGGGTTGTCTTTTACATTAACGTCGCCTCACCCACCTTACTT
This sequence comes from Bacilli bacterium, assembly GCA_044372565.1. Classification (GTDB taxonomy): domain Bacteria; phylum Bacillota_I; class Bacilli_A; order RFN20; family CAG-826; genus UBA970. The sequence continues at coordinate 73,767 of JBILRP010000001.1, read as the reverse complement.
GATAAGGGCATCTTAAAATACATTGATTATGATTTGGATTACAAACTGTTTCCCGATGGTTACATCATGAGTTTGGATGAACGTGAGTTTGAAAAACATAGTGTCCGCTATCAATACCCTGACGAGTTAAAACAAGTCTTAATTCAATCGGCAGGCAAACTCTTTAAAAAGCTTCAAGATCGTGAATACCCTTTTCAAATGCATCGTATTCAAGAGTTATACCAACAATTTATTAAAGAAAAGAAATTTTTATTCTAATGAAACAAATGTTTTTGATCACCACGCCTTCGGCGATGGATGCCATGGCAAAGAAGCTTAGTCGTCATCTTAGTTTAGGGATGGTGATTACCCTTTCAGGATCATTAGGAAGTGGAAAAACCACGCTGGTTCAATCATTAGCAAAATATTTAGGAGTCACCTCTCGAGTGATCTCTCCCACCTTTACCTTAATGAAAATGTACCGATTGCCTCAAGGGCGATTGCTTCACGTGGATGCGTATCGATTGGATACACTCCAAGGCTTAGGCTTAGACGATGAAACAGGCGATGACACGATCACGATGATTGAGTGGCCAGAGAAAATCACCACCTTGCCTGAAGGGGTAAGGGTCCATATCACCATCACGATTCAAGACGATCAAACAAGATTGGTGACCATTGAAGGACCCATTCTGTCCTTTCAAGTATGACGACCAATTCATTTGTGTTGGTGATCGATTCTAGTACGCCTATTTTATTTTTGGGTTTGTTAAATAAGGGTCAACCCGTCGACAGCTTTGTTGAAACGTTGGACCGACAACAATCGGAATGGATGGTTCCTAAAGTCATTTCCTTCTTGCTTCGTCACCAACTTAAAATGAGTGATCTTCAGGCGATTGTCGTCGGTGATGGCCCAGGTTCTTTTACAGGGGTTCGTTTATCGTTAACCTTGGTCAAGACGTTAGCCCTACTAAAACCTATCACCGTTTATCCAATCAGCTCCTTACATTTATTTGCCGTTGATCCTTTGTCTGCGGTGTGGATGGATGCTCGAGGCGAGCGAATGTATCTTGGGGTTTATGAGAAGGCCAACGTTCATGTTGCTCCGATGATTCTGGAGATGCGTCACAAAAAAATGATCGTGGACGCCTACCCAAAAGCGACATGGATCACCCCAGCAAGCGCATGTCAGCAGCCCAATCTAATTCTGAGGCATGTTGCTTCGTTCATAAAATCCCTCATCCCTTTGAAGGATGTCCATCTCTTAAATCCAAGATACTTAAAGGACTTAATATGATCATTCGCCCTGCGACCATGGTGGATTTACCCATCTTACTGACGATCGAACGCTTAGCCTATGCTTCGCCTTGGACGGAAGAACACTTTCGTTATGAACTAGAAAAAAATCCTTATGCTTCGGTGATGGTGGCCGTGATCGATGACAAGGTGATTGGTTATCTTGATTTCTGGATTACCTTTCAACAAGCGCAAATCAATAATCTTGCCGTCATCCCTAGCCTAAAAAGAAAAGGCATCGGACAAATCTTATTGTTGGATGGATTAAAACGAATCGAAGCAGAAGGTTGTATTCAAGTCACCTTGGAAGTTCGCAAGAGCAATCTAGCGGCCCAAACCCTGTATCAAAAACATGGATTTAAAACCTTATTAACGAAACCACAATATTACGCGGATGGAGAAGATGCTTACTTCATGGAAAAGAAATTATGAAACAAGAACCGATCATCTTAGGGATTGAAACAAGTTGTGATGAAACCTCATTTGCCGTGTTGCAAGGCTTGCATGTGTTAAGTCACGTCACTTCCTCACAAATCAAACAACATCAATCGTTTGGGGGAGTCTTTCCAGAATTAGCCAGTCGCTTGCATACGGAAAATATTGGGTATGTGATGATGACTGCACTCCAAGAAGCAAAGATTGATCCAAGTCAATTAAGTGCCGTCGCCGTCACGCGCGGTCCTGGATTAATTGGTGCCCTTCACATTGGCTTGCAGGCTGGAAAATTGATTACCGGGTTATATGATTTACCTTTGATTGGTGTCCATCACCATGCGGCCCATTTGGAAGCAGGACGATTGACCCAACCGATTCTTTATCCTGCCCTTGGTCTTATTGTCAGTGGTGGCCACACTGAACTTGTCTACATGAAAGCACCCTTGCATTATCAATTGATTGGTCAAACCCAAGATGATGCCGTTGGTGAATCGTATGATAAGGTTGCACGGATGATGGGGTTAGGGTATCCAGGCGGTCCTTTGCTTGATCAATTAAGTCAACAAGGCCAACCTCAATATCGCCTGCCGACACCAAAGGCAACCGGGGAGTTTGACTTTTCTTATTCAGGATTAAAAACAGCGGTTGCCACTTTGATTCAAAAAGAAACCAAATTAGGTCAAAGCATTCACCAAGCAAACCTTGCGTATGCTTTTCAAACGGTTGTCGTCGATTCCTTGATTGATAAACTTAAACGAGCATTCAAGGCTTACCCGGTGGCATCGGTCGTCGTTGGTGGTGGGGTCTCATTAAATCAAACCTTAAGAACACAATGCCAAGCCTTAGCCAAGGTCCTAGGGATTCCGATGATTTTTCCACCTGCATGGGCTTGCACCGATAATGCGGCGATGATTGCCTTACTCGGTGGGGTGATGTTGAAAGCTAACCAGATTAGTCCCTTGCATGTTGGGGTTGATCCTTCTTGGGAGATTGCTTCTTCATCGAAAGAATAAATGCGATATAATGTAGACGAATTCGTGAGGAAATAACCATGAAACAAACCCATAAGATTAGGCAACTGTATCAACACTTTCAACAAGGACCATTACCGAAGCAAACCTCGCCAGAAAAAGTGATTTTATCTGGATGGATTCGCACCAATCGTCAAAGTGGTGCCATCGGATTTATTGAACTCAATGACGGTAGTTTTTTTAAGAATGCGCAATTGGTTTATCACCAAACCCTTGGTCCAAGCTTTGACACCTTATCGAAATTAGGAACGGGAACCTCAATCACCGTGGAAGGGACGCTCCAAGCAACCCCAACCAACAAGCAACCCTTTGAAATTATGGTGTCTTCTTATCAATTGGTTGGTGCCGCACCGGAAGATTATCCCTTACAAAAGAAACGTCATGGTTTTGATTTCCTTCGAGACATTGCCCATTTAAGACCAAGAACCAATACCTTTACCGCCCTCTTTCGCTTACGTTCAGTCATGTCGATGGCCATCCATACTTTCTTTCAAGATCGAGACTTTGTGTATGTCCATACCCCTATCCTCACGGGGAATGATGCGGAAGGTGCTGGCCAAGTGTTTCAAGCGATTGTGGATCCAAAGAAACCGGACGCTTTTTTCAATAAACCAACCTCATTAACGGTCTCTGGTCAACTTCACGTGGAAGCCTTTGCTTTAGCATTTAAAGATGTCTATACCTTTGGACCCACCTTCCGTGCGGAACCAAGTAATACCACCCGACATGCTTCGGAGTTCTGGATGATTGAACCAGAAATTAGTTTTGCCGATTTAAACGACGACATGAATTTAATCGAAGATTGCGTCAAGTACTGTTTAGATTATGCCTTCAAGCATGCACCTGAAGAAATGGCGTTCTTTAATCAAATGATTGATCCTACCTTGGTGAAGCGATTGGAAGATGTTCGCAAATCTCCATTTAAGCGAATGACCTACACGCAAGCGATTCAGGCATTGATCGATGCGGTGAAGCAAGGGGTGACGTTTGCCTTCAAAGACATCACATGGGGCATGGACTTACAAACCGAACATGAACGATATTTATCTGAAGTGATTGCCAAAGGACCAGTCTTTATCACCAATTATCCAAAAGAAATTAAAGCCTTTTACATGCGTTTAAATGACGACGGAAAAACCGTTGCAGCATGTGATTTACTTGTCCCTCAAGTTGGTGAATTGGTCGGTGGCTCGCAACGTGAAGAACGCTTGGAAGTGTTAGAAAAGAAGATGATTGAACATGGCAATAAAGCTGGTTTAGAATGGTATTTGGACTTAAGAAAATATGGCGGGGTTCCTCACGCAGGATTTGGCATTGGCTTTGATCGGTTACTGATGTACCTCACTGGCATGAGCAATATTCGTGACACCCAACCATACCCACGGACACCAGGATCCTTGTTATACTAACGAGACCCTATGTTTGAAGAACCACTAGAAGAAAATATTCAACAAGACCTCCAACAAGAGGCTTATGAACGGAAAAAAGTATCTTTAAAACGGATGACTTTATTTATTTGGATTGCCGATTTGATTCTTGCGGTTTATGTGGTGATACAAATTATCGAGTATATCAATCGCTTGTTAAATAATTAAAGTTTTTTTGAGACGTCATCTAAGTTCTTCATGAAGATTTGATTTTTCTTGCTTTGAATGCGTAGGGTTCTACCAATCAAGGATAAGGTTGCCCGGAAGGTTAATAAACCACCGAGTAACGCTAATAAAAATAGGATGTATGAAATCGTTGCTTCTGGCACAAATCGTGGCACATTCAACAAGACTGGCCAATCAGAGATAAGATTGAAACCGAAAAATTCACTGGTCGGAATATTGGCCCAATCAAAAATTGGGAAGATGGTGTTGAAGCCTCGGGTTTGATAATTAAATAAATCATCGATTAAGCTAGGATCATTAAAGATGGCCATGTATCCAAACAATAAACCAATCATCGACGCAATGGTTGATAACGCCCAGAAAAAATCTTTGAATGCTTGCCGGTGACTTTTTTTGAACGCAACCCTGGCGAATTCTTTTGGGGTATTCACGGTCCGAGTTTCGTAAATTTTCCAAGTTTCGGCATCGACTTGGTCGCCATATTTTTTAATCAACGATTCAAATAACCAACCAATCCCACCAATCAGGGCAAGGGTTAAAAAGATCAAGGCTAATAATAAATACAGCAATTCTAATCGCTGGTTAATCGTTGGCACTGGGGTCGTGAACAAGATCATGTCTTGGTTCCATTTCCTACGGATGGAAGAGGAGGAACCGCAGTTTCTGCTTTATGGGTGTTGGGGGTTTGCTTCATGATAAATTGATAACGTTTATGCGCGACCAAGTCTTCTGGAAATGGGGTAAACACGCCTCGACCTGAAAAGAATAAGTAAATGGATTTTAAGGATACGGCAAGAAAAATAAGCAATCCATACGCTAAAAAAAGTAAAAATCCAAAGGCAATCAGTGGGGATGCAATGATATAAATGGCCCCAAGTAATGTACGTTTGAGTAATTTGACGAGCATGTCCATGCTTTTATATTAAAGCATTTTTCTTCTTTTGGGTGAATGACTTGTACATCATCAACGCCAACGGAATGATCGCGATGAAGATGACGGAAAGAATTCGATAAGGACCTTCTAAAATATCGCTAAAGTATGCATTCACAAATGGATAAAGGATTAAACCCATCAATAAAGGATAGGCGGCAAACCGAACGGGTCGCATAAAAAAGTAGAGATAACTGTACACACTCAATAAGGTTAATGGTCCTAAGGCAAACAAACTAAGTTGAGGGGCAAACCCAATGCTGATCAAACCTACGAAGAATAACGCTACATAAGCATACACTTCGATTCTTGTTAACATCAATTGATAAGGAAGATGAATGCCAAATCGTTCCATCACCGGAATCATGAAGCTGATGCTGATGGTGATTTGTAGCAAGCCAATTGCATACAGCATCATCGGGTTTAACAAAAAGATATTAGCAACATCGGTGAGATTAAAGAATAAATAAATAAAGGAAAGCAAATCAACCTCATACAGCCATAAAGATAATATCCTTAGCACATACAAAACCCCAAGTTGAGTTAATGATAAGAAAAGCACCATGGAGAATAAGGTGGCTTTTTGTTTTAAACCAATCACATATCCGATGCCTAAGATAAAAGAAGGTAGCCAATAAAACAACATGGTTTCTATCGCGGGTTGAATCAACATCAAAATCAACAACATCGATGTCACCGCATAAATCACAAGACCTCGCCACGTTGAAGAAAGTAAAACAAGAATGGTAAAGATAGGGAATAAAAACGTAAACCAGTAGCCAATGAAGGGATAGAGTTGATTTAAATAAAGGAATAAAAGTTGTAAGACCACCACCAAGGCAATCCACGTGATTTGAAAGGTTGGTTTGGTTTTTTGTTGCCTATTCATACTCAAGGGCACTCCGCGTGAAACGATTATTCATCCAATGGGTTGTCATGAGTGTTAGTTTATTGTCTTTGTTTCAAGATCATCAACCTATTTTAACACCTCCGAATCCCTTGCTTAGCAAAGAGGTGTTAATTTTGTATTACAAAGACGGTTGTGTTTACGCCCATGAGGTGATTGAATTGTTACAAGGGTGGATTGATCAGCATCCTCTTTTTGAATTAAAGACGGTCCAGTCCACCCCGTTATTTCCTTCGCCAACCCTGCGAATACCGCTTGAAGATTTTTACATCAACTATATTGGGGTTAAAGCGATAAAAGAAGCGATAAAAACAACGATTTTGAATTGATATTTTCATAGTATTCACCAAGGAAATTTGCTAAAATAATTGGGTATAAACCTATGGATTTTCAAACGCAATTAAATCCCAAACAATGGCAAGCAGTTTCCACTGAATCGAGCTATGTTCGCATCATTGCAGGTGCTGGCAGTGGCAAGACCAGGGTCTTAACGTTTCGCCTTGCTTACTTAATTCAAGAGAAGCATGTTTTTCCTGAACAAATCCTCGCAATTACCTTCACCAATAAAGTTGCCAAAGAAATGTTATCAAGGGCCAATCAGTTGGTTGCTAACTTAGGTTCAAGACTTAAAATCATGACGTACCATAGTTTTGCAGCAAGATTTTTACGTCGAGAAATTCATGTGCTCGGTTATCCAACCAGTTTCACGATTCTTGATGACGATGATCAAGAAAAGTTAGTGAAATCAATCGCCGAAGAAAAAGGCTTTCGTCGTGGCGATGAGATTGTTAAACAAGCATTAAAATACATTGCTGAACAAAAGTCTGCTGGCATTATGCCTGAACAAATTACCATTACTTATGAGCGTTTTCCTACAGAAAAATTATGTTTATCATTTTATGAAGTCTATGAAGCAAAAATGCGAGCGATGGCGAACTTGGATTTTGATGATTTGTTACTGAAAGCAATTTTTATTCTAGAGAAGTATCCGGAGATCTTAGCCAAATGGCGGCAATATTACCGTCACATCTTGGTGGATGAATTTCAAGACACCAACGATGTTCAATATCGCTTATTGACGTTGTTATTAAGTAAGACCACCTCGCTTTATGTGGTGGGCGATCCTGATCAAACGATTTATTCTTGGCGAGGAGCGAATCCAAAAATCATCATGGATTTAGCATCCACCTTCCCCATTGATACCATTATCCTCAATCAAAATTATCGATCCACCAAACCCATCTTGGATTTGGCCAACCGCCTGATTGACTTCAATCAGCACCGCGTCAAAAAAGATTTGTTTACAGAATCAACCGATGGTCAACCGGTGACCCATCAACGGTATTTTAATCGCGAAGAAGAAGCGCACGCGGTCGTTCAAACGATTCGTCGATATTTACAACAAGGTAAACTCGCCAAAGACATGGCGATTTTATACCGGGCTAATTATTTAACATTACCTTTTGAAAAAGCGTTGACCCGAGAACAACTCCCGTTCCGCATCTTTGGTGGGATGAGGTTTTATCAACGTCAAGAAATCAAAGATGCGATTGCCTACTTCAAATTAATTCTGAATTCAAAAGATGATTTATCCTTTGAACGTATCATCAATGTCCCGCGTCGCGGCATTGGCGATGTGACGTTTCAACAATTAAAATCAATTGCCACGAGTCGAAATTTATCCTTGTATGAAGCGAGTTTAGGATTAGACATGTTTCCTGGTGTCAGCAGCAAATTAAAAATTCAACTCAAACCGATGATGGAAATTATTGAAAAATATCGGATACGATTACAAACCGATGGGATTGATATCCGCCTTGAAGTGGAAGCTTACTTACAAGAACTTGGTTACATCAAGAGCTTGCAAGAAAGTGATGAAGAAGATCGGATTGAAAACCTTTACACCTTGTTTGATGACTTAGAAGAATTTCTACAACGTAACGATGAACCAAGTTTTTCCCAGTATTTAGAAAACATCTCGTTAATGTCTAGCCAAGATGACATCGTTGAAGAAAATTTTATTTCCTTAATGACGGTTCATACGGCCAAGGGATTAGAGTTTGATCATGTGTTTGTCATTGGTTTGAATGAAGGGGTTTTTCCTTCGATGCGGACGTTGGATGATGATGCCTACCTTGGATTAGAAGAAGAACGTCGTTTATGTTATGTTGCCTTTACCCGAGCGAAACAAACATTATCGTTGACGTGTGCAAGTGACTTTTCTTTTGTGATTGGCGGGAATTTAATTCCATCGCGATTCTTTAAAGAAGCAGGTCTAACATTCCAATCTGCTTACCGCGATCCTTACACACCACCCACCACGATGGTCACAAGCCATCCTTCCCGATTAGGGGTGGTTCATGCCTCCACGGTTGAAAAACCAGTCGTATCCATGGGGAAGATTGAATGGAAACTAGGCGATGCATGTGTCCATGAAAGTTTTGGCAAAGGCCGAGTCAAAGCTATCATTTCTAGCGACATCATTGAAATTGCTTTTGAATCTCCGAGTCAAATGAAAAAACTTGTTGCCCAACATCCTAAATTAAAAAAGGTAGAATAAGGTCATGGATATCGAACAACGTATTCAACGCCTTCGACACTTATTAAACCAATACAACCATGAGTATTATGGGTTGAATCAATCCTCGATTGATGACGCAACCTATGACCAATTGATGCAGGAGTTAATCGCTTTAGAAAAAGCCAATCCGCAATTTGCGTCGCCTCACTCCCCTTCGGTTCGTGTCGGTGGTGCGGTTCAGGCATCATTTAAAAAGATTAAACATGCACGGATGATGTTGTCGTTAGCCAATGCCTATGATGGCAATGATCTGGTTCAATTTGATCGTCGTGTCCAAGAAGGGTTGAATCGACGTGAGGTTGTTGCTTATGTGTGTGAATTAAAAATTGATGGGCTTGCCATCAGCATTGAATATCGTCAAGGCAAAATGGTGTATGCGGCAACTCGAGGCGATGGCGAAGTCGGTGAAGATGTCACGGAAAACATCAAGACCATCAAGTCCATTCCTTTAACCATTCCAGATTCACGAACGATTGAAGTTAGAGGCGAAGTGTTGATGACGCGGGCAGTGTTTAAACAACTCAATGAAGAAAGACTGCGCTTAGGTGAACCCTTGTTAGCCAATCCACGAAACGCGGCTGCGGGTTCGATCCGTCAATTGGATCCTAAAATGACAGCCTCCCGCCAATTGGATTGCTATCTTTATTATGTGGTGAATGCTTCAGAATTAGGCATGAGCACCCATCAAGAAGCATTAGCATTTTTAACAAAACAAGGATTTAAAACCAACCCTGAAACCAAACAACTCAACGGGATGGATGATGTGATTCGTTATATTGAATCGTATCAAAACCGTCGTGGTGATCTTGCCTATGATACCGATGGGATTGTCATTAAAGTCAACACCTTAGCGGATCAACCCAAGTTAGGTTACACCGCAAAAACCCCACGTTGGGCTGTGGCTTATAAATATCCCCCCGAATTAGTAGAAACGACCTTGGAGCAAGTGATTTTTACGGTTGGACGAACAGGGAAAATCACTCCTAATGCGGTGCTCACTCCCGTCAAAGTTTCTGGAAGCATGATTGCTCGCGCAACTTTACATAACGAAGATTTCATGATGTTAAAGGATTTACATCTTGGGGATCGCGTCTTGATTCGTAAAGCAGGAGAAGTGATTCCTGAGGTTGTGCAAGTGCTTCCATTAAAACGTTCAGTTAATGCCAAAAAAGTATTGATGATTCAACAATGTCCCGCATGTGGAACTGCCTTGGTTCGTGTGGAAGCGATGCATTTTTGTTTGAATGAAGCGTGCAGTGCTAGACAAGTGGAAGGGATTATTCACTTTGCCTCCAAGGTAGCCATGGACATCAAAGGCCTAGGCGACAAGATCATTGAAGAAATGGTGTTGCTTGGGTTTGTTCGTTCCATTCCAGACCTCTATCGACTACACGAAAAAAGAAAAGCATTACTTTTACTCGATGGGTATTCCGATAAATCTGTCACCCTCATCCTTGATGCGATTGAAGAAAGTAAACAACGAAGTCTAGAAAAATTATTGGTGGGATTAGGCATTAAAGAAGTGGGAGAAAAGACCGCGAAAATGCTTGCCAAAAGGTTTCTCACTTTACGAGCTTTATCCGTTGCCACGGTTGAAGACTTACTGGCGTTGGCCGACACTGGTCCGGTGGTCAGTGAAGCGATCATCCAATATTTTAAAAACCCAAAACATCAACAGATCATTCAAGATTTAATCTTGCTTGGGGTCAACCAAACGTATTTAGGAGTGACCACGAGCAAACCCACCTTCTTCTCTGGAAAGACGGTGGTCATCACCGGTTCATTTACGACCTATGACCGCCCAACCTTAACCACCATGCTTGAATCGATGGGCGCAAAAGTAACCTCAAGTGTTTCTAAACATACCCACATGCTCATCTGTGGAGAGGATGCTGGCAGTAAGTTAGCAAAGGCAGAATCCCTTGGCGTTGCCGTGATCCTTGAACCAAGGCTACTCGCCATCCTTGAAGAAGACAAGGTATAATAAACACGATGAAAAAAATTGATAAAACGTTATTAATCGATGCAAGCACACGTTTATTATTTGTCATGACGGATTCCCAATACGAAGTCTTGATCAGTGAATTTGATATTCTTTTAAAACAAATGGCGTTGATTGGAAAAATTCAAGGTGTTGATGCGTTGACGCCGATGACGTTTCCATTTCCAATCCGAAGTCATGGCCTTCGAGCAGATGAGGTCGGCGTCACGTTAACCCAACAAGAAGCCACCGGCAATGCCCATCATGTCAGCGAAGGGCAAATCAAATTACCGAAGGTGGTTGGCTAAGATGCATATTCTCGATGGAACGATGGTTTCGATTCATGACGCCCTCGTCAGCAAAAAAATTACCCCTCTGGAATTAGTGGTGGAAGCCATTCGCCGGGCAAAAGCTGATACCTACAACAGTTTTGAAATGATCACGGAAGCAGAAGCCATTCAGCAAGCTAAGGCGTTAACTGTTCCAGAAAAAGACAACATGTTTTGGGGTATTCCGTTTGTCTTAAAAGATAATTTTTCCACCAAGGGATTAGAAACCACCGCAGGAAGTAACATTTTAAAAGGGTATATTCCTTTGTTTGATGCGACGATTTATGCACGACTCAAAGCTGCCAAGGCCATCATGATTGGTAAAACAACCTTGGACGAATTGGCGATGGGTGGCACCGGGATGACTGGTCATAAAGGTTGGCAATACAATCCCTTTGATTTAACCAAGACTCGACAAATCGGCGGCAGTAGTTCAGGATCGGCAGCAGCGGTCAGTAGTGGCATGGTTCCGTTTGGTTTAGGCAGTGACACCGGAGACTCGGTGAGAAAACCCGCAAGTTATGCTGGTTTGGTTGGCTTTAAACCAACATGGGGAAGAATCTCTCGCTACGGCTTATTTCCTTTTGCTCCCTCATTAGATCATGTTGGTTATTTCACCCGCTCCGTCATGGACGCTTCTTTATTAACCTCATTATTATCTGGAATGGATGCTCAAGATGCCACCAGTGCCAACGTCGAATTACCCAAGTTTAATTTTCAAGCTGGAATTCGGGGAAAAAAGATAGCGGTCATTGAAGAAGTGATGGCCTCCATCACCAACAAAACCATCCTTGGATTATTTGATAAGAGTTTAAAAGTACTTGAAGCAGCAGGGGCGATCATCCACCGCGTTCATTTTCCTTTACCACTGCTAGAAGCCATTTATCCTACTTATATGACCATCTCGTGTGCAGAAGCGACGAGTAACAATGCTAATTTGGATGGTCTAAAGTTTGGTCCAGGATATGAGGGAAAGACTTATCAAGATGTGATGATGAAAGCACGAACGGAAGGTTTTTCTGAACTCATTAAACGCCGATTTGTCATTGGTAGTTTTGTCTTGATGAGGGAAAACCAACAAGACTTATTTTTAAGAGCGCAAAAAGTTCGGGCGATGATTGTTCACCAATTGAATGAAATTTACAAAACCTATGATGCGATTTATTTACCAGCCGCACCTACGATTGCCCCTAAATTCACGGATTCAAGTGATCGTCTTTCAAGTCAGTATTTAATTGCCGATTCCCATTTAGCCCTTGGTAACTTCGCCGGATTACCATCGGTGACCATTCCTATTGGTTTTGATTCAGGCATGCCCGTAGGCGGTAACCTCATGGGTCGAGCTTTTGATGAAGCGACCACCCTGCATGTTGCCCACGTCATCGAATCAGGATTAGGATTCTATAATTTATCGATTCAAACGAGGAAGCCTTTATGAATTTTGAGGCAGTCATTGGTTTAGAAATTCACGTGGAAATGAGCACGAAAACAAAAATGTTTTCCTCTGCACCGGTTACCTACAAAGCAGAAGCAAACGCTGCTGTCACCCCACTTGATTTAGGCCACCCAGGGACCATGCCCGTGGTGAATCGCCAAGCGATTATCAACGCCATTCAAGTGTGTCATGCGCTTCAATTAACCATTGATCCGCAATTATGGTTTGACCGTAAAAATTATTTTTATCCAGATTTACCCAAGGGTTATCAAATCACCCAAAACGCCCGCCCGATTGGTTCAACTGGTCGCATTGAAGTCGATGTAGAAGGTACACCGTTTCCAATCCGCATTGAACGCCTTCATGTGGAAGAAGATACCGCGATGCAGCATCATTACGAAGGGTTTACCTTGGTCGATTATAATCGCGCTGGCATTCCTTTAATGGAAATTGTCACCCGTCCCGATATTCGTACTGGGTCGCAAGCAGCAGCCTTTGTCGATGCGATTCGCCAAATTGTTTCTTTCCTAAAAGTCTCAACCGGAAAAATGGAAGAAGGTTCGCTTCGTTGCGACGTCAACATTTCCATGCGGCCGATTGGGGTGGAAACCTTTGGCACGAAAGTAGAAATCAAAAATCTTAATTCCATCGCCAATGTTCAACGGGCGATTGATGTGGAAATGATTCGCCAAGAACGATTGTTGATTTCTGGAATTCCGGTTCAACAAGAAACTCGTCGTTATGATGAACTGAAAAAAGAAACGATTCTCATGCGGAAGAAAACCGATGCGGTGGATTATAAATATTTTACCGAACCGAATTTAGTTCCTATCGATTTAGAAGCTGCCTTCATTCAATCCGCGATTACGTCTTCACTTCCTTTATCGACGAATAAACGACAACGGTATCAACAGTCGTTTGGGTTGAGTGCTTATGACGCCAATCAATTAACCCAAGATGTTGCTATCTCCGAATATTTTGATGCTTTGACCTCATTTGGTAAACACTATAAGTTGTACGCCAATTGGTTGTTAAGTGACATTGCCAGTTATTTAAATAAGACTGTCTCCGTGATTGCCGACTTTCCGATTGAAGCCAAACGGTTTGCGGTATTGATTGATATGATTTCTAAGAACGAGATTTCGAACAAACAAGCCAAAGAGCTTTTTGAAATCATGCTCACTGAAACAGGAGATCCACGGACCATCGCAGACAAGAAAAAGATGTTACAAATATCTGATGAAGGCTATATTCAAAAAGAAGTAGAAGCAGTTTTGCTTGCCAACCCTCAATCGATCGTGGATTATCAACAAGGCAAGGATCGGGCCGTTGGTTTCTTGATTGGTCAAATCATGAAAAAAACCGGTGGCAAGGTTAATCCAACCTTAACCAATGACATATTGATTCGTTTATTGAAAGCAAAAAAATAAGCATAAAAAAAAGGACAGATGACTGTCCTTTTTTAATCTAATCAAAATAGACTATTCGATGTCTTTGGTTTTACCAACGAACATGATGCCGATGGTTCCTAAACCACCGTGTGCGCCAATGACAGGTCCCATCGTGTTGGTTAATAAGGTCTTAATTCCTGGACGAATCTTCTTTAATTCTTCGCCAAGGAATTTTGCATCGTCAGCAGAGTCTGAATGAACAATAAACACGGAGTCATCTTGTTCAACATACTTCTTAAAGGTTTCTAATAAGAAGTTCAAGGCGTTCTTACGGCCACGTAACTTTAATTTTGGAACGGGAACAATGCGACCTTCCGAGTTGCAAATTAACACTGGTTTAATCCCAAGCACTGAACCAAGGGCAAACTTAGCAGCATTGATGCGACCGCCACGTAATAAGTGAGATAAGTCATCAAATGCAACCACCGCCACCACTTTATTACGAATGCTGTTTAAGTAGGCCAAGGTTTCATCCATGGTCTTTTCTTCATTCTTTAAAAGTAAGGCTTTGTGAACCAACATCCCTTCACCTAAGGAAGCGTTGAGGGTGTCAAATAATTCGATTCGGCGTTTTGGATACTTTTGTTTTAATTCTGTTTTCGCAATGTTCATTGAATTGAAGGTTTGCGATAAGTTGCTGGAAATACTCATTAAGAGAACATCTTGGCCAGCCTTCAATAAAGGTTCGACCACATCCATGACTTCTTGAGGGGCAGGCTGTGAGGTTTTTGGCTTAGCTTTGTTTTTTAAGAATTCATTGAACTTGGCCGTGGTGATTTCTCTTTCGTCTAGAAAATTACGATAGGTCTTATCGTCGATGGTGACGATCATAGGGACCACATTGAGGTCTAATTTCTGAGCGACTTTGAGTGGTAAGTCCACACATGAGTCAGAGACAACTGCAAACTTTGGCATACTTCTTCCTCCGAGGGGAAATTTCCCCGCATCTAACCTTGAACAATGAATGAAGGTTATTAATAGGATTTTATCATAAAAGGTGGTTTTTTCACCCAATCAATTCGAAAGGTCATGATATGATATTTTTTGAAAAGACATGACCATGAATATTCATTCCATGACTAGAAACGCGATGATTGCTACGATTTATATCGTTTTGACCTTGGTGCCACCTTTAAACACCTTAAGTTACCTTGCCATTCAGTTTCGGGTATCGGAAGCCTTGCTTGTCTTGGCTTGGTTCCGTAAAGATTATCTGGTTGGTCTTGTGATTGGGACGTTTATTGCTAACTTTTTTGGTCCACTTGGTGGGGCTTTTTCTGTCTTGGATGCTGTCTTAGGATCATTGGTTTCCTTCCTCGCGTTACATTTCATGATAAGAACCAAACCTCGCTGGGTTGGTTTACTAGCGCCAATTGTCTTGAATGCATTATATTTAGCTATTTTTCTGCCGTATGCATTATCGATCGAACCATCCGCATTCATCGGTTTTGCTTTTACCACCGGAATCAGTGTTGCTGTGGGTGAGGCTGCCGTATTGATTTTATTAGGATTACCCTTGGTGGTTTTGATTGAATTGCAACCTCGTTTACTTCAATTGATGAAAGGCGGAACTCATTAAATGAAAAAACCGTTTGCTTTTCAATTGGGTCATCAATCCACGGATTCTTTGGCCCGCACCGGGGTGATCAAAACCACCCACGGAGAGGTAAAGACACCGATGTTCATGCCGGTAGGGACGTTAGCAACTGTCAAATCATTAGATCCTCAAGACATTCAAGAAATTGGATCTGGAGTTATTTTATCGAACACCTATCACTTGGCCTTACGTCCAGGAACGGATGTGATTGCCGCTGCTGGTGGCATTCATCAGTTCATGCAATATCATGGCCCGATCTTAACGGATTCTGGTGGTTTTCAAGTTTTTTCCTTAGCAAAAAATCGGCAAATCACCGAAGAAGGTGTCACCTTTCGTAACCATTTAAATGGGGATTTAATGACCTTAACTCCTGAATCTGCGATTGAAAAACAAAAGGAAATAGGCGCGGACATCATCATGGCGTTTGATGAATGCATTCCTTATCCAGCAGAGTATGAGTATGCCAAAGCAAGCACAGAACGAACGCTGCGGTGGGCGGCACGATGTTTAGCCACGCCACGAGGAGAACACCAAGCCTTGTTTGGGATTGTCCAAGGTGGAGAATTCAATGACTTAAGAGCGTATTCTGCCAAAGCGACGACTGCGTTAGCGTTTGATGGATTTGCGATTGGTGGGACTTCGATTGGCGAACCCAAAGCTGTTTTCTCAACGATGCTACAAGCAGCAATCCCACATTTACCGGTCGATAAACCACGTTATGTCATGGGCATTGGCTCGTTAGATTATATTTTAGAAGCCATCGGTCAAGGCGTGGATATGTTTGATTGCGTGCTTCCCACACGCTTGGCGCGCCATGGGGCGTTAATGACCACCCATGGTCGCTTGAATATTAAAGATGCCCAATACGAAAAAGACTTTACCCCAGTTGATGATCAATGCGATTGCAAAACTTGCAAACATTACACGCGTGCGTATCTACGTCATTTATACCGCAGTGAAGAAATCCTTGGTAAACGTTTGATGTCGATTCATAACCTTCGCTTTTTGATTCGTGTGGTTGAAGGCGCGAGAAAAGCCATTGAAGAGAATCGGTTTTTAGCGTATGCCAAAGACGTGCTTGCTGCTTATGGCGATGATCGGGGTTTTTAATGGACATTCGCTTATTTGATTTTCATCTGCCCCTCGAGTTGATTGCCCAATCCCCAAGTGATCAACGTGACCATAGTCGCTTGCTTGTCTACCATCGAAAAACTCAAACGATCACCCATCGAATATTCAAGGATATTGGCGAATATTTACAACCAACGGATGTCTTGATTCGTAACAACACCAAAGTCATTCCCGCACGTTTATTTGGAACAAAAACAGAAACCAATGCCCATGTGGAATTATTGTTGTTGGATGATTTAGGCCAAGGTCGATATCGATGCATGGTCGGTAATGCAAAAGTTGTGAAAATGAACACGATTATTACTTTTGGCAATGGAGAACTGAAAGCAACATGCATAGGCATCGAAGAAGAGGGTAATCGGCTTTTTCAATTTCATTTTCAAGGGATCTTTTTGGAAGTGCTTGCCCATTTAGGCACCGTGCCTTTACCTCCGTATATCAAAGCCCAGTTACAAGATTCTAGTCGTTATCAAACGGTGTACGCCAAAGTCCCGGGATCTGCTGCAGCCCCAACGGCGGGATTTCATTTTACAGAAAGTTTAATAAGCCAATTGACCAACCGAGGCATTGAGATGGTGGATGTCACTTTGCAAATTGGCTTAGGAACCTTTAAACCGGTGAAGGTTGATACCACGGAAGCCCATGTGATGCATGAAGAACGTTATGAAATTCAAGAACATAGCGCAAACGCACTAAATGCTGCAAAAACAAAAGGCAAACGGTTAATCGCCATTGGCACGACGGCCACCAGAACTTTAGAGGCCAATTGGCAGAAATATCAACAATTTAAGGCGGAAAAAGCATCCACTAATATCTTTATTACCCCTGGATATACTTTTCAAACGATTGATGGGTTGATCACTAACTTCCATCTACCTAAATCGACGTTGGTGATGATGGTTTCTGCGTTGGTTGGACGAGAAAACCTTTTGAGGATTTACCAGGAAGCGATTGATCAAAAGTACCGGTTTTTTAGCTTTGGGGATGCGATGTTGATTTTGTAGGCAAAACAATTCATTAAAAATAGTTGACATAGACGATAACCAAGGGTAAAATCTTGTTTGTCTCTTAGCGTTGACGTGCGAGGTTGCTGACACACCCACAGGCGTTGTCATGAATGGGTGTCAGGGAATTTGCATCGAGCTTAAGAAACATTCTGTGAAAATTCATCAAAGGAGGAAATAATTCATGGCCAAATCCAAGAAGATTCGCGTCCGTCTCAAAGCTTATGAACATAAGATGTTAGATCTTAGCGTTCAAAAATTAGTTGCAGCGGTTCGCAAAACAGGGGCAACGGTCGTTGGTCCTATTCCGCTTCCAACGGAAAAAGAAGTCTATACGGTATTACGTGCTGTCCACAAATATAAGGACGCTCGTGAACAATTTGAAATTCGTACACACAAACGGTTGATCGACATTACTGATCACAATAAAGCAACGGTCGATACGTTGCGCCAATTGGACTTACCAAACGGCGTCGACATCGACATTAAGCTTTAAGATAGGAGGCCATCATGAAAGCATTAATCGGAAGAAAAATGGGCATGACGCAAGTCTTTGCTGAAGACGGCACGACTTATCCAGTGACGGTTGTTGAAGTTTTACCCAACACCATCACCGCCATCAAAACAAAAGAAAAAGATGGTTATGTAGGCGTTCAAATTGGATATAAAGATATTGCAGAAAAGCGTTTGAATAAACCAGCGCTTGGTGTTTATAAAAAAATCAATGTGACTGCAAAAACACAATTAGGTGAATTGCCTTTTACTGATGTCAGCAATTTAAAAGTTGGTGACAATTTAGACGTCACCGTATTTAAAAATGGTGATGTTGTCGATGTGATTGGAACGTCTAAGGGTAAAGGTTTCTCGGGAACAATTAAACGTTATCACAATACGATTTCTCCAAAATCACATGGTGCGTCTTATCCTCACCGTGGTCCTGGTTCAATGGCGACTGTTGGTCGTACCAACAACCGCGTTCACCCTGGCAAACACATGGCCGGTCATCATGGTGAAAAACAAGCAACCATCATTAACTTATTGGTGGTTGGTGTTGACAAAGCGAAAAACGCCTTACTTGTTCGTGGAGGCATTCCAGGACCTAACTTAGGTTATGTCATGATTCGCTCTGCAATTAAAACTCAATTAGGACAAGCTCTTGTCGCGAAGCCATTGATTAATCGTCAATTGGCTGCTAAATAAGGAGGGATCATCACATGGCAAAGAAAACAGAAAACTTATCCATCGACGTCCTTTCATTAGCAGGAAGCAAAGTTTCCACGATTCAATTGAATGGTGAAATTTTTTCTATCGCTCCTCATCGTCAAACCATGTTTGATGCAGTTCAAGTTGCTCAAGCCAATGCTCGCCAAAGCAATGCAAAAACAAAAACCAAATCCGAAGTTGCTGGTTCAGGGATTAAACCTTGGAAGCAAAAAGGAACAGGTCGCGCTCGTGCTGGGATGAAGCGTTCACCAATTTGGGTTGGTGGTGGGATCGTCTTTGGTCCAACCGGAAAAGAAAATCATTCGCTTGCCCAAAATAAAAAACAATATCGCTTAGCATTCCGCTCAGCTTTATCTGAAAAATTCTTAGACAAGAAATTAATGATTGTTGACAATCTTTCCTTTAAGAATGCGAAAACCAAGAATGCTTTGGATGCCATCAAAGCCTTAAAGTTAACCGGCAAGATTTTATTGGTTGGGGAAACCAGCAATGAATTTGTTGCCTTGGCTGTGAGAAATTTAACCAAAGTGAGTTATGTGACACGCGATCAACTTTCTGCTATCGATGTGATTAAAGCAGACTTTATCGTGTTGGCACAACCAACGATTTCAAAGATTGAGGAGGTGCTCCAATAATGGCACGTACCAAGAAAGTTGCTGAAGAAGCAACCGCAACCAAAGTCGTCGACAAGGCTCCAGTTGCTGAAAAAGCAAAACCTGCAAAAAAAGTAGCAGCTGTGAAACCAACCAAAGTAGAAAAAGTTGAAAAAACTCCAGTGGTGAAAACTGAAAAAGTGAATACAGTACAACCTACCAATGGTAAAGTTGCCCTTTCAAGTTTTGCTGCCATCATTCGCCCACTCGTCACTGAAAAGTCGATGAAGGCTATTGAAAAGCAACAAAAGGTGACCGTTGAAGTTGATGGTAGAAGCAACAAAACCCAAGTTAAATTGGCCTTTGAAGCGACCTACAAAGTGAAAGTTAAAAAAGTTAACATTGTCAACGTTCGTGCGAAATATACACGTCGCGGTCAACATCCTGGTACGATCTCAAGTTATAAGAAAGCCATCGTCACACTGGTCAGCGGTCAAGCGCTTGACTTATTCAAGGAATAAGGAGGTAACATCACATGGCCATTCGTTCATATCGTCCTTATACACCTTCACGTCGGGAAATGACAAATACCACGTTTGAAGAAATCACCACCCGCACCCCATTGAAGAGTCTTCTTACCAAGAAGATGAACACTGGTGGTCGTAACAACCAAGGTGTAATCACCACACGTCATATCGGTGGCGGTAATAAACGTCGCTATCGTTTAATCGATTTCCGTCGAATCAAAGATGGTGTCGTTGGCACTGTTTCTACGATTGAATACGATCCATTCCGTAATGCTTACATCTCATTGATTGTTTATGCGGATGGCGACAAACGTTATATTTTATCTCCAAAAGATTTACCAGTGGGCAGCAAAATTGTCTCTGGTGAACAAGTGGATATTAAAACTGGTAACGCGATGCCGTTAGCGAATATGCCTGAAGGTACGATCGTTCATAACGTTGAAATGACCCCAGGACGTGGCGGCCAAATGGCACGCGCGGCCGGTTCATCTGTGCAAATTCTTGGTAAAGAAGACAAATATATTACCTTGCGTTTAACCAGTGGTGAAGTCCGTAAAGTCTTAGGCGTTTGCCGAGCGACCGTTGGTGTCGTTGGTAACGAAGAATACAACTTGATTAATTTCGGTAAAGCTGGAAAATCACGTTGGTTAAATATCCGTCCTGCGGTTGCTGGTTCACGCATGAACCCAACCGATCACCCTCATGGTGGGGGTAGTGGTAAGACGCCAATTGGTCGCGATGCACCAAGAACTCCTTGGGGTAAGCGTTCACAAGGTGTGAAGACACGCAGTCGTAAAAAAGCATCGGGTAGATTGATTATCCGCAGAATCAACGATAAATAAAGGGAGGAAACATCATGTCACGAAGCATTAAAAAAGGACCATTCTACGATGAATTCTTAATGAAGAAAGTTCAAAAATTGAACACTTCAAAGAAAAAAGAAATCATCAAGACTTGGTCACGTCGTTCCACGATCATGCCTGAATTTATTGAACATACTTTTGCAGTTTATAACGGCAAAGAACATATCACCGTTTATATCACAGAAGATATGGTCGGTCATAAATTAGGCGAATTTTCACCAACCCGAGTCTTTAAAGGCCATACCGGTCACACCGCTGAAGATAAAGCGGCGTCAACTGGTGGAGGCGCTCCTGGCGCTGCTGGCGCTCCAAGTGGCGCACCAAGTGGTGCTGCCAAACCTGCCGCTGCTCCCGCTGCCGGTGCACCAGCCGGTGCTAAACCTGCCGCTGCTCCCGCTGCTGCCGCTGCACCTGCTGCAAAACCTGCAGCCAAACCTGCAGCTAAGCCAGCTGGTAAATAGGAGTTAATGCATGAAACAAGATTTTGCAAAAGCCATTGCCTATAACATTAAGGTCACCCCACGTAAAGCTCAACTCGTGGTGGATTTGGTTCGCGGTAAATCCGTGATCGAAGCCTTAGCGATTTTATCCAACGTCAATCGTAAAGCAAGTAATGATGTCATCAAACTGATTAAATCTGCTGCTGCCAATGCGGTGAAGAATCACCAAATGACTGAAGCCAATTTAATGGTGGCGGAAATTGCTGCTAACGAAGGTAAACGTGACAAGAGATTTATGCCAAGAGCGAAAGGGTCAGCCTCAAGCATCATCAAACGTAAAAGCAATTTATTCATCACCATCAAAGAAAGAGCGGGAATGTAAGATATGGGTCATAAAATTAATCCAACTGGTTTTCGCGTCGGGATTGGTCGTGGATGGAATTCACGCTGGTATGCCAACAAGAAAGATTTCTCAACCTTCTTATTAGAAGACATTGCCATTCGTCGTTACCTAGATAAAGAATTAAAAGAAGCGATGGTTTCTCATATTGATGTTGAACGTCAAAAGACGGACAAAGGGACCAATGTGAATGTCATTTGCCATGTGGCCCGCCCAGGTGTGGTCATTGGTCAAGATGGTGCCAACGTCAATCGTTTAACCAAGTACTTACAAAAATTAGTGAAATCGGGAACCTTTAAATTGGATGTTCTTGAAGTCAAATCACCAGACTTAGATGCTCGCCTTGTTGCCTTAAGCATTGCCAAAGAACTCGAACAACGTGCATCGTTTAGAACGGCGCAAAAGAAAGCCATTCAACGCGTGAAAAAAGCTGGTGCCAAGGGTGTCAAAACCATGGTGACTGGTCGTTTAGGTGGTGCAGAAATTGCTCGTGGAGAAGGTTACCACGAAGGCACGATTCCATTACATACCTTACGTTCAGACATTGACTTTGCCAAGGTTGAAGCCCACATGACCTATGGTCGTTTAGGGATCAAAGTTTGGATTTGCCGTGGCGACTACGACACCACTGCATCCGCCAACGCCAATCAAGAAAAAGAATTGATTGATGAACCAGAAGCGGTCAATGCTAAAGAAGGAGTATAAACGATGTTACAACCAAAACGTGTCAAATATCGGCGACCACACTCCCTGAAATGGGAAGGTCTTTCTAAAGCGGGCAACACCGTTGCCTTTGGTGATTATGGTTTACAAGCCACAGAAGGTGAGTATGTTTCTGACCGCCAAATCGAAGCCGCGCGTGTTGTCTTAAACAACTTCACGAAGCGTTCGGGTAAAGTCTGGATTCGCATCTTCCCACACATGGCGAAAACCAAAAAGCCAGCGGAAGTTCGAATGGGTTCCGGTAAAGGGGCGCCAGAATTCTGGGTTGCTGTTGTCAAAGTCAATCGAGTCATGTTTGAAATTGGTGGGGTTCCTGCCAAAGACGCGATTGAAGCCTTACGTCTTGCTAGCTTTAAATTACCCGTGAAAACCAAGATCATCAAACGAGAAGTCAAAGACGTCAGTGTTGTCAACGCAGTCAAACCAGTCAAAGAAACCAAAGTCGCCACCGAAGGAGGTAAATAATTGTGTTAAAACTCAAGGACATCCGTGATTTAAAAACCGACGAGCTCAATGCAAAGATTTACGTTCTCAAAGAAGAACTCTTCAACTTACGTCGTCAACAAGCGGTTGGCCAACTTAAGAATGGCAAAAACTTAACCAGCATTCGCAAGGACATTGCTCGTATTTATACGATCATCCGCGAACGCGAATTAGGTCTTAAATAAGGAGGCAACCACTTATGGAACGTGGCACACGTCGTACATTCACAGGCACTGTGGTCAGCAATAAAAACGATAAAACCATCGCGGTTTTAATCGTTAATAAAAACCCCCATCCTAAATATAAGAAACTCGTCACCATTTCAAAGAAGTTCTTTGCTCATGATGAAAACAATGAAGCAAACATTGGTGATACCGTCACGATCGTTGAAACAAGACCTTTATCAAGAACCAAACGTTTCCGTTTGGTGTCGATTGATAAAAAAGGTTTTCAAAAAGTTGAATTGAAGGAGGAAGAAACCAATGGTTCAAAAGGAAACTAACTTAGTGGTTGCCGATAATTCCGGCGCCAAATCAGTAAGAATTTTCCAATTATATGGTGGTTCTTTCCGTGGTAGTTCTAGTATTGGTGACATCGTCATGTGCGCTGTCAAAGTTGCGATTGTTGATGGCAAAGTGAAAAAAGGTGACATCGTCAAAGGTGTGATCGTTCGTACAAAGAAAGCGATTCACCGTCAAGATGGTTCTTCGATTTCTTTTGATGACAATGCGATTGTGTTAATCAATGAAGACGGTACCCCAAAGGGCACCCGTGTTTTTGGTCCAGTGGCCCGTGAGTTACGTGACTTAGGTGAAGGATTTATGAAAATTATTTCCTTAGCACCGGAAGTCTTATAAGGAGTACTGATATGGCAACCCAATTAAAAAAAGGCGATAAAGTCATTATCATTGCTGGACGTGACAAAGGAAAAACTGGCGCGATTCAACGTATTGATCGAGTCAGTGATCGGGTCGTGGTTGAAGGGATTAATGTTCGCAAGAAACATCAAAAACCAAAACAAAACAATCCTGAAGGGACGATTCTAGATATTTACGCCCCTGTCCATCGTTCCAATGTTGCGCTCATCGATCCAAAAACAAAAAAAGCAACACGATATAAAGTCAGTGTTGTTAAAGACAAAAAAGTTCGCCTCGCGGTTAAATCCGGCGCGGCGATTGAATAAGGAGGGATATCATCATGGCAGAAGAAAAGAAAGTGAAACCGGCAGCGGTTACCACTGACACTGACGCAGTGACGAAACCTCGTAAACCAAAAGTTGACGCAGCTCCAGCGACCACCGTTGCGGCAAAACCAGTTTCAACTCCAGTCAAAGAAGTTGCTCCAAAAGCAAAAGAAGTTGCTCCTGCGAAAGAAGTTGCTGCAAAAGCAAAAGAAGTCGCTCCTGCGAAAGAAGTTGCTGCAAAGGCAAAAGAAGTCGCTCCTGCGAAAGAAGTTGCTGCAAAAGTCAGCAAATCTCAACCTGCGGTGAAATTAACCTCACGGTTACAAACCAAATACTTTAAAGACATTCGCCCAGAACTTTTAAAGACACTGAAGTTTAAATCCATCATGCAAGTGCCTAAGGTTGAAAAGATTGTGGTCAACGTCGGTGTTGGTGATGCCACAGGTAACGCCAAGTTATTGGAAGAATCAGTGAAAGAACTTACTGATATTACCGGGCAAAAGCCAGTGATTACCAAATCAAAGAAATCCATTGCCACCTTCAAGCTAAGAGAAAATCAAGCGATTGGTACCAAAGTCACTTTACGTGGCGTGAAGATGTATCAATTCTTAGATAAACTCGTGTCGATTGCCCTACCACGTGTGCGTGATTTCCGTGGGGTCTCTCGTAATAGTTTTGATGGTCGTGGTAACTATACCCTGGGGATTAAAGAACAACTGATTTTCCCAGAAATTAACTTTGATCGCGTCAACAAGATTCGCGGCATGGACATTGTCATTGTCACCACCGCGCAAAACGATGAGCAAGCTTATGCTTTATTACAAGCATTAGGCATGCCATTCAACCGGTAAGGAGCATTATGGCAAAAACCTCGACAGTACAACGTCAATTAAAGAAACCCAAGTTTGCAGTTCGTGCGTATACACGCTGTCAACGTTGTGGTCGTCCTCGTGCGGTCATCCAAAAGTTTAAAGTTTGCCGAATTTGTCTCCGGGAACTCGCCCATCGTGGTGAAATTCCAGGGATGAAAAAGGCTAGTTGGTAAGGAGGAAAAACGTATGTCATTTACCGATCCAATTGCCGACATGCTCACCAGAATTCGTAACGCAAACTTGTTAAAACAAGTGGCCGTCACGATGCCTAGTAGTGGGATTAAAGTTCGCTTAGCGGCGATCTTAAAGGACGAAGGTTTCATCAATAGTTTTGAAGTGATTGGCGATAGCAAAAAGCAAATCGTTCTTTCATTAAAGTATGCCAATAACGGCTCCGTTCGAGTCATTAATGGGATTCGTCGTATCTCTAAACCTGGGTTAAGAGTGACGGCAACCGTTGAAAAATTACCACGCGTTATTCGTGGTCTTGGCGTGGCGATTATTTCTACTCCTCAAGGCATCATGACGGATGCTAAAGCTAGAGAAAAAGGTTTAGGCGGCGAAGTGCTTGCCTATGTCTGGTAGGAGATTAATATATGTCACGTGTTGGAAATAAATTAATTCCCTTACCTGCCAACGTTAAGTTTGCCATTCAAGGTGGCATGGTTAACTTTGAAGGACCCAAGGGTAAGTTATCCTTACCTTTACCAAAAGGTTTCACTTTAAAACAAGAAGGTACGAGCCTTAAACTTGCTCGTCCCAATGATACCGAAGAGGTCAAAAAGATTCATGGAACCACCCGCTCGATTTTCGCCAATGCGGTGATTGGGGTTTCGGTTGGATTTAAAGAAGATCTTGATTTGGTCGGGATTGGTTTCCGGGCTGTCATCAAAGGTCCTATCTTAGAAATGTCGATTGGCTTTTCTCATCCAGTCATCGTCAAACCATTACCTGGTGTAAAAGTGACGGTGAATGAAAATACCAAATTGGTCATCGAAGGCGTCGATAAGCAAGCTGTTGGAGAAACGGCGGCAACGATTCGTATGCAACGTCCACCTGAACCTTATCAAGGTAAAGGGATTCGTTATCGTGGTGAAAGAATTATCCGCAAAGAAGGTAAGCGTGCTGCTGCAGCTGCTGCACCGACTGCCGCGGCTAAGAAATAGGAGGATGGGGACATGATTAACAAACCATCTAAGAATTCGCAACGGCAATTACGTCATACCCGGCTACGTAAAATCTTATCGGGTACAACCGCCCGTCCACGTTTATCCGTGTTTCGTTCAAACACGGGCATTTATGCTCAAGTGATTGATGATACCAAAGGCGTCACCCTTGTTGCCTCTTCATCCAAAGATTTAAAGATTGGTAAAACCATCGATGCTGCAAAAACGGTTGGTAATGATGTTGCCAAAAAAGCAATTGCCAAAGGTATTCAAACGGTTGTCTTTGATCGTTCCGGATATATGTATCATGGTCGAATCAAAGCTTTAGCGGATGCCGCGCGTGAAGCTGGATTAAAATTCTAAGGAGCAACCCAATGGAAAAAACTGAAATCAAAACTGACGTCAAACCAACTGCTTCAAGCAATCCTTCTTCACGTCCTGGTGGTTACCAAGGAAGTGGAACTGGTGGCTATCAAGGCGCTGGTGGTGATCGTGGTGGTCGTCGTAATGACCGCGGTGGTCGTCGTCCTCGTCGGGATAATGAACCTAAAGAATACGAAGAACGTACCGTTGCGATTAAACGTGTCACCAAGGTCGTCAAAGGTGGTAAAAACATGCGTTTTACCGCGCTTGTCGTCATTGGCAACGCCAAGGGCAAATATGGTTTCGCTCATGGTAAGGCAGGAGAAGTTCCTGATGCGATTAAAAAAGCATTAGAAGCTGCTAGAAAAAATACCAACATGATTCAATTTGTTCGCGCAAGCACCATTACCCATGAAGTCACGGGTCAATGGGGTGCAACCAACGTCTTCTTAAAACCAGCGCCTGAAGGGACTGGGATTATCGCCGGTGGTCCAGTTCGCGCCATCTTAGAATTAGCAGGATGCAAAAACGTTTACTCAAAGGTTTATGGTTCACGGGCTGCGATTAATATCGTCCGTGCTACGCATGATGCCTTAAGCCAATTAAAATCGAAAAAGGAATATCTTGCTTTAAGAGGCAAGCTCTAGGAGGATTATCCACATGGCTTTCAATCAACTCAAAGCAAATCAAGGAGCTCGTAAAAAACGGACCCGCGTCGGTCGTGGGATCGGGTCTGGTTTAGGAAAAACCTCAGGTCGGGGTATTCTTGGTCAAGGTTCACGTTCAGGTGGTTCAGTCCGCCCTGGATTTGAAGGTGGTCAAAACCCACTCTATCGTCGAATTCCCAAACGAGGATTTAAAAACTACACCACCGTTCGGTATGGTGTTGTTAACGTCAGTGATTTAAGTCAATTTAAGGACGGAACTGAAGTCAATCCAACCATGTTGATTGATCTTGGCTTGGTCAAATCTAGAGCCAGAGGTGTTAAAATCTTAGGCAATGGTAAATTAGATAAGAAACTTAAAGTTCTCGCCCATCACTTTTCACAATCCGCCATCAAGGCGATTACAGAAGCGGGCGGAACCACTGAGGTTATTAAATAATGAAAAAACTTGCTGCCATCTTTACAAACAAGGAAATTGTAAACCGCATCTTTTTTGTGGTGATGATTCTTTTTGTTTTCCGCATTGGGGCTGCAATTACTGTTCCTGGGGTCACCGTTCAAGATGTTGATTTCCAAACCAACAACGCATTATCCTTACTCAATTTATTAGGTGGGGGTGCACTGCAAAGTTTTTCAGTCTTTGCCTTAGGGGTTTCTCCTTACATCACCAGTAGCATCATCGTCCAACTCTTAGGGATGGATGTGTTGCCTGCGTTAACTGAATTAAGTAAACAAGGTCAATCCGGACGTAAAAAAATGGAAATGACCACGCGTTATTTAACCTTATTATTAGGTGCAGTTCAAGCTTACGGGATTGTTCGCACGATGGAAACGTCAAGTTTTATTACCTTAAACGATACTTCATTTTGGAGCTATGCCTACATCGTCACTGTCTTGATGGCAGGTGGGATGTTGGTCATGTGGCTTGGTGATCAAATCACCACCAAAGGGATTGGTAACGGGATTTCGGTGATTATTTTTGCCGGGATTGTTCGTAGTTTACCATTGCAAATCGAAGGTGCTTATAACAATTGGGTCTTATTAACCTTAGGATTGGATGTCACCATCTTACTCCGTGGTATTTTCCAATTTGCGATTTATGTTCTTGCTTTCGTGCTTATTATTGCGTTTGTCACCTTTATCGAATCGAGCAAACGTAAAATTCCTGTGCAAAATGCCGGTAAATCTGGTTCTGCGCAATACGCAAAAGCAAGCTTCTTACCCATGAAGATTAACTCTGCGGGTGTTATTCCCGTTATCTTTGCATCCTCGATCATGCTTGCACCTAGTGTCATTGTCAGTTTTATCACTGGCGCTAACCCTAATGCAGAATGGTTAAAGATTTTTGATTCCTCTGCCACGGTCACCATGCCTTGGTTTAATGAAGAAACCTTCCAATTTCCTTGGGGGTTAATCATTTATCTTATATTAACCGTGGTCTTTACTTTCTTCTACTCTAACTTACAAATCAACCCCCAACGTTTATCAGAAAACTTCCAACAAAATGGGTCTTATATTCCAGGTATTCGTCCTGGCGTAGAAACCGAACGTTATGTCACCAAAGTCTTAAATCGCATCACGGTATTGGGAGCTGCATCGTTAGCGTTCATTGCTGCCTTGCCGATTGTATTGGTGTTATTAAACATCGTCCCTGATCAATCCTTAGCCCTTGGGGGAACTGGACTGATCATTGTCGTTGGTGTTGCAATCGAAATCAATAACCAAATCAATGGTTTACTTGCAGGTAAATCTTATGAAGAAGTCCTGGCGTCAGGCGGAAGAAATAAAAATGATTAATTCGATTTTACTTGGGCCACCAGGCGCGGGTAAAGGATCAGTTGCGAAGTTGATTGCTGATCATTACCACCTTCCTCATATCTCAACTGGGGACATGTTTCGCGAAGCGATGGCCAAAGGAACCCAGGTTGGGAAGCTCGCAGCCACCTTCATCAATGCGGGGAAACTTGTGCCTGATGATGTCACGATTGCCTTAGTGAAAGAAAGAATTCAATCTCCTGATTGCAAACAAGGATTCATGTTCGACGGATTTCCCCGAACGATTCCGCAAGCAGAAGCATTACAAACCTTACTTGTATCCATCAAACGACCCATCAATACGGTGATGGAGTTTGATTGTGACCGCAAAGAATTGATTCGTCGAATCACGGGACGGCGCGTTTGCAAAACATGCGGAACGCCATATCACGTCGATACGATGAAACCTAAAGTCGAAGGTATCTGTGACCGCGATGGTGGTCCCTTGATCCTCCGCAAAGACGATAACCTCGAAGCCTTAACCGTAAGACTCAAGGCCTATGAGGAACAAACCTTTCCATTAATCGGCTTTTATAAAGCCAAAGGGTTAATCACCCCATTTGATGGCGCGAAGCAAACGAAGGATTTATTCCAAGACGTCAAGAAATTTCTTGACCGATTGAAATGATCATCGTCAAATCTCCGCGAGAAGTCACCATGATGCGTGAAGCTGGTCGCATGGTGGCAAAGACGTTAGTTCATTTAGGTAGTCTCGTCAAGGTTGGGGTGACAACCCAACAGTTAGATGATGCGGCTGCAAAGATGATTGCCAGTTTCGGTGCCAAAGCCTCTTTCAAAGGATATGGCGGCTACCCTGCGAGCATTTGTGCCTCGGTCAACGATACCCTTATTCATGGCATTCCTTCAAAAAAAGAAGTGCTGAAGAACGGGGATATCATCAAAATTGACATCGGCATTCACTACAATGGGTACCATGCGGATGCAGCAAGAACGTATCTGGTTGGGAATGTAGACAACCGGATTCAAAAGCTTGTTGAAGTCACCACCGCGAGTTTCTTTGAAGCGTTTAAGGTGATTCGTCCTGGAATACAAGTTGGTGATCTATCGCATACGATTCAATCGTATGTAGAAAAACACGGCTATAGTTTACCAGAGGATTACACTGGACATGGAGTCGGACAAAACCTCCATGAGGACCCGCAGATACCTAACTTCGGGCGGCCAAAGACAGGGCCGATACTTAAAGCAGGGATGACATTAGCCATTGAACCGATGGTGAACCTAGGTAAAAAAGAAACCAAGGTCCTCGCGGATGAATGGACTGTCAAGACAAGGGATGGCACATGGTGCGCTCATTATGAGAACACAATTGTCGTCACCGACACGGGTGCAGAAATTCTCACCCTAGAACAACAAGGAGGATAGACAGCATGAGTAAAGAAGATGTCATCTCCCTCGAGGCCACCGTCCTCGAAACCTTACCGAACACCTCGTTCAAGGTTAAATTAGAAAATGGTTCAGTGATTCTGGCTCACGTTTCTGGTAAAATCCGTCTCCACTACATTCGCATTTTACCAGGCGATAAAGTCACGGTTGAAATGTCCCCGTATGACCTAACACGCGGCCGCATCACGTATCGTCACAAATAGTGACAAGGAGAACATATGAAAGTTAGACCATCCGTTAAACCAATCTGTGATAAGTGTAAAGTCATCAAGCGTCATGGACGCGTGATGGTGCTTTGCGAAAACCCAAAGCATAAGCAACGCCAAGGATAAGGAGCAATTATGGCACGAATCGTCGGTGTAGATATTCCAAATGAAAAGCGCGTTGTGATTTCGCTGATGTACGTTTTTGGCATCGGTAAACCACTCTCGCAAAAGATTTTAAAGGATGCAAAAGTTGACGAATCAGTTCGGGTCAAAGACCTCACTGAGGATCAACTTGTTGCCATCCGGACTCAAGTGGCCAAGTATCGCGTGGAAGGTGATTTACGTCGAGAAATTTCTCTCAACATCAAACGCCTCCAAGAAATTGGCACCTATCGTGGTTCCCGTCACCGTAAAGGCATGCCAGTTCGTGGTCAACGGACCCGAACCAATGCCCGTACGCGTAAAGGACCAAGAAAGACCATCGCCAACAAGAAAGAAGCCGTCCAAGGTTAAAGGAGAACAATCATGGCAAACGAAACTAAAAAGCCAGGCGCTCCTGCGGCAGCTGCTGCTGTCACTGGGACTCCTGCAAAAGCTCCTCGCAAGAAGAAAGTTAAGCGCGCGTTCACCAAAGCCATTGCCCACATTCATGCGACCTTCAATAACACCATTGTCACCATCACGGATGAACAAGGCAATGCGATTGCATGGAGTTCTGCTGGTGCATTAGGGTACAAAGGGGCGAGAAAAGCCACCCCATTTGCTGCTCAGGTTGCCGGTGAAGCATGCGCCAAAGCTGCCCTTGAACAAGGAATTAAGCAAGTCGATGTGAATGTCAAGGGTCCAGGTCCTGGTCGTGAATCCGCCGTGCGGTCACTCGCTGCTGCTGGTTTACAAATCACGATGTTAACGGACACCACACCCGTTCCCCATAACGGATGCCGTCCACCAAAACGCCCACGGGGCTAAGTCGACTGATCACTGGAGGATCATAAACATATGGCAAATATTGCACGTCCATTTGAAAAGCCACGCTTTACTAAGAAATTATTTGATTCAACCCATCATTATGGTCGGTTCGTTTTAGAACCATTAGAACGTGGTTTTGGATTAACCCTTGGTAACGCCTTACGTCGCGTCTTGCTCGCTTCGTTACCAGGCGCATCGGTGTACGCCATTGAAGTTGAAGGCGCTCGTCATGAGTTTTCTTCACTCGAAGGTGTCCTTGAAGATGTCACCACCATCGTCTTGAATTTAAAGAATTTAGTCTTAACCATTGATGCTGAAGGCACCGATTCAAAAACCGTTGAACTCGACGTCAAAGGCGAAAAAACAGTCACCGCAGGAGATTTAATTCTTCCAGGTGGGGTTCAAGTGATGAATCCAGACCTTGTCATTGCCCATGTCACGAGCAAAGGTTCTTTAAAAGCAAAATTTTATGTTCGTAACGGTCGCGGTTATGTCACCTCAGAAGGTAACAAGGCCAATCGTTATAACACCCGTTTAGGTTTAATCGCCACCGATTCGAATTATTCACCCGTGAGCAAAGTGTCCTATTCGATTGATCCTACCCGTGTTGGTAACGATGCTCGGTATGATAAGTTAACCTTAGAAATTTGGACCAATGGTTCGATCACCCCACAAGCAGCTTTAACGTTTGCCACGCAAATTTTAATGGCACACTTCCAAGGTTTCTTAGAATTAGAAGAAACGACCACCGATGTCAACATCATGAAAGAACCAACCCTTGAACCAGAAGATAAGTTCTCGAATATGACCATCGTTGATTTAGATCTATCGGTCCGTTCTTACAATTGCTTGCGCCGTGCAGGGATTGAAACGGTGTATGAATTAACACAAAAGACGGAAGAAGAAATGATGAAAGTACGCAACCTCGGAAAGAAATCTTTAAAAGAAGTCAAAGAAAAACTTCTTGCTCATGGATTAAAATTCCGGGATGCAGAATAAGGAGTAACATATGCCAACCCAAGGTAGAATTAACGTACATGGTAAAGGTGGGGTTCGCTTTAAAGCCCCGTTTTCCACAAGTAAGTTTAACAATCAATTAAGAAACCTCGTCTCGACATTGATCACCGATGAAAAAGTCATCGTCACTGGTCAAATGGCCCAACCTCTTGTCAGTTTAGCGGCTCGATTAATCACCTATGCTAAAAAAGGCGATTTACACCATCGTCGCTTGGCCGCAAGTGTGGTTCGTCAATACACCGTTGATGAAAAGAATGGTGTCCTTGCATTGGAAAAACTATTCTCTGAACTTGGTCCTCGTTATGCCACCCGTCAAGGTGGTTATACCCGTAAGTTAAAAATGGTTCCTCGCCTCGGCGATAATGCCAAACGCTTACTGGTGGAATTCGTAAAGTAAACCATTAAACCTTGGGCAACCAAGGTTTTTTTATCATGATCAAACATTACATCTTTGATTTAGATGGGACCCTCCTCGACACGGCCCCAGATTTGGCAAGAGCCATTCAAGACACCTTGATTGCTTTTGGTTTACCTCCAGTAACCTTGCAAGAAACCAAAACATTCATTGGTGGTGGTGCCCGTCAGTTTGTTCATGCAGCGTTAAAAGGAAAAGGTGATGATCCTTTATTTTTTGAAAAGTTTTTTGCTGCTTACATGATTCGTTATGAAGCGTATCAACTTGAAGTTGCTTCAATTTATCCGGGAATGAATAAAGTCCTCAAGACCATTCAACAACAAGGACATCATGCCTATATTTTTTCTAACAAACCTCATGATTTAACCGTTAAACTCATTGATCATGTTTTTCCTAAGTTATTTACGGGGGTTCATGGCCACGTTCCAGGAACGTTACCCAAACCCGATCGGACGATGTTTGACCGGTTTGCGCTTCGTCACGGCATCCACTTACCAGACAGTGTTTTTATTGGAGATGCTCCCCCTGATGTGCTCATGGGTCAAACCCTGGGTATTCCAACGATTGCGGTCACCTATGGGTATACAGATCGCGCCGTGTTGGCATCTTATCACCCAACCAAAATCGTCAATCATGCAAATGAGATTCTTGAGGCAGTGAAAAGCATCAAGTAAGGTTGTGTTTCATTGATTTCATTCAAGATAACCAAACACCTGACCAATGTCAGGTGTTTTTAGTGATCGATTACGAACACGCTAGGTTATAAGGATTCTTTTTTTAATTGTCTAAGAATCGCCATTTTTTGATCATCCGGTACAAAATGTTTTTTCTTCATCACCGTGTATTGTTGATGACGAATCACTTCTAAAATTGCTCGGTAGACGAGCAATGCACCCTTTAATGGCCAGCGTGAATCCTCAGGAAAATGAATGAGCATAGGGAGTGCTTGTTGATAATATCGTTCTGCTAATGTCGCGAGTTCTTCCCACATGGCAATGAACGATTTATTGATCAAGGATTGTTGTAAATCGGATAAGGAATAACGATGTGCATTCATCAACGACTTGGGTAAATAAACTCGGTCTCGGCGATAGTCTTCACCGATATCTCGTAAAATATTGGTCAATTGAAATGCTCTTCCTAGCGCGATGGCAAAAGGTTTTAGATCCACGGTTGCTTTCGGCGCGAGAATAGGGAGTAACATCTTACCAACACTGCCTGCAACCAAATCACAATATTGTAGTAATTGATCGATGGTTTCCATTCGAACAGGATGAGCGTCAAACTCCTGACCTTCGATCATTTCATAATAAGGTTGATAGTCGTAATCCAGAGGATAAAAGCGAGTCGCGGTATCTTTCAGGGTCCGCCAGCGAAATCCACCGACAGGATAACCTTTGACAAAATCATCAAGTTTACTTTTGTAGGCCAATAGTTGATCAAGGTCATTGTTTTCATCGATTAAATCATCGACATAACGGCAATAGGCATAGACAGAAAAAACACCTCTTCGTCGATGTTTATCACTAATTTTTGAGAATGCAGCATAAAAAGAAGCAGAATTCTTTTTAATAATTTGCTCAGTGAAAAAGTAATCAAGATCTAGACGAAAACTCATAACGACCAATCTTTCATGATGGTATCAGAGACTATTTTAGCTGACTTCATCACGATGGGAATCCCTGCGCCAGGATGGGTGCTTGTTCCGGCAAAATATAACCCTTTGATCTTCAGGGCTTTCGCTTGGGGTCTAAAGAAATTACTTTGTAGTAAGACAGGTTTAAAACCAAAGGTAGCAGCAAATTGTAAATTAAATTGTGATTGCCAATCTTTAGGCGTCATCACTCGTTCAACTTCAATGGATGATTCAAAATCTTCAAATCCTGGAATGGATTTTAGCTTTTTCACCATTTTATCTCGATATTGTTTGGTCATGGTTTCATCCCATGAAAAGGCATCTTTTTCTCGGTTTGGAACGGGAACAAGCACGTAGATGATTTCTTTACCAACAGGGGCAACCGTTGGATCGATTTGTGAAGGAGAATAAATATAAAACGAAGGATCTTCTGGAAGGGTAGGTTCAAAAAGGTCGTCAATATTTTTCTTAAAATCTTTGGCATAACGAATTTGATGAACGGTGGTTTTAATTCTTTTGTTTAAGCCAAAGTACATGATAAAACTACTGGAAGAGTATTCCATCTTTTTGATCTTGGCGGGTGTGTACTTTCCTCGATCATTGGCATCAAGTAATTGTTCCATCGCATAAGGAAAATCAGCATTCACGAGGACAATATCACCTTGGATGGTTTTTCCATTAACCACGATCCCAACTGCTTTTTTCTCATGAGTTAAAATTTTTTCAACATTGGCATTGAGATGAATCTGCCCACCTAATTCTAGGAACCTTTTTTCCATGGCTTTCGCCATCGCGTACATCCCACCTTGGATATACCAAATGCCATAAAGTAGTTCAATCATCGGAATGATCGTGTAAATCGAAGGGCCAACAAAGGGTGAAACCCCAATGTATAAGGTTTGAAACGATAAGGCTTGTCTTAATTTTTCATTCTTCACAAATTTAGCAATCGAGTGATAGGCAGAATTTAATGTTCTTAACCGGAAGGTATTGGTGATCGTTTTCCAATTAAAAATGTCACCCGCGGTATGAAAAGGTAGATCAATGAATCCTTGACGCGCAACATTATAACGCTTATAAATATCGGCTAAGTAAGCCAAATATCCTTGGGTGTCTTCAAAGGAAACTTTTTCTAAAGCGGGAATTAGTTTGGTTAAATTACTGGAAACAGAAAAGGTTGTTCCGTCTTGATAGTGAAGTTGATATAGCGGATCAAGGAGTTGCATGGATAGATAATCATCAGGGTTTGCCCCGCTATACTCAAAAATTTCTCGATAGATTTCTGGCATCATCACAATCGTTGGGCCAACATCAAAACGAAACCCTTTTTCTGAATAAGAATACATACGGCCACCGACTTGGGGATTCTTTTCATAAATGGAAACATCAAAACCCTTGGATTGTAAGCGAATCGCACTTGCTAATCCTGCAGTTCCTGCGCCAATGATTAATACTTTTTTCTTCATATTGAAGTCCTGCTCATTTTATCATAATCAAGTTTTAAATATCGCTTTTATGCTATGATTTTTGTATGCAAACCTTGCCTCAACGTGCTCGTCAATTAAATGAAAAAAGTCATCTCCAAGGACCGATTGTCTATTGGATGAATCGGGACATGCGTCTAGAAGATAATTGGGCGTTAATCTATGCCCAAACCTTTGCCAATGACATCAAACAACCTTGTGTGGTGATTTTTAGCTTATTTGATAGCTTCGGTAGTGCAAAAAACATAGCCGAAGATCGTATGTTTAACCAGATGAAATTAGGATTGAAGTTAGTTGATCAACAAGCCAAGTTACGTGGATTACCGTTTTACATTCTTCATGGACCTACGGTGGCAACGATTTCTCGTTTTCTTCAAGACATTCACGCGGGGATGTTGGTGACAGATTTTTCTCCTTTAAGAGACATGCGGGCATTAAGAACACAATTGGCAAGTAAGATTGCCATCAAGATGATGGAAGTGGACGCTCACAACATTGTGCCAATCCATGTTGCCAGTCAAAAACAAGAATGGGGTGCCTACACCCTCAGACCTAAAATTCATCGCTTACTTAAGGAATTTTTACATCCTTTTCCTTCATGGATAAAAACCATGCCTTTTCAATATCAAGGGATGCATGATGCCAGTTTTCTTAAAACCATCAAAGAATCCATTGACCCAACGAAGGCACTGAATGAATTCATCCTTAAACGATTAGATCATTACGAAGAGAGAAACAATCCGAACATCGAAGCAACGAGTCGCTTATCTGCTTATTTTCATTTTGGTCATCTCGGCAGTCAAACTGTCGCCCTTGCAGTGATCAAGACTGGTCAACCTCATGAGGCATTTCTTGAAGAGCTGATTGTCCGTAAAGAGCTTGCCGATAACTATTGTTTTTATAATCCGCATTATGATTCATTTTTAGGATTTCCTGATTGGGCCAAAAAGACACTGAATGCCCATCGATCGGATAAACGAGAGTATGTTTATTCATTAGAAACTTTAGCCAAGGGTATCACTCATGACGATGCCTGGAATGCTGCCCAAATCCAAATGGTGAAGACCGGTTACATGCATGGATACATGCGGATGTATTGGGCAAAAAAGATTTTAGAATGGACATCAACCCCTGAAGAAGCGCTTCAATTTGCCAATACCTTGAATGACCAATACGAACTCGATGGTCGAGACCCTAATGGTTACACAGGCACGGCTTGGGCGATTGGTGGGGTTCATGATCGACCATGGCAACAAAGGCCTATTTTTGGCATGATACGTTACATGAATGCGGCAGGATTAAAAAGAAAATTTGATATTGGTGCTTACATTCGTCACTGGTTAAATGTTGAAATCAAGGTAGAATAAAGATGATGGATATTAAATTATTTAATGGTCTGCATGATAAGTTAGAAACCTTTGTCCCGATTCATCAAGGTCAAGTGACCATGTATGTATGTGGACCGACTGTGTATGATTTTGTTCACATTGGTAATCTTCGTCCAGTCGTTGTTTTCGATGTATTAAAGAAACTCTTGATTGCTTTAGGTTATGAGGTTAAACACGTCTCGAATTACACAGACATTGATGATCGCATCATTGAAAAAGCAAAAAAAGAAAACCTCGATGAAAAAGTCATTGCCAAGAAATTCATCAAAGCCTACCAAGCAGATGTGGCAAAAATGAACGCCTCATTGCCCGATATGACCCCAACCGTCACAGAACATTTACCAGCAATGATTGAATTTATCCAATCGTTGATGACGAAAGGTTTTGCTTACAAGACACCAAGTGGCGACGTTTTTTTTCGCGTCAGAAAAATCAAAGATTATGGGCGACTATCTCATGTTGATCTCGATGCAATTAAAGTCGGCGCGCGCGTTGAAGAGAATCAAGATAAAGAAGATCCTTTGGATTTTGCATTATGGAAACATACCACCGAAGGGATTACGTTTCCTGCCCCTTTTGGCAAGGGTCGACCTGGATGGCACACGGAATGTGTGGTGATGATTCAGGAAACCTTTCATCAGTCTTTGATTGACATTCATGGCGGTGGCTTTGATTTAAAATTCCCTCATCACGAAAATGAAATTGCTCAGTCACTAGCGATGAACCAAACGCATCTTGCAAATTATTGGTTACACAATGGCTTCATCAATCTCAATGCTGAAAAAATGAGCAAATCCACAGGCAATATCTTTTTAGCGAAAGATTTTTTATCGACCTATGAAGGTCCTTTACTTCGTTATTTGTTGTTGGCAACGCATTATCGAATGCCTGTTAATATCACTTCAACCATCATTGAGAACACGCAACAAGAACTATCCAAACTACAAATCGCCGTTCAACAATTGGCGACGTTCATCCAACTTCATGGTGGTCAACTCACCGACAAACCTTTGGCCGCACCCATTGAATTTTTACAAGCCTTATCCAACGATATCAACACGGCCAATGCTTTAACTTACTTGCATCAATATGTTAAAATCACCAATGGTTTTCTTCGAGAAAAAGCACCTTCAGTCAATGAATTGCTTCATCGTTTCTTTACAATTCAAGCGATGTTGACTATACTTGGTCTATTCATTTCTTTTCCGATATTGACCAAAGAGGATCATCAGTTATATAAGGACTACTTGTCTGCTAAACAAGCGCAAGATTTTCTTAAGTCAGACGCGATTAGAGATGCATTTAAAAAACGTTTGATTTTGATTTAAACCATAAGGAGCACCATGATGAACATCTTCACTGTCACGACACTCGATGAATTACTTGTTGATTTTCTCAACGGATTCTTTCCACCTTTTGGAAATTTTTTATTAAGCATCTTATCTTTAGTCATGGCAACCGTCTTGGCTGGTTTGATTGGTTATGAACGTGAATATCACGGTCACTCGGCGGGATTAAGAACCCACATTCTGGTCGCATTAGGGTCTTCATTAATCATGCTCTTATCCATTTATGGATTTGGTGATTTCAATCTTGACCGAGATCCTGCCCGGTTAGCGGCACAGGTTATCACGGGTGTTGGTTTTATTGGTGCTGGAACCATCATACAAAATGGTTTTGATATCAAAGGATTAACCACGGCCACCACATTATGGTTAGCGATGGCGATCGGTTTAGCAGCTGGCGCTGGGCAATTTATTTTGGCAGCCTCAGGCGCGTTGGTTGGTTTATTCACGTTAACGATGTTAAGAAAATTTGAAAGTTATATTAATCGTAAAGCTCCAAAAGTATTTGTTTTGGTCAAGGATAATCAACCAGTGTTAAAAAACCTTCATGAATCTGCTCGAGAAATGCGAGTTGGAATTCGTAATATTGATTCGCAAATCACCACCTACCAAGGTGCTAAAGTGTTAAGAATTACCGTGACTTATTCGCAAATCAATCATGCGACTGCTTTAACGTTAATCGAGGACATCAAACTACGCATTAATCCCATTGAAATCACGACTTCTTTTCATAGCGAATAAATTGAAACAACCTTAGGATTTTTAAACGATTTAGTCATGGAACAATATCGCTACGGGAAACACGCAGTTGAATCAAGTATTCGTTCAGGGAATGTAACGAAAGTTTTTTTAAGTACTAACTTTAAAGACCCAGTCATTCTTGCGTTACTTCAACAAAAAAAATTACCTGTAGAAAGGATAGAGGATGAACGTTTACAAAAACTGGTGGATCGAGCAAATCATCAAGGGATTGTAGCGCAAGTTAAACCTTTTCTTTACACCGAATGGCTGCCATTTATCAAACGCTTGGCAACTAAAGAACAACCTTTACTAGTGTTGTTAGATGGTATTGAAGATCCACAAAACCTGGGTGCCATCATTCGCACAGCGGTTGGTTATGGTGTCGATGGCTTGATCATCAAAAAAGATCGCCAAGTTGAAGTCACCTCTACGGTTGCTAAAATTGCCAGTGGTGCACTCGATCATTTACCGATCATTCAAGTGACCAATTTATCGCAAACCATTGCCACATTAAAAGAAAATCGATTTTGGGTTGTTGCCACTTCATTAGCGGAATCCCAAGATTATCGAAGTGTCGATTATCGTGGACCGATTGCGATTATCATTGGTCATGAAGGCCAAGGCATTACAAGATTGGTGTTAGAAAACAGTGACTTTAAAGTTAAAATTCCTATTCAAAACCTTGATTCTTTCAATGCTTCCACCAGCACTGCCATCTTATTAGCAGAAGTGTATCGACAACGTTTTCCTCTAAAGTAATCTTGTATTCATGCTAGCTATATCTGATGATGAAATTGTTTTTTTAGTGCGGGGTAAACAACCAGAAGCTTACTTACTTTTGTTAGAGCGCATGCAATTAAAACAAGATCGGTTGATTCATAAGCTTCTCTACATGCATCGGTATTGTGGATTGGATTATGATGATTTAAAAATTGTTGCCTTACAAACGTTACTACTGGCGATTGAATCCTATGATCCTCACAAAAATATTTTTGATGCCTATTATCATTTCTTACTACAAAGAGAATTAATCAACGAATTAAAAAGATTTAGTAGTGACAATCAAAATTTAATTAATACTGCCCTCTCGTTAGATTACGAAATTGAAGATGGATCTTTGCTTAGTGATCTTGTTGGGCAAAAAGATCAGCAATTAATTGCCATGGTTGAAGATCCTTTTCATCAGTTGCTTGAAGGTGAAGACCATCAACTTAGCGTAAAAGAAAAAGCGATTTTAACGTATCTAAAATTAGGATACAGTTTTACTGAAATCGCAAAGATTCTTGGTGGTCATTACCGGCAGATCTCTAAAATTGCCAAAACGTTATTAGCCAAACATCGTGATTAATTCAAATGGATTTTATTGACATTGTAAAGCCCTCTTGTTATATTCAATGTAGCTTAGATGAGAAATAGGAAATCCCGATGCGAAAAAACATTATTTTAATCTGCACTGTATGCTTAGCACGGAATTACCAAACATCTAGTAAAGGTAGTGGCATTGCTGATACACGTTTGGCGTTAAAAAAATATTGCTCAACTTGTAATCGCTCAACGTTACACCAGGAAAGTAAATAAGGAGTTTTATGAACGTCAATAAATTTTTTCAAGAAGTTGCTCGAGAAGCAAAACGAGTTCGCTGGCCAGAAACCAACACTTTGCTTTCCTCGATTTTTATTGTCATTGTGATTACTGTTTTTTCTGCGTTTGCACTCACCCTTGAAGATTTAGCAGTCGCTGAATTACTCGGACAAATTCGTGCTGCGTTTGAAAGTTTGAGATAAGGAGAAACCCATGGAACAACCTAATACAGTTCAACCTACCATCCCGGTGGCGAATGGCGATAAACAATGGTATGTTGTCAGTGCTTACGCCAGTCACGAAAATAAAGTCGCCGATAATTTAAGACGCCGCGTCAATTCGATGACCATGGAAAATTTTATTTTCCGTATTCTTGTCGTCGAACAAGAAGAAGCTGTTTTTAAGAATGGTTCTCCAACTGGTAAAAAGAAATTACGCAACGCCTATCCTGGTTATGTATTTATTGAAATGGTCATGACCGATGATTCTTGGTATGTGGTTCGTAACACCCCAGGGGTTACTGGATTCGTTGGATCTTCCGGTGGTGGGACCAAACCCATTCCGGTCACACCAGAACAAATGGAACCAATCCTTAAACGGATGGGGATGGTGGATGCTGGCATGTATGATCGTTATGCCATTGGTGACCATGTCAAAGTTATTCATGGCCCGCTTGAAGGAACCGAAGGTAAAATTGTCACCATCGATAAGGCTTCAGGTTTGGTGAAAGTGGAAACTGTGTTCTTTGGACGGGCAACCTCAGTGGAAGTTGATTTCTCTGAAATCGAAAAAATCTAATCTTAACGAGATGGATAATAAAAAAAGTTTGGGGTTTCCCAAACTTTTTTATTGCTTATGATTTATTGATGGAATTGGAGAAGGTAATCACATCTTTATTTTTACCGATGACGTAGATGATGTCTCTTGCTTCAACGGATTCTTGTGCTTTGGGAATTTCAGGGATGATGCCATCGATGTCTTCAGGTTTTACTTTACCAGCAGTCTTTTTAATTAAGACGATGTTGATGTTAAATTTATTTCGCCAATCAAGTTCAATTAGTTTTTTAGTTTTGAATCCAACCGGAATCGTCACCGAAGAAACAGAATAGTATTTATCAAAAGCAAAGTATTGAGATAAATTGGTTCCGGAAAGTCTAAACGCCAATGAACGACCAGCATCATCGGTGGGATGAATGATTTCATGAGCACCAATTTTTTTTAAGATTGGCGCGTATTCCATGTTATCAACACGAACCACGATGTGGGGAATTTCCATATCTGATAATAAAGCCGTGGTGATGATGGCGTCATGCAAGTTATCCCCGAAGGTGACAATCGCAACATCGACATTTTGAACACCGACTTCGCTCAAACTATGTTGGTTGGTGCAATCGGTGGTAAACACGGAGGCAAGTTTATCCTCCAACATTTTTACCCGAGACTCATCACGATCAATCCCGATGACTTGTTGGTTGTTCTCAATCAAGGCTTTCGCCACGCTTAAACCATATTGACCTAAACCGATGACTGCAAAAGACTTTTCGTTTGCCATGTGTCAAACCTCCTACCCAATGGGTACGTTTGCTTCCATATATTGGACATCACCTTGCTCAGTCCATGAAAGCTTATCAGAAAAAACAGAGATTGCCGCGATTGGGCCAATCCGACCCAAGAGCATGACAATCAGCAAGATGACTTTTGAAGAATCGGCTAAATAAGGACTTACCCCTTCAGAAAAACCAACGGTGCCGAAAGCAGAGACGACCTCAAACAGTAACGATGTTCCTGTTTTTAATCCAAGCGGATAACTGGTATTGAATTGTTCAATGTATTCAATCACCATCACTGTGAACAAGACAAAAACAATCGAAATCACGACCAATGCCATGGATTTGAGAATGGATTCAATGGAGAACGTTCGTTTAAAGGCATGCACACGTTTACCAGAAATTAATGCCCAAATTGATAAAAAGACAATGAAGGTGGTGGTGGTTTTAATCCCACCTCCTGTGGAAATAGGGTTTGCCCCAATAAACATCAATGTCATGATTAAGAATTTACTGGCGTTGGTTAAATCGCGAATACTTAGAATGGTTAACCCAGCAGTTCGACTTGAGACACTTGTGAAGAGGGCCAGATCAAACCGAAAGAAAGAACCTGAACTAAATTCAGTAATCATCAGTCCAACGGTTCCTAAGGCAATCAAGATGGCACTCATGATGAGGACAACCTTCACATAAGTTGACAATTTACTAATGCGAAAGCTATGTTTGAACAATTCTACCCATACCAAGAAACCTAAACCACCAGAAATAATCAGAATCATGGTGACACTTTGGATAAGGATATTGTTTTGATAGGACATTAAACTAGAATCTCCTAAGATATCTAACCCAGCATTGTTAAAGGCGGAGATGGCTAAAAAGAAGGATTGAAAGATTCCTTCTCCCCATCCAAATTCGGGGATCAATACAAAACTATAGAGAAATGCTCCTCCACTGATAAATAAAAACGCAATCAGGATGACACGTTGAACAAACTTTAATGCCCCCTTCATGGTGGTTAAGTTTAAAGCTTGTTTGAGCATGTAGCGTTCCATAATCCCTATTTTTTTACCAATAATGATCGTAAAAAAGGTAAAAATGGTGATAATCCCTAATCCACCCATGAGCATCATGATCATAAAGAGAACTTGACCGAAGGTGGTGAATTCTGCGCCAACGTTACCATAGACGGATAAGCCGGTTACCGCGATGGCGGAGGTGGCCATGAATAAGCTATCGACAAAAGACCCCCATTCGCCATTTCGATGAGAAATAGGCAAGGTTAATAAACCCGCGCCAACCATGATGGCAACGAGAAAACTAAGGAGAATGGTGT
Source organism: Bacilli bacterium (assembly GCA_044372565.1). GTDB lineage: Bacteria > Bacillota_I > Bacilli_A > RFN20 > CAG-826 > UBA970. The sequence continues at coordinate 29,679 of JBILRP010000001.1, read as the reverse complement.
AGTAAGGTTTTTTTGTAAAAAAGTTCATAGGTTTTTTGAATACGCGGTCTATTATAGGACTAACTTCTTCAAATGTCTAATACCCTATGGATAATAGGGCAAAAAGTAAGGAAAAATACTTGCAATTGGCAATTTCTAGTTATATAATTCTCGAGCATGGACTTTTGTCTCTGCATTTGCTCTGCGTGGAAGGACTGATTCATCCGTCGACCACCGCACGAAAGATCATGGATCCATAAGGAGGATTGTCACGTGGCTAAACGAATCGCTAAAGTCGTCAAAATGGAATTACCTGGAGGCGAAGCTAAACCAGGCCCAAAACTCGCATCTGCGGGGATTGTCATGCCTAAGTTCTGTACTGATTTCAATGCTAAAACTGCTGATAAAAAAGGGGAAATTATTCCCGTCATTATTACTGCCTATGAAGATAAATCGTTTGAGTTTATCATTAAAACTTCGCCTGTGACTGGCTTAATTAAAAAAGCCGCAGGGGTTGAAAGTGGTTCAAGCAATCCAAAAACGACTAAGGTAGGTAAGATTTCTCGCGCTGCTTTAAAGAAAATTGCTGAATATAAGCTTCCTGATTTGAATGCTTATGACATCGATAATGCCATGAAAATCATCGAAGGTTCTGCTCGTAATATGGGCATCACCATCGAAGAAGACAAGAAATAAGTGGAAGAGCTTTGCTCGTTAACACCACAGAAAGAATAACATCATGAAACACGGAAAGAAGTATGAGGCTGCGTTAAAGCTTATTGATATCAATAAGTTATATACGATCCAAGAAGCCACGACCTTAGTGAAGAAAACATCGACGGTTAAATTTGATGCAACGGTGGATGTCTCCTATCGCTTAAACGTGGATACCACCCAAGCAGACCAACAAATTCGCGGAACGATCGTCTTACCACATGGTAACGGTAAAACCAAAAAAGTGTTGGCAGTCACCACAAGTAAAACGGCCGACGCAAAAGCTGCTGGTGCTGACTTTGTCGGTGGTAAAGAACTCTTAGAAAAGATTAACAAAGAAAACTGGTTTGATTTTGATGTCATCGTGGCCACCCCAGAAATGATGGGTGAAATCGGTAAGTTAGGGAAAGTATTGGGACCTAAAGGTTTAATGCCAAATCCTAAAACTGGTACCGTTGCCGTGGATATCGGCAAAGCGATTAAGGAAATCAAAGCTGGTAAAGTCGAATATCGTTTAGATAAAGAAGCCAATGTTGCTGTCTCCATTGGCCGTGTTAGCTTCACTGATCAACAACTTGCAGACAATTTACAAGCGTTAACCGAAGCACTCGTCCGTGCTCGTCCTTCGTCTGTCAAAGGTAATTTCTTCAAAGCGGCTGCCATCCATACCACCATGGGTCCAGCGATTAAGATCACGTTCGACGGTCGTTAGTCTAGTCGTCTTCCCTTAGTTTGAGTGTTTTAGAACCATAGACAGCAACGGCCCCGGGGGCTTAATCATGTTGCCGAGGATCTTGATATAAAGAATCTCTTGGATCTACAACTCAAAAATATAAAACGGTAATCCAAGGAGGTGAACCAATGAACAAAACGATTCTCAAAGAAAAAGAAGCGTTAGTCAACGAAATTGAAACGTTGGCAAAGAAGAGCGCGTCTGTGCTTATTGTCGGTTATCAAAAGATGACCGTCGCTGAATTATCGACATTGCGTCGTAATTTACGTAAGAGCAAATCGCAATTCGGCGTATACAAAAATACGCTTGTCCGTCGTGCTGCTATTAAGTTAGGGGTTAAAGATGATGCCTTAGCCACTGCTTTAAATGGCGCGAACGGATTTATTTTTACCAGCGATGCCCTTGAAGTGAGCAAAACGGTGGTCAAGTTTACGAAGGCCAACGAAAAGCTCATCTTAAAAGGTGCCATTCAAGATGGTAAATTTATGGATGCTGCTCAAGTCAAAGTGTTAGCGTCTTTACCCGGAAGACAACAACTCTTATCGATGCTTGCCTCAGCGTTACAAGGACCGATCCGCAAATTGGCAGTGGCAGTGAAAGCTGTTGCTGACAAGCCGAAAGCTACCGCTTAATACTGCCATAGGAGGAAATAAACATGGCCAAATTAACAAAAGTCGAAATTATCTCTGCCGTTAAAGAAATGACGGTCGTTGAATTAAACGATTTAGTCAAAGCGATTGAAACCGAATTCGGTGTCACCGCTGCTGCTGTTGCTGCTGCCCCAGTTGCTGCTGAAGAAGCAAGCACCAAGAAGGGCCCATCTGAAGTCACCTTAACCTTAAAGGCTGCTGGTGCACAAAAAGTTGCGGTCATCAAAGCGGTTCAAGCCATCACTGGTTTGGGTTTAATGGATGCCAAGAAATTGGTTGACGGCGCCCCAAGCAAGATTAAAGAAAAAATCTCACCAGTTGAAGCAGAAGAACACAAGAAAGCTCTTGTCGCTGCTGGCGCTGAAGTCGACATCAAATAACGCCTTTACTCATACATTGAAAACCTGCCTTTTCATTAAGGCAGGTTTTACCACTTTATAGGAGGGCAACCGATGGGCCATTATTTCGAAAATAATCCGCCCGAAACCACCAAGGAATATACGGTCACGTATACCCTTCAGGGTCGGTCATTCTCCTTAATCGCAAGCAGCGGGATCTTTGCTAAGAAAGATCTTGATGTTGGCAGTCGATTGCTGATCAACGTGTTGTTGCAAGATACGTTAAGCGGCACATGCTTAGACCTTGGCTGTGGATACGGCCCAGTTGGATTAACGTTAGCAAGTCTTAATCCAAAACTGACACTGACACTTGCCGACGTCAATGAACGGGCAGTCATTGATGCCAGACATAACGCCCAACGTCTTGGCTTGACGAATCTCCAGATATTGACGAGTGATGGTTTTCAAGAATTGACGCAGAATTTCGATGTGATTGCCTTTAATCCACCGATTCGCGCCGGAAAAAAAACGATCTATCGCCTCTATCAAGAAGCCAAACAGCACCTGAATCCGAATGGCAATTTATATATTGTGATTCGTAAGGATAAAGGCGCTGAATCCCATGAGACCTACCTGCTAACGTTGTTTAGCAAGGTCCTGCGCAGAGACCGAGATAAAGGCTATCTCGTGTTGATCGCAAAACCATAAGGAGAACACTATGGCAAAGAAAACGACGACGAAGAAAAAAGTTAAAATTGGCCGTGATACCGTTGCCTTAACTGGCCCATTAAAAATTGGGACTGGTGGTGCTCGTCACTATCAAAACATGGATAACAACCGTGTGAATTATTCGAAGATTTCTGGGGTATTGGCGCTACCAAACTTGGTGGAAGTTCAAACCGAGAATTATCAATGGCTTTTAGAAAAAGGTCTTGATGAGGCTTTAAAGGATATCTTTCCCATTGAAAATTATGCAGGCACACTCAAACTCGAATATTTAGGATTTCGCTTTGATGCGTCCAGCTATTCATATTTAGAATGTAAAGATCGGGATATGACCTATTCCGTCCCCTTACGTGCCAACTTACGTTTAATCTTTAAAGAAGACGGCAATATCAAGGAATCGGAAGTCTTCCTTGGTGATTTCCCATTGATGACCAACTCTGGTACCTTCATTATTAATGGGGTTGAAAAAGTTATCGTCTCACAAATTCGTCGTTCTCCTGGTGCTTATTTATCCAAGGCGATGGACAAGACAGGAAAATTCCTTTTCAAATCAGATTTAATTCCAATGCGTGGAACCTGGTTAGAATTTGAATCGGATGCCAAAGACATTTTATCGGTGCGGATTGACCGTCAACGAAAAATGTATGCCTCCATCCTTTTGAAAGCATTACTTGCCTTTGATGAATCCACCTTAGAAGGTAAAAATAAAGAATTACGCGCGGTTGAATATGCGAAGAAACTAGATGAAACCATCATTGGTTTATTTGGTGATAAAGATATTCTTCGTAACACGTTAGGTAAAGACTCGGATACAGTCTCTACTCATTACGCCTTAAGCCAAATTTTTTCCAAGATGAAACCAGGCGAACCAAGAACTGATGATGGGATTAACAATTTCATCATTCAAAAATTCTTTGACGCCAAACGTTATAACTTAGGCATGGCTGGTCGTTATAAGTATGCGAAAAAATTGGGTGTTTATAATCGTTTAGGTGGTCGCGTCTTAGCCGAAGACCTCATTGATGCTGATGGTGAAGTTCGTTTTGACAAAGGAACGTTATTGACCAAAGACATGGTGGAAGCACTTCGTGTTGAAAAATTCTTTGAAAAAGGTGCCCATGAAGTTAAAGTACCAATCAATACCGATTTAAACAATCGTAATATCGTTAACCTCGTCAAAGTTTATCCAAACTCAAAGAAAGAAACCATTGCCCATATCGTTGGCACAGACATTAACTTAAAAGATGAAGTTGTTACTATTCCTGATATTTTGGCAACGTTCTCCTACTTCTTAAACTTAATGGATGGATTCGGGGATACCGATGACATCGATCACTTGGCCAACCGTCGGATTCACTCCGTTGGGGAATTAATTCAAAACCGTTTCCGTTTAGGTTTATCCAAGATGGCAAAATCGATTCGGGAAAAAATGTCAATTTCTGACATTACCAACGTTGCTCCACAAACCTTGGTCAACATCAAACCATTAACGGCCCAAGTCAAAGAATTCTTTTCAACTGATCCGCTTTCACAATTCATGGATCAAACCAATCCTCTTGCTGAATTGGCGAACAAGCGTCGTATCTCTGCGTTAGGTAGTGGTGGGATTAAGCGTGACCGGGCATCGTTTGACGTCCGTGACGTTCACTATTCTCACTATGGTCGGATTTGTCCAATTGAAACCCCAGAAGGTCAAAACATTGGTTTAATCACCAACTTAGCAACCTATGCCAAAGTGAATCATTATGGTTTCATTGAAACCCCATATCGTAAAGTGGATAAGAAACATGGTCGCGTCTTACAAGAAACAGAATATTTATCCGCCGAACAAGAACGTCCATTCATCATCGCCCAAGCGTCTGCAAAACTTGGTAAAGATGGTAAGTTCTTAGAAGATAAAATCATCGCCCGTTTCAATGGTGACAACATCATGGCACCCGTGGAAGATGTCGATTACATGGACGTCTCGCCGAAGCAAGTTGTCTCGATCGCTTCTGCCTGTATTCCATTCTTAGAAAACGATGACACCACCCGAGCTTTGATGGGTGCGAACATGCAACGTCAAGCCTTACCTTTATTAAAACCACAAGCGCCATTTGTTGGCACAGGGATTGAACACGCGATTGCCCGTGACTCCGGTTTAGCCGTGGTCGCTCAACAAGATGGTGAAGTGACCTATATCGATTCACGTCATATCATCGTCAAGACCAAAGGCTCCAGTGAAGAAGTCACGTATCCATTACAAAAATTTAATCGCTCCAACCAAGGCACTTGCATCAATCAAGTCTCGATTGTCAAACCTGGTCAAAAAGTGTTAGCCGGACAAATTCTTGCCGATGGTCCAGCGATGGACAATGGGGATTTAGCCCTCGGTCAAAACGTGACAATTGCGTTTATGACTTGGAATGGTTATAACTTTGAAGACGCGGTCATCATGTCTGAACGTTTAGTCAAAGAAGATGTCTATACTTCGATTCACATCGAAGAACATACCCTAGAATGCCGTGCCACCAAATTAGGCAACGAAGAAATCACCCGTGATATTCCTTCCACCAATGAAGAAGCGAAAGCTTACTTAGACGAACGTGGGATCATCATCCCAGGTGCGGAAGTCAAAGAAGGCGATATTCTTGTTGGTAAAGTCACCCCAAAAGGTGTCACCGAACCAACCAGTGAAGAAAAATTATTACGCGCCATCTTTAGTGAAAAAACCAAAGAAGGCAAAGATTCCTCGCTCCGTGTTTCTCATGGTGGTGCAGGGATTGTCTTGGATGTCAAAATCTTCTCACGTGAACGCGGCGATGAACTCGCCCCAGGCGTCAATGAAGTCGTTCGCGTCTATATTGTACAAAAGAGAAAAATCTCCGAAGGCGATAAGATGTCAGGTCGTCACGGGAACAAAGGCGTTATCTCTCGAATTCTTCCTGTAGAAGACATGCCTTTCTTACCAGACGGGACGCCAGTGGACATCATGCTCAACCCATTAGGGGTTCCAAGCCGGATGAACATCGGGCAAATTTTAGAAATTCATTTAGGGATGGCTGCCAAGAAGCTTGGCATGAAAATCGCCACCCCAGTCTTTGATGGTATTTCCAATCAAGAAATCATGGACCTGATGAAAAAAGCAGGACTTGATGAAGATGGTAAATCCGTCTTGATTGATGGTCGCACCGGCGATTCGTTTGATGAACGCATCTCCGTTGGGGTCATGTACATGATTAAACTTGTGCACATGGTCGACGATAAGTTACACGCTCGGGCGACGGGTCCATACTCCTTGGTCACGCAACAACCCCTTGGTGGTAAAGCCCAAAACGGTGGTCAACGTTTCGGGGAAATGGAAGTGTGGGCACTGGAAGCTTATGGTGCTGCCAATACGTTACAAGAAATTCTCACGATCAAATCCGATGACCGCGTCGGTCGTCGTAAAGCCTATGAAGCGATCATTAAAGATCGCGACATTCCTCGTCCAGGCATTCCTGAATCGTTCAAGGTTCTTCAAAAAGAATTACAAGCCTTGGCCATTGATGTCCGCTTGTTTGATGAAACCAATCAAGAAATGGACATGGAACAACTTTCCAAAGATGCGCTAGCAGAAGAACGTAAGATCAACTCTTCAATTCGCGCGTATACGTCAGAATCATTTGATGCTGATGAAAACGAAATGGCGATTAATGAAAGCTTTATCATCGAAGATGAAAAAGGCGAAGTGGTCACGACTGCCAAAGTCGATGACGAAGAATAGGAAGGGAGCACACCATGGTTGAAATTAATAAAATTAGTAAAATCCGCGTTGGTTTAGCTTCACCAGAAACCATTCGTAAATGGTCGCATGGAGAAGTGATGAAACCAGAAACGATTAACTATCGTTCGCAAAAACCAGAAATGCAAGGTCTGTTCTGTGAAAAGATTTTTGGTCCTTCCAAAGATTATGAATGCCATTGCGGTAAGTATAAAAAGCAACGTTATGTTGGGGTTGTTTGTGAAAAATGTGGCGTCGAAGTCATGACCAAAGATGCCCGAAGAGAACGCATGGGTCATATCGAATTGGCGACACCTTGTGCTCATATTTGGTATGTCAAAGGCATTCCTTCCCGGATCGCTTTAATTTTAGACATCAATGCAAAGCAATTAGAAGAACTCGTTTACTTAGTGGGTTCAACACTGATTTGCTTAAATGCTGGTCAATCCAAGATTTTAAAATACCGTCAAGTCATTGATGAAAAAACCGGACGCGTGGACTTTGTGTCCGTGATCAAAGAATTCCAAGGACGCTTAGAAGGTTATGAAGCGGCTCGTGCAGAAGAGCTCGTCAACCGTTTAGAAAACCGTAGCGAACCAATTAACTTCGAAGTCGTCACTGCGTTTATTCAAAAACATTTAGCTTCTGAATTTGGTGAAGGTGCGGAAGCGATTAAACGTTTATTAAAAGAAATTGATTTAGAAAAAGAATTCCAAGCCATCAACAAAGAAATGGTCAATGCCCCGACTCAACGTCGGAACAAGTTGATCAAACGTTTAGAACTTGTGGATAGTTTCCGTTTATCCAACAACCGTCCTGAATGGATGATTTTGGATGTTTTACCAGTCATTCCACCGGATTTACGTCCAATGCTTCAACTCGATGGCGGACGGTTTGCGACTTCCGATTTAAACGATTTATACCGTCGATTGATTGCTCGTAATCGTCGGTTAAAAAACTTAATTAACATGAATGCGCCAAGCACGATGTTACGTAACGAAAAGCGGATGTTACAAGAAGCCGTCGACGCCTTAATTGACAACGGTCGTCGTGGTAAACCAGTCTTATCCTCCGGTGGTTCGGGTCGGGAACTCAAGTCCTTATCCTCTGCCTTAAAAGGGAAACAAGGCCGCTTCCGTCAAAACTTACTCGGTAAACGGGTTGACTATTCTGGTCGTTCCGTCATCGCCGTTGGCCCAGATTTAAAGATGTATCAATGTGGATTACCTCGAGAAATGGCGATTCAATTACTCAAACCATTCATTGCATCTTTATTGATTGATCGTGGCTATGCAAACTCCCATAAACAAGCAGAAAAGAAAGTTGAAAATTACGACGAAATTGTCTTCGATATCGTCGAAGAAATCATTTCCTTCCACCCTGTGTTACTCAACCGTGCACCAACCCTTCACCGATTAGGGATTCAAGCATTCCAACCTAAACTAGTGGAAGGTCGCGCCATTCGTTTACACCCACTGGTCACGACTGGATTTAACGCTGACTTCGACGGTGACCAAATGGCCGTCCACGTTCCATTAAGCAAAGCTGCTCAAGAAGAAGCTGTGAATTTAATGTTAGCCTCCAATAACATCTTAGGACCAAAAGATGGATTACCGATTGCCACCCCATCCCAAGACATGGTCATTGGTAATTTCTATTTAACGATGGAAAATACCAAAGCCTACTACGAAGCAAAAGCAGCTAAAGCGAAAAAAGCCGGGGATGAAATCAACGCAGAAACGTATGACGCATTTGCCCAAGGCGAAGGTAAAGTCTTTAAAGATTTATCAGAAGTCTTGGTCGCATATCAAACCAAGCAAATCCATTTACATAACCGGATTGCGGTTCCTGGATCTGCGTTAAAGAAAACAAACTTTACCCCTGCGATGAATGAAGGCTATCTTTTAACCACCGTTGGTAAAATGATTTTCAATAGCATTTTCCCAAGTGACTTCCCTTATATCAATAACAAGAGTACAGCCAATATCAAAGGTGATCTTGAAGAATATTTTGTTCCCAAAGGAACGGATTTCCCCAAAGTCATTGCCAAGAAACCATTGATGACACCATTAGGTTCCAAAGACTTATCGGCCATCATTAAAGAAGTGTTCGCTCGTTATGGCACCAGCCGTACCAGCGTCATCCTCGACAAGATGAAAGACCAAGGCTTTAAGTACGCCACGGTTTCTGGTTTAACGGTTGCCTTAAGCGACATCGTGAAATTAGAAAACAAAAAAGAAATTATTGATGAAGGCGATCGCCGTGTTGAAGAAATCACCGATCAATTTAATCAAGGGTTGCTCACCGATGAAGAACGTTATAATCTCGTTGTTCAAATTTGGAAAGAAGATGTTCAAAAGAAAATTGCCAGCAGTGTTCTTGCCCTCATGGCCAACAAGAATGACAACCCACTCAACATCATTTTCAACTCAGGGGCGCGTGGGAAGGCCTCTAACTTTAACCAATTGATTGGTTATCGTGGATTGATGTCAAAACCAAACGGTAAGTATATTGAACTTCCTATCCGTTCTTCCTTCCGTGAAGGGTTATCGATCTCCGAATTCTTCATTGCCACCCACGGTGCGCGTAAGGTCGGTGCCGATACCGCGTTAAAGACAGCTGACTCTGGGTATTTAACCCGTAAACTCTGTGACGTTTCTCAAGACGTGATTATTCGTGAAGCCGACTGCGGTACCGATCATGGCACCAACGTCTATGACATCAAAGATACTGCACGTGACACGATCATCACCCCATTATTAAGTCGATTAGTCGGTCGCTTTAACATCCGCGATGTCATTCATCCAAAAACCAAAGCGGTGATTGTTGAAGGTGATCGCATGATGGATGAACGCGATGCCAAGTTGATTGTTGACGCCGGGATTACCGACGTAGAAATTCGCTCGGTTATCGGTTGTGAATCCAAAGGTGGGATTTGCCAAAAATGTTATGGTCGCCACTTGGCCACAGGGAAACTTGTGGAAATTGGTGATGCCGTTGGCATCATGGCCGCCCAATCGATTGGGGAACCAGGAACGCAGTTAACGATGAGAACATTCCACGAAGGTGGTGTTGCTGGTCGTAACATTACCGACGGGTTGCCACGTGTTGGAGAAATTTTTGAAGCTCGCCGTCCAAAAGGTGAAGCGGTGATTTCCTCGATTAGCGGAAAAGTCGTGAACATCGAAGACAACAATGGTCGCTATAAAGTTACCGTCAAGAATGATTTAGATACGCTAGATTTTGATACCCCATTTGGTTCACGCTTGCGTGTCAAAGTCGGTGACAAGATCGTCTCAGGAACTAAAATTTCTGAAGGGGCTGTGTATCCAAAAGATTTATTAAAGTATGCCGATATGACAGCTGTTCAAAAGTACATCATTAAAGAAGTTCAAAAGGTTTATCAATCCAACGGGGCAAGCATTGCCGATAAGCATATTGAAGTCATCATTCGTCAAATGACCCGCAAGGTGCTCATCATTGATGGTGGAGATACCGATATGTTAACCGGTTCGAAAGTGGACACAACCACCTTCACGGAAAAGAATGAAATTGCTTTGTTATCTGGTAAAAATCCAGCGGTTGCGATGCCACGTTTATTAGGGATCACCAAAGCATCCTTAGAAACCGAATCCTTCCTCTCGGCAGCATCTTTCCAAGAAACCACCAAGGTGTTAACCGATGCGGCCATCAAAGGTAAAACCGATGTTCTTCATGGTCTAAAAGAAAATGTCATCACTGGGAAATTAATTCCAGCGGGTCGTGGTTTATTCACTGACGCGATGAAGAAAACAACTGCAGATAACTTCACCGTTGAGCAATCCATGCGCCAAATCAAAGCCAACTATCGTTCCAATGATGAACAATACTTGGAAAAGTTTGAAGACTTTTTAGAAGATTAATCGTTGAGGATGAACCTACGGAAAGAGGATGCCAACAGCATCCTCTTTTTATTTTTGTTATGATGATGACAAGATGAAACGCTTCCTAACCCTCACCTTATTAATTGGATTTCAACTCCTTCAATCTTCTTCATTTTCTATCACATCGACCTTGAGTGGAGTTACCTATCGTGATGTCAGAATCAACGAAGGATATGCCACGGCCATGCCCAGTGCAGGGCTCGTCAATATGTTGGTGATTCCAATTCAGTTTTCCGATGCGACGTGTGCGGAGATTCTTGAAGGGTGCCAACAAACCAAGGACAATATCGACACTGCTTTTTTTGGTTCTCCATCTGAATTGCCTTGGCATTCGGTTGCCTCTTATTATCACACCTCGAGTTATGGCCAATTAACCATTGAAGGCATGGTCACCGATTGGTTTACCCCAACCATCACGGCGGTTGAATTGTCGAACAATCGTGGTCTACTTGGTGGAGACGTCATTCAACCAGCACTCACCTATTTCAAAGAAACGTATCCTAATCGGGTCTTGGATTTTGATCAAGATCAAGATGGATATTTAGACGCGGTTTATTTTATTTATTCCTTAACCTTTGATCCTCAAGGTGAACAATATGGCGAAGACAAGGATGTGTTTTGGGCGTTTGTTGCCTATCAAGGTGGCGCAGCTAATGTTTTAAGTCCTACGTTATTTCATTATGGTTGGAGTAGTTATCAATTCATGTATGAAGATGGCTACTATCAACGTAGTGCCAACGGCAAAGCAGAATGGAATGACGACAATGAACCTATCTTTTTTCCTTGGAAAGATAACCAAGGTCAACGGACGGTTGATGCGCATGTTTATATTCACGAAGTCGGACATTTATTAGGATTGCTTGATTATTATTCTTATGATCGGAGTGCCGGGGATTGGGGTCCTTCAGGGGCGCTAGACATGATGGATTACAATATTGGTGATCATAATGGATTTTCGAAAATGGCATTAGGATGGATTCCTCCAACCTTCATTCGTCAACCTGGAACCGTGGTCTTACCTTCGATGGCAACCCAACCCTCTATGTTGATGTTAACCAAACCTAATCCGACAACGATGATGGATGAATATCTCTTGCTTGAATTTTATCAACCGATTGGCTTGAATCAAAAAGATAGCCAAGCTTCTTTTTCTGGAAGGTACCCACGCATGTTTACATCCTCAGGATTAAAGATTTATCATATCGACGCAAGAATCGCTCAGTTGATGGTCACGAGTCAAGGATTAACCTTTGATGCTTATGTGAAGGACATGGTTTATACCAGTGGATATCGTTATCAACTTGCACATAGCAACACGGTGAGTCGTAACGCGGTGGGGACCAATCCTAACTTTAAACTTATTCACTTATTGGAATCCTCTGGCGTCAATACCTTCAAACACCAAGGCTTTGCAACCAATGCGACGTTGTTTCAAACGGGGATGTCCTTTAACGACCAAGGTCTACCTTTTTATTTTAATGATGGAACCAGGTTACCATGGCAACTTACCATTGGTGAAATCACTCCTTTAGGGATCGAATTAGCGCTGACAAAGATTCCCACATAAACTCCTTGCAAATCGTTGATGAGGTTTATATAATCTAATCGTGCCTAAGGATTGACCTGAAAAGGTCTTTTTTAAAGTAGGTGCTTGATACACCCGGTATTGTGGAACAATACCTTAAAAGGAGAACATATGCCAACCATTCGCCAATTAGTTCGAAAAGGACGCCAAGATCAGCTCTATAAGTCGAAGTCGCCAGCCTTAGGAAAACGTTGGAATTCATTAACCAAACGTACGGTTATTCAAGCGTCTGCGCAAAAGCGCGGGGTTTGTACTCGTGTGGGTACCATGACCCCAAAGAAACCAAACTCGGCATTAAGAAAATATGCCCGTGTTCGTTTATCCAATGGTTATGAAGTCACGGCATATATTGGTGGTGAAGGTCACAACCTACAAGAACACAGCACCGTGTTAATTCGTGGTGGTCGTGTCCCTGATTTACCAGGTGTTCGTTATCACATCGTGCGCGGAACTTTAGATACCGCTGGGATTGAAAAACGTCGCCAAGGCCGTAGTCAATATGGTACCAAGAGACCTAAAGCAGGTGGAAGTAGTGCAGCTCCTGCTGCCAAACCAGCTGCCGCTCCTGCTAAATAAGAAAGCGAAGGAATAAATTATGCCACGTAAAGGTCAAGTCGCTAAACGCGACGTTCTCCCAGATCCAATTCACAATTCAAAATTAGTGACCCGCTTGATCAATAAGATCATGATCGATGGTAAACGCGGAATCGCGCAAAATATTTTATATAAAGCTTTCCAACGAATCGAAGAAAAATCAGGCAAGCCATCGATGGATGTCTTCGCAACCGCGATGGACAACATCATGCCTGAAGTTGAATTAAAGACCCGCCGTGTTGGTGCATCCAACTATCAAGTTCCTGTTGAAGTCAGTGGCTTACGTAAAACCACATTAGGATTACGTTGGTTGGTCTCTTATGCAAGATTACGTAATGAAAAAACCATGGAAGACAAACTTGCTGGTGAAATCATTGATGCTGCGAATAACTCAGGTGCTTCCGTGAAGAAGCGTGAAGATGTCATTAAAATGGCGGAAGCAAATAAAGCTTACGCACATTATAAGTGGTAGGAGAAAACTATGCCTAAACGCGAATACGACTTTAAACATACGCGCAATATTGGCATCATGGCCCATATTGACGCTGGTAAAACCACAACCACAGAACGTATTTTATATTTCACCGGTAAGATTCATAAAATCGGCGAAGTCCACGAAGGCGCGGCGACGATGGACTGGATGATTCAAGAACAAGAACGTGGGATCACGATTACCTCTGCTGCCACCACCGCCTTTTGGAAGGGTTACCGCATTAACGTCATCGATACTCCTGGACACGTTGACTTCACGATTGAAGTTGAACGTTCGCTTCGGGTGTTAGATGGTGCTGTCACTTTGTTAGATGGAAAAAACGGCGTTGAACCACAAACCGAAACCGTCTGGCGTCAAGGAAGCAAGTACGGTGTTCCTCGGATTGTTTTTGCAAACAAGATGGATGCGATTGGTGCCGATTTCGATATGTGTATTGAAACCCTTCACTCTCGTTTAGCAGCGAATGCGGAAGCGATTCAATACCCAATTGGTCTAGAAAATAATTTCAAAGGTATCATTGATATCATCGAACAAGTCGCCTGGATGTATTCAGAAAACAAAGATGACGCCCCAACTCAAGTCGCCATCCCAGAACAATATAAAGATAAAGTTAAAATATTAAGACAAAAACTTCTTGAAGCGATTGCTGGATTTGATGATGCCTTGATGGTCAAGGTCTTGGATGGACAAGATCCAACCGTTGCAGAAATTAAAGAAGTCATTCGTAAAGGTGTTCTCAAAGGTGAATTCTTCCCAGTCTTATGCGGTGCATCGTATAAAAATAAAGGGATTCATCAACTTTTAGACGCGGTTGTTGCCTTCTTACCTTCACCAACCGATATTGAAAATGCCGAAGCAACCTTGCCAAACGGTGACAAGTTTAATGTGGTCCCGGATGATGAAAAACCAGTGGCTGCCTTGGCATTTAAAATTGCCACCGATCCATTCGTTGGTCGTTTATCTTACGTCCGTGTTTATACTGGAACTTTAAAAGCTGGTTCGTATTTAATCAACACCACCAAAGGTGTGAAAGAACGGATCGGTCGCGTGGTGTTAATGCACGCTAACCACAGACAAGAAGTCGACGAATTACACGCCGGTGATATCGGTGCCGTTGTTGGATTAAAAGGGACGACCACTGGGGATACCTTGTGTGATGAAAAGTTTGAATTACTTTTAGAAAAAATGGAATTCCCTGCGCCAGTCATTGAACAAGCCGTCGAACCAAAGACCAAAGCTGACCAAGAAAAAATGTCAATTTCATTAATGAAACTAGCAGAAGAAGATCCAACCTTCCGGGTCTCTAGTAATCAAGAAACCGGTCAAACCATTATCGCTGGGGTTGGTGAACTTCACCTCGATATTATCGTTGACCGCTTACGTCGTGAATTTGGTGTGAACGTCAACGTCGGTGCCCCACAAGTGGGTTACCGCGAAACCATTCGTGGTACGGCTGAATGTGAAGGAAAATATATTCGTCAATCCGGTGGCCGTGGTCAATACGGTCACGTCTGGATTCGCTTCGAACCAAATCCTGGTAAAGGATTTGAATTCGTCGATGCCGTTGTTGGTGGAACCGTTCCTCGTGAATTTATCAAACCAACCATGGAAGGTTTAAAAGATGCCCTTCATCGTGGTCTTGTCGCTGGCTATCAAGTCATCGATGTGAAAGCCACCTTGTTTGATGGATCTTACCATGATGTCGACTCCGCGGAAGGTGCTTACCGTATCGCCGCGAGTATGGCCTTAAAAGCTGCGGCAAAACTTTGTATGCCAGTGATTCTTGAACCGATCATGAAAATTGAAGTCACGGTTCCTGAACAATATTATGGTGATGTCGTTGGCGATATCGCTCGCCGCCGTGGACAAATGACGGGTGATTCTCAACGTGGCAACGCCAAAGTGGTTGAAGCCGAAGTTCCACTTGCACAAATGTTTGGTTACGTCACCGACTTACGGTCGTTTACCCAAGGTCGTGGAAACTACACGATGCAATTTGATCATTATGGAGAAACCCCACGATTCGTCGCCGAAGAAATCATTAAAAAGGCTGGGGCAAAAGCTGATAAATAGTAAGCAATTAGCATTGATTTTCTAAAAGAAGTGCGATAATATATAAAAGTTGAATAACTAACATAGTTATAAAAAAAGGAGAATGCTTATGGCAAAAGAAAAGTTTGATCGCAGTAAAGTACACGTTAATATCGGGACCATCGGTCACGTTGACCATGGAAAGACCACGCTGACTGCAGCAATCACAACCGTGTTGGCAAAACAAGGTGGTGCAACTGCAAAGCGGTATGATGAAATTGACGCAGCCCCAGAAGAAAAGGCTCGCGGGATTACCATCAATACCTCGCACATTGAATACTCAACCAAGACACGTCACTATGCTCACGTTGACTGCCCAGGACACGCTGACTATGTTAAAAACATGATCACCGGTGCTGCACAAATGGACGGTGGGATTTTAGTGGTTGCTGCTAATGACGGTGTCATGGCGCAAACCAAAGAACACATCCTTCTTGCTCGTCAAGTTGGTGTCCCATTCATCGTTGTCTTTTTAAACAAAGTCGACTTAGTCGATGATAAGGAATTAATCGATATCGTTGAAATGGATATCCGTGATACCTTAAGCAAATACGGATTCCCAGGTGATAAGATTCCTGTCATCCGCGGTGCTGCCGTCAAAGCATTAAACGGCGACGAAGCAGAACAAAAGAATATTCTTAAGTTAATGGAAGCGGTCGATACCTATATCCCAACGCCAAAGCGTGAAAAAGATAAACCATTCTTAATCCCAGTTGAAGACGTCCTCACCATCACGGGTCGTGGCACCGTTGTCACGGGTCGTGTTGAACGTGGAACTTTAAAACTTAACGATGAAGTTGAAATCGTTGGGATTCGTGACACCATCAAGTCAGTTGTCACCGGAATCGAAATGTTCCGTAAACTTCTTGACGAAGCGCAAGCTGGTGATAACGTTGGCGTGCTCTTACGTGGGATCGTTCGTGAACAAGTGGATCGTGGTCAAGTCGTTGCCAAACCTGGCTCGGTGACCCCACACACCAAGTTCTCTGCTACTGCTTATATCTTAACCAAAGAAGAAGGTGGTCGTCATACCTCTTTCTTATCCAACTATCGTCCACAATTTTACTTCCGTACCACCGACATCACTGGTGTCATCGAATTACCAGCCGATGTGAAGATGGTCATGCCTGGTGATAACGTGACATTCAATGTTATCCTAATTCACCCAGTGGCAATTGAAAAAGGTACTAAATTCTCGATTCGTGAAGGTGGTCGCACTGTCGGTGCGGGAACCGTCAACGAAATCGTCAAGTAAATTGCTCTCTTTCTCACTTTAAAAAGACCGATTTGTCGGTCTTTTTTTCTTGCATTCTTTCGAAATTTTCTTGATAATAAAAGAATGAAACTAAATCCCTTTGCTGTCAATGCTAATCTTTTAAAACGAACTGGCGCTGCTGTTCTCGATTTATTTTTATGGTTAATGGCATCGTTATTATTGTTAAGTTATCTATTTGGTCCACTTTATGATGCCCAATATGGAACAAGTCAACTCTCGCGAGAATTTGTTGCTTATCAAGAAGCGAGTTATTTGTATGGTACCGACGAAGAAACCAATCAATTGGTGAACATTGATTTGGATGAAGTACCTACGGCGATCTACTCGTATTACTCAATGTTTAAAGATGGTAAAATTTACGCTGCAAGTGAACCTGCGTTTGACTTTAGCGTTGCTTGGTTTAATGAGAATGTCTTCAATGTGACGGAAACAGACTCTCTATTCACCTTGGTGAATGGTGATAACAATGTTCTTGCGGTGGTTAAAGCAGGCATTGAAGAGATTGATTTGGATGAATTTTACACAGAAGCGTATCGCCAAGCATTGCTTGATTTTAATACGTATCCTCCATTTTCTTCCTTGGTGAATTTAATCAACGGATACTTTCTTGAAATCATCGGCTATAGTGCCTTGGTTTCTTTCATCATTTTTTATATCCTTGTTCCACTCGCCGCCAAACAAGGCCAAACCTTAGGTAAACGCGCGAGTCAACTGATGGTCGTCAATGACAAAGGTTATTTCGTCCAATGGTGGCAATTGCCATTACGTAGTGTGGTCTTGGCGGCAACGTTATTCACGGCTCTTTATACCATTTTTGGATCCCTACTTTTGTCTTATACCTTGATGGTGTTTACCAAACAATATCGATCAGCGAATGATTTTATTGCCCTCACTCGCGTGGTGGACAAAAAAGCTTCGGTGATTTTTGTTGACGAACAAAGCATGCTCGCTTATGAACATCAGTTAACCAAAGATGAACCATCATCATCAGACGTTAAACCTAGTCCCTATTTAAAGTAAGTGAAGCGAATTCAGACGAGAATTTTCGTTGAATTCAACGTGTAATTATTGTAAGATAATTTGGCAATGCACCATTAGCTCAGCCGGTAGAGCAGCTGACTCTTAATCAGCGGGTCATAGGTTCGAATCCTATATGGTGTACCATTTAACCTCATCACATCATGCAAGTCATGATGTTTTTTTATGGCTGACTATCTTTAATTCAAAAAATATCCGATAAAATCAAGTTATTTTTAAATGATGACAAACAATCCTTCATCCCCATGAACGAATAGGGTGATTATTCGCTACAATAGGAGTATGGTCAAACGTCCAATCTATCAAAAAATATATCAAGCATTATCAACGACCTCACATAAATATGTGACCTCAGAGATGCTTGCTCAATCCATCGGGATTTATCCTGATGTCATTAATGATGCGTTGTCTTTATTTAATCCTGTGGTCACGCTGGATGTGACCTTTAATGTATTAGAACTATTACCTTTGTTAGCAACCCATTTAGGCTCAAACAAAAGCGTCAGACAAAAAAGTCATCGGGCTAGTTCAACGATTTTACCTTATGAGAATTTTTCAGATTTTGTTTACCAAAAAATGACGATGGCTGGCATTGTTGATAAAAGTTTACAACTCTCGGACAAAGATTTAAAGATGGCGAAGAAATTAATTGTGAACGAACTGAAAAGCAGGAAGAAATAAAAAATGGTCGGAACGATGAGATTCGAACTCACGACCTCTACCACCCCAAGGTAGCGCACTACCAAGCTGTGCTACGTCCCGCCAACCATGATTTTATATGAGAATACACTTGGATTCAATCCTTCGACCAATGAAGAGAAAAAAACAAGCCTTTCTCTTGTCTATAAAGTATACGGGCAAGAACCGGTAACCCATGCAAACCATTGAATGGCACACGTTTCAAGCTTTAAAAAGAGGTAATCACGAAGCATTTCATGAGGTTTATCAGCAATTTCGTAGTCTTCTGTATGTCATCATTCTCTCGATTGTGAAACATGAACCGACGGCCGAAGACCTTTTACAAGATACCTTTCTCAAGATTTATCAGAAAGTATCCACGTTAAAGGATCCTGACAAGTTTCAAGCTTGGGCGTCGATGATTGCCAAACACACTGCCTTGAACGAACTGAAGCGAAAAAAAGAAGAAGTTTGGCAAGAACAGTATGATCAAACCAGCAGTGGAGAAGATGGGAAAAGTTTATTCCAAACGTGGCATAAGCATCTCAGTGATCAAGAGAATCTAGTGATTGCATACAAGATTGTCTACGAATTAGGATTTGAAGATATTGGTAAGTTGATGGATATCTCGTTGTCTAACGTCCATCATCTCTACGAACAAGCCCTTGATAAATTAAAAGTGATGTATCGGAAAAAAAGATGAAACAAACCAAATTAGAAAAGCAAATCAAACAATTTGGGCAAGCTTATTTTGACAAGCGTACTGCGCATTTGAATTTTCAAGGTGTCCTCAGTCAACCAAAACCTTGGTGGATGACCTTGGCCATGTGGGGAACCCCCGCGGCAGCCGTGGCGACCACTGTAACGGTCTTGGTTGCCGTGCTCATTGGTGCGATTGATCCCAATGGTTCAGTGCCACAAGCCTTACGATCTCTTCAAGCATTAAACGTGGTAAGTTTTCCTTCTTTTGAGCAACGAGACCAAGCGGAAGATTTTTTAGAAGGGCAACCTCGTTACGACACCTATCAGTCGCAAGTCAGTCAGTTTTTTACTCGCACCGCCCCGGACTTATTTTCAACCTCGAACAATCTTGCTTATTCTCCACTTTCTGCTTTCATGGCCTTAACGTTACTCTTGGAAGCAGCGGATGGGCAAACCCAAGAAGCCCTTGCGTCTATCCTTGCGGTTGAAGACATGGATCAACTTCGTGAAGAAACCAGTCAAGTTTTCATTGATACTTATTTAGAAGATAAAGAAACGTTGAATCAACAAGAAACGCTCGTCGCCAAATCTTTACTCGGCAATGGCGTGTTTGTTCGCGAAGATATCGAGGTCAACCCAACGTATCTGAATCGGCTAAGTAGCGACTATTTCACGGAAGTCTTTCATACCGACTTTCAACCCGATGGTTTAGCAGATATGGCCAATTGGTTAAATCAAAAAACCTTTAATTTTTTAGACATGAAACCTTCGGATCTTGGGTTGAATCAAGACACAGCAATGGCCTTATTCAATACGTTTTATCTCAAAGCCAATTGGCTTGAAGCGTTTGATATCTTAACCACCCAAGGGACATTTACCAATTCAAGCAATCAAAGCAATGTCCGTGGCGTCACCTACATGCAAAAAGAAACCCGTTCCACTTTATATTTGGATCAACCAGGATTCACCTTAGGCGTGGATGAAGCCTATGGTGATCATCGCATCGTTTATGTCTTACCCAAAGGAAATTTAACCCCTGTTGATTTACTTTCAGAAACGTACTTACCTTCCATTCAAGCAGCCTTCACCTCACCTGCCACCAATGAACGCATTTTATTAACCGTGCCCGCGTCGAGTACAAGAGGTAAACTCGATTTGAAAGCAAACTTATTGTCTGTGTATCCTGAGATTGCATCGCTGTTTGATCCTCAACAAGCGGATTTATCCAAAGCCTTGCCTGGGGCATACGTCCAAAGTTTAAATCAACATCTTCGGGTTGACCTTCTTCAAGATGGTCTTGAAGCTGCCGCGATTACTGAAGCCAATGTTGGCGTGACTTCTATCCCTCTGCCAGCTCGCGTTAGTTTAAATCTCGATCGCTCATTCTTATATTTTGTGATTAATCATCAAGGGTTGATGCTATTTTCAGGCGTCGTTCACCAACCCACCACCTAAATCGAGGGATAGGCGCTTTTGCCCCATTCTGCTTTTTTCGGTTTATAATGAATGGTTGAGGAATTCAGCGATGGACCGTAAACACATCATCATTAAAGAAGCGCGAGAAAATAATTTAAAATCCGTCAGTTTAACGCTTCCAAAAGAAGAACTCATTGTTTTTACTGGGGTATCAGGGAGTGGAAAAACCACCCTTGCCTTTGACACGATTTACATGGAAGGTCAACGGCGCTACGTCGAATCCTTGTCGAGTTATGCTCGGCAATTTTTAGGCAATATTGAAAAGCCAGACGTTGAATCAATTGAAGGATTATCGCCAGCGATTTCCATTGATCAAAAATCCACTTCACATAATCCTCGTTCAACCGTTGGAACCGTCACAGAAATTTATGATTATCTCCGCTTACTGTATGCGCGGGTAGGGGTCCCTTATTGCCCGACGCATCATGAACCCATTTTGTCGTTTACCGTCTCCCAAATCGTTCAAGTCATTTCGCAATTGCCTTTGCAAACGAAGTTACATATCCTTGCCCCGTTGGTTCAAAATGAAAAAGGAACCCATAAAGACACGTTCACCAAAATCAAAACTTCAGGGTTTGAACGGGTCAGGGTCAATGGTGCTTTCTATCGCTTGGATGAAGTTCCAGTCCTTGATAAAAACAAAAAGCATGTCATCGACATCGTCATTGATCGCTTGATTGTGAATCCTGAATCAAGAACCCGTTTATTTGACGCGGTCACGTTAGCCCTTGATTGGTCCAAAGGGTATGTGGTGGCGTTTGACGGAAACAAAGATCATCTATTTTCTAGCCACCACGCGTGTAAGTATTGTGGATTTTCTGTTCCTCAATTAGAACCACGCCTTTTTAGTTTTAATGCCCCATCAGGCAGTTGCCCAGATTGTCACGGCCTTGGCATCAAGCGTGAAGCCGATGTTCAACGCATCATCCCAGACATGAGTTTATCGATTCAACAAGGTGGGATAAACTTTTATAAAAACATGATTGGGACCACCAACTTATATTGGCAAGAATTTAAAAAACTTTGTGAGTTATATCAAATTCCTCTGGATATGCCTTTAGCAAAACTAAGTAAAGAACAACTGAAAGTTATTTTATTTGGTTCCCCAAAAATGCATCAATACCAACTTCAATCCGCCTCGGGTAACATCATGAATCGGTTTGACTTTATTGAAGGCATCAAAATCAAACTTGAACGGTTGTATCACGAAACCCAATCTGAAGGCATGCGTGAATTGTATGAACGATATTTTACGGACCGCGAATGCACCACCTGCAAAGGGGCAAGATTAAATCCCCAAGTCTTGAGTGTTAAGGTTGGTAAAAAGAACATTGATGAATCCACAAGAATGTCGATGCTTGAATTCATCGATTGGATGAAAACCACCGAAGCGTCGATGTCAGAATCCCACCGTACGATTGCCCGGTTGGTCATCAAAGAAATCTTATCGCGAGCAGGATTTCTCATGAATGTCGGCTTAGATTATTTAACCTTATCCCGCATGGCGATGACGTTATCAGGTGGGGAAGCGCAACGCATTCGTTTGGCCACCCAAATTGGTTCACAATTAACTGGGGTCTTATATGTCTTGGATGAACCAAGCATTGGTCTACATCAACGAGACAATCGAAGATTGATTAACACGTTAAAAACGATGAGAGATTTAGGCAACACAGTGATCGTCGTGGAACACGATGAAGAAACCATGCGCGAAGCAGATTTCATTGTTGATATTGGTCCGGGAGCAGGGGCTCAAGGTGGGGAAGTGGTTGCTCAAGGTCGCATTGAAGACATCATTGCCAGTCCTAGGTCGATCACGGGTCAGTATTTATCTGGGAAGAAAAGTATTCCCTTACCCAAACAACATCAACCAGGGAATGGTAAATTCATCAACATCATTGGCGCACAGGCCAACAACTTAAAGAAGATTAATGTCAAAATTCCCTTAGCAAAATTGGTGGTTGTCACCGGGGTTTCCGGCAGCGGTAAATCCACCTTAATCAACGATATTCTTTATGAGCAAATTTTAAAGGAACTCAATGATGCCGATGTCAATCCGGGAAAACACACCCGCATCGAAGGGTTACAGCATTTAGATAAAGTTATTAATATTTCCCAAGAACCGATTGGCAGAACCCCACGATCGAATCCTGCCACGTACACGAAAGTCTTTGATGAGATTCGTGACTTGTTTTCGGAAACCTTAGAAGCAAAAACTCGAGGGTTTGATAAAGGAAGATTTTCCTTCAACGTTCCCGGTGGTCGGTGTGAAACTTGCCAAGGGGATGGGGTGAAGCGAATCCCCATGAACTTTTTACCCGATGTGTATGTCAAGTGTGAAGCGTGTGAAGGCAAACGATATAACGAAGAAACGTTGATGGTGTATTTCAAAGATAAAAATATTCATGATGTCTTGGAATTAACCGTTGATGATGCTCAAGTCTTTTTTAACCAACGGGTTGAGATTGCTCGACGCTTAAAGACCTTGCATGAAGTTGGTCTAGGGTATATGAAACTTGGTCAATCGGCAACGACGTTATCAGGGGGAGAAGCCCAACGGGTTAAACTCGCCTTTGAATTACAAAAACGGCCAACAGGAAAGACGCTTTATATTCTTGATGAACCCACCACAGGATTACACATTGATGATGTGGCACGTTTGGTTCGCGTGCTTCAAGCGATTGTTGCTCAAGGGGATTCGGTGTTGGTGATTGAACATAATTTAGACGTGATTAAAGTCGCCGACCATGTGATTGATTTAGGACCTGAAGGTGGTCACCGAGGTGGAGAAGTCGTTGCCGAAGGAACCCCTGAAGAAGTCAGTAAAGTCAAAGCATCCTTCACCGGTCAATTTTTAAAGCCATATTTAAAATAAGTTTTCTTTTCAATTGGCGGTGGTTTCCATTAAAATGACTTTATGAGGTATGTATGAATTTTTTAATGATCATTTATTTGGTAGCCGGTCTTGCCGGTGCTTATCTTGGTGGCCGACAATGGTGGAAATCATTGGCTGCCTTTAACCCTAAACAACTCGGAAAGCTTTTACCTCTTGGGCAACGATTGGTGTTAACGATGGTGATGACTGCCATCTCCGTTGGCTTACTCGCCCTTGCGATCACGCAAGGATCAGATAGCAATCCTTTCACAAGTTTCTTTTTCTTCTTTTTATCCACGTTGGCAATTTTATGGGTGGTGACGGCAAGCTACTTTTATTCCCATCAAAGTTTAGGTGAACGATTTATGCCGATGATGCAGACCAACATTGTCTTGTTTATTTTTCCTTCGATTGTTTTTTTATTCTTAGGATTAGAAGCGATTGAACCTGCCTTTACCTATCCATTACCAAAAGGCATTCCTTTTGACCAACCCTTGGTGGCCTTCTATGCGATCTTTATTTTGTCAGGAGCCTTTCTTGCTTATGCATTAACGGAACGTGAGTTCATCAAATTAGGAAAGAAAAAAGGCTATGTT
The DNA here is from genome assembly GCA_044372565.1 of Bacilli bacterium. Lineage (GTDB taxonomy): Bacteria > Bacillota_I > Bacilli_A > RFN20 > CAG-826 > UBA970. The sequence goes on along the minus strand of JBILRP010000001.1, from coordinate 5,470 downwards.
GAAGATATTTTCATCATTGCCTTTCCTGCCGGTATCTTAGGCGCGCGCTTATGGTATGTTTGGGGCCAATGGGAACTTGAATTTGCCACCCAACCTTTCTGGAAAATCTTTGCAGTTTGGGAAGGTGGACTCGCGATCATGGGTGGGGCCCTTGGTGGTGCACTCGCTGGTATTTTGTATGTGTATTTCAAACGAAAAGATATTCCAATCATCAAAACCGTTGATTTTGCAGTGCCGACGATTTTGGTTGCCCAAGCGATTGGACGATGGGGTAATTTCTTTAATCAAGAAGTGTATGGGGTGATTGCCGACGTCGAGGCATGGATGTGGTTACCAACGTTTATTCGTGAGCAAATGACCATCAATGGTAGTTTCCGTGTGCCATTATTCTTGATTGAATCGATGATTAATTTAACCGGTTATTTCGTCATCAGGTTTGGCATTGGTGAAGGGCTTAAGCGTTATCGAAAGCAAGGCGATCTCGCCTTGATGTATTTGGTGTGGTATGGATTAACACGTGGGATCATGGAACCATTACGTAATCCGGCATTCAACATGGGCAATAGCGGCGACTGGAGTTTTATTTGGGGTTGGGTTTTCTTCTCCGTCGGTTTGCTTGCGATTGCCGCCAATCATCTTTTCATCAAAACAAAGAAGGACTAACCATGTATCAACTGATGTTATTTGATTTGGATGGGACCGTTGCTGATACCGAATTGGTGATGGTACAAACGATGTTATCGTTTATTGACCAATACACACCGACAAGAAAAACAACGTTAAATGAACTGATAAAGATTTCTGGTCCGCCTTTGTTAGATACACTTAAAGCTTACTTTCCAAAAGAAAATCCAGTTGAACTCGCCAAAGCATTTGCCATCAAAGCAAGAACGTTTTATCCAAAGTTTGCCGTTGCCTTTCCTGGCATCGAATCGTTACTTCAAACGTGTCAACAACAAAAGATTCCTGTTGGCATTGTCACTTCAAAAATGAGAGTCAATGCTTTATTCACCCTTGAAGTCATTGGTTTAAAAGATGCCTTCCCCTTGGTGATTAGTTTAGATGACGTCAAACAACCCAAGCCTCATCCCGAAGGAATTCTTTTAGCCTTGAAGCACTTTAAAGTCCAGGCAAACAAGACTTTGTTTGTTGGTGATACGACCTTTGATTATTTTGCTGGTAAGGCAGCAGGCACAGATACCGCCTTAGTGACATGGGGATTTAAAAAATTTGTGAAGGAGATTCAACCGACGATGTGGGTTGATCATTTTGATCAATTAAAGGAGTACGTTCATGCTAGAAAGATTTGATGTTCTCATCATTGGGGCTGGCCCTGCAGGCATGAGTGCTGCCCTTGCATCAAAGCAAGCAGGTTATCATGTGGCTCTGTTAGAAAAAAGTATGCCAGGTGGAAAATTAAATACGTATCAAACCTTAGAAAACTTTCCGGGTTATCAACACTTAGAAGCACAGGCATTTGGCTTAAGCATGTATGACGCCTTAACGAAAGCAGGGGTTAGTTCCACCTACGGCAACGTTGTCAACGTCATCAAACACCAAGATGGATTTACGGTTGTCGCTGACACTGGAGAATATCTTTCAAAAACCATCGTTGTTGCCAGTGGTACCAAGGAAAAACCATTAACCATTCCCGGTGGAGAACGCTTGTTTGGTCAAGGGATTAGTTATTGCCCAGCGTGTGATGGTGGATTTTTTAAGAACAAAGATGTTGCCGTCATTGGTAGCGACTCTCATGCTTTAGAAGAAACGATTTTCCTTGCAAATATATGCCATCAAGTTGATTTGTTTTTACCTGTCAATGAAACCGTTGGATCACAAAATTTACTGGTCAAAATTAATCAATTGAGTAATGTTCGCGTGATCACCAAAGCGACACCTTTAGAAGTTCTTGGGGATGACGTGGTGAAAGGGCTACGGTATTCAACCCTTGTTCAAGGGGAACAAGAACTGATGGTCGATGGTGTTTTTCCGATCTTGGGTTGGGTTCCTAATCATGAATGTTTAAAAGGATTTCCTGGTTTACTCAATGCGCAAGGCTATGCGATTGCCGACCAAGATGGTCACACCTCGGTTCCAGGATTATTTGTGATTGGCGATATCAAAGCAAAGACCACGAAACAAATTAAAAATGTCATTGCTCAAGGCCAACTCGTTATCCAACCGATTCGTCAATATCTAAAGGGTTAATCGAAGGTTTAGTTGAAGGACAAGAATTTATCTTATAATACAAGTATGCAAAAAGAAGTCATCATTTTAACGGGCATGTCAGGGGCTGGTAAATCCACCGCTATTTTTGCTTTTGAAGAAATGAAATACCAATGTATTGAAAATCCTCCAGCGGAATTATTCTCTTCTTTATTCCAACATATTCATCAACAATTAACAGCAGTCAATACCGTCATTAGTGTCACCTTGTTTAATGCGGAAAAAGCGATTGCGGCTGCTAAACAAATTCCAGGATTAAAACCTCGCGTGGTCTGTTTGATTGCCAAAGAAAATGATCTCGTATCCCGGTATAAATTAACCAGGCATTTACATCCTTTACAATCAGAGGGTTACACCTTACTGCAAGCGATTCAACGCGATCAAGCCTTGGTCGATCATTTACGAACCCAAGTCGATGTCATGTTTGATTCGACCGGATATTCCGTCATGTATTTTCGCCAACAACTCATTGCCACCTTTAACCAAAGTAAACATCATTTAACGATGGGAATTGTATCGTTTGGTTTTAAGCACGGGATTCCTTTGGATGCTGATTTTGTCTTTGATTTACGCGTCTTAGAAAATCCATATTACAAACCCAACTTAAAAAACCTATCCGGGCTTGATCAGCCCGTGATTGATTTTGTCAAAGGCCAACCGATGTTTGCTGAATTGTTAAAACATGCGGTCAATTATTTTGAAGTGATGATTCCGCAATTGTTAAAAGAAGAACGTCCTTTTTATGAAATATCCGTTGGATGTACCGGTGGTCGTCATCGGTCTGTGGTCTTTACCCAAGCCCTCGGAGAGATGTTAAAACATAAATTTCCAGTCGGTATTTTAACCATCCACCGTGACATTCAAAAACACACTGACCAAGAATGAACCAAAACATTGAATCTTTTTCAGCGTTTGTGAAAGAAGAACTCACCACCAAACCCTATGATCGCGATCGGAGACTAGCCATCTTTGCTGGGTTTGTGAAAGCGAATGGACGATATGTGTTTTCAAAACGTTCTCAAAAGCTAACCTTGTCTACGAGCTATGCGAAAATTGCGCAATTTCTTTATCAAACAAGTAAAACGATTTTGAAGGTCAATCCTAAATTTGAATATCGTCAATCTCCGCGATTTAGTCAACGACAAACGTATTGGATTATCTTTGAAGATGGTGTGGATGACATCCTAAAAACCATTCATTTGGATTTTGATTCTTCACCTGAAGTTTATTTAAAACAATTTCGAAGTGTCGACGCGATTGCTGGTTACTTATCTGGTTTATTTTTAGCAAGTGGAAGCGTCAATCATCCATCGAGTTCTCATTATCATTTAGAAGTCAGTAGTGATGACGAAGATTTTTTAACAGAAATTCAACGACTCCTTCGGCAAGTGAAGACCTTACGGTTTTCTTTTAAATTGATTCCTCGAAAAGGTAAGTACATGCTCTACTTAAAAAAATCAGATCAAATTGCCGATTTTTTAATTTTTATGGGGGCAACCGATGCCACCTTAGAATATGAAAATATCCGCGTGGCAAGAGACTTTACCAATTCAGAGAATCGATTACAAATATGTGAGAACGCCAACATGGCCAAAACGATTGCGGCAGCGAAAAAACAAAAACAAGCGATTCAACTCATTGATCGGGTGATTGGTATCGATAAACTCGACCAGCCAAAATTAGTGAAATTATGTCAATTAAGACTCAAGCACGATTCAAGTTCATTAGAGGAATTAGCCTTTATGATGAGCCAACATTTTCAAAAACCAATCAGTAAAAGTCAGCTCAACCATTTGTTTCGTGGTTTGATGGTCTTGGCGAACAAGGTATCAGGTAAGGCATGACCTTATTACAACAATTAGGAAAACGTATTCGGTTTTTAAGGACGAGCAAAGGTTGGTCACAATTAACCCTGGCGATTGAAAGTGATGTCAATCGAAATTACCTATCGGATTTAGAAAGAGGAAGACGAAATCCCTCGATTGAAATCCTTCAACAAATTGTTGAGGCTTTATCGATTGATTTAACCACCTTGTTCAAGGGCATCAAGCCAATCGAATAAACCATTCAACCCCTTTATTCCTAACAGATAATCATTTATAATACTTTTGGTAAAAATACCAGGAGGCTTAGGTAACATGGCAATCAAAGTAGCAATTAACGGATTTGGACGGATCGGCCGTCTTTCGTTCCGGAGAATCGTTGAAGTCGGTGGCATTGATGTCGTCGCGATTAATGACTTAACCGATGCAAAAACGCTTACCTATTTATTAAAGTATGACACGACCCATGGTCGCTTTGCGGGTGGATCGATTGAAACTTCTGCCGATGGCAAAGCCATCATCTTCAATGGTCGTTCGATTCCAGTCTTAGGTCAAGCGGATCCAAATTTAATCAAGTGGTCCGATTTTGGTGCTGATTTAGTCTTAGAATGCACCGGTCGTTTTAAAGGGATTGAAGATGCCAAAGTTCATATCACTGCCGGTGGCGCAAAAGGGGTTGTCATCTCTGCTCCTGCAGATGAAAAAACACCAACCTACGTGTTTGGTGTCAATGATGAAAAGTTAACCAAAGACATGCAAGTGATCTCTGGTGCCAGCTGCACCACCAACTGCTTAGCCCCATTAATTAAAGTGTTGAATGATGCTTTCAGCATCGACACTGGATTCATGACCACGGTTCATGCATATACCAATGATCAAACCACGTTAGACTTAGTGAAAAAAGGTGACAATCGTCGTGGTCGCGCTGCGGCTGCCAACATCGTTCCTTCCTCCACCGGTGCTGCCAAAGCTTTACACTTGGTCATCCCAGAAATGAAGGGCCGTTTAAATGGTGGAGCATTCCGTGTTCCCGTCATTGATGGTTCGTTGGTCGACTTAACTGTGACCTTAAAGAAGCCAGTCAAAGACGAAGCAGAAGTGAATGCTTTATTCAAAGCTGCTGCTAAAGGAAAGTTAAAAGATGTCTTAGAATACACCGAAGATGAAATCGTTAGCTCGGATATTATTGGATCCACTGCAGGTTCCATCTTTGATGCAACCCAAACCAAGTTAATGACAAACCCAGAAGGAAAACAACTCTTAAAAGTCATCTCCTGGTATGACAACGAATATTCATATACATCCCAATACATTCGATTGGTCAAGAAGTTTGCGTCTGTGCTTGGATTGAAGTAATTCAAAAACATCAAGAAACACTCACGCGAATCGTGAGTGTTTTTCTTAAAGGGGAAACCAATGAA
>JBILRP010000004.1:0-70130 GCA_044372565.1 Bacilli bacterium | reverse complement strand
TATGTTGCGATCATGGGTGGATTTAAAGTCTCCGATAAAATCAAAGTCATCGATGAACTTTTGTCCAAGTGTGATTATGTACTGATTGGTGGGGCGATGACCTATACGTTCTTAAAGGCTCAAGGAAAGACCATTGGAACTTCACCCTTTGAAGCAGATCAATTAGAGTATGCACGGAGCGTCATTGCCAAGGCAAAAGGAAAACTGATTTTTGCCGATGATTATGTGGTGAGCAACACGTTTGATAATCCAACCAAGATTGAAACCCATGAAGGACAAATTCATGGTGACATGATGGGCATGGACATTGGGCCAAAAACCATTGCCAAATTCCGTACCATTATTTTAAAAGCGAAAACTTTATTCTGGAATGGTCCGATGGGTGTCTTTGAAAAACCTCAATTCACCAAAGGGACAGAATCGGTTTGCCAAGCGGTGAGAACGTTAGGTAAACAAGCATTTACCGTCTGTGGCGGTGGTGACTCTGCGGCTGCGGTTGCACAGTTTGGCTACATGAATGATTTCTCGCATGTATCCACAGGTGGCGGTGCTTCCTTAGAAATGATTGAAAATGCAGGACACTTACCTGGCATTGATATCATCTTAGGGTAAGGCCATGAGAAAAAAATTATTATTAGGCAATTGGAAAATGAATCTAACCATCGCGGAGGCAACTGCCTTTGCAAGGGCGTCAATTCCTTTGGTTGAAAAAGCAAAGGTTGCCAATGTGTTGATTGGGATTGCCCCAACGTATTTATCATTAGCAACGGTGAAACAACATAATCCACAATTAATTGTTAGTGCCCAAAATATTCATTTTGAAACCTCTGGGGCATTCACTGGAGAAATTAGCACCTCGATGTTAAAAGAACTTGGTGTGGATTGGACATTGATTGGTCACTCCGAAAGACGTAGCTATTTTGGCGAAACGAATTTAATTTGTAATAAGAAAATTATCAAAGCTTCTCAAGATGGTTTCACCTCCGTGTATTGTGTCGGTGAATCCAGTGACGACTACGATCATGGTCGTACCAAAGGCGTGATTCGCGATCAACTTCTCATTGGGTTAGCAGGATTATCAAGCGAACAAATGCAAAAAGTTGTGATTGCTTATGAACCTGTGTGGAGCATTGGTACTGGCAAAAATGCTAGTAAAGAACACGCTCAAGATATTGCCAATTATATTCGTGAGCGCTTGGAAGAAATGTTTAGCCCATTGATTGCCGAAGCAACCCTCGTACTTTATGGTGGCAGTGTCAAACCAAATAATATTAAAGATTATTTAACGCAACCTGATGTGGATGGCGCATTGGTCGGTGGGGCATCGTTGAAAGTTTCTTCTTTTGAAGAGCTGTTGACCAACATGATTGGGTAACTTGCAATCATATCGCTTTGATAATTTCTAGAATTTGTTATTGTTAATTCATATCCAGGAGGAAATTATATGGAACGTCCATATCAACAATACGCGAATGAAACGAGCACCACATCACCTTTAGTTAAGGTGTTTGCTTGGATGGCTGTTGCTTTAGGGGTCACTGCCCTGATGGCCTTAGGCGTTTTCTTTGCTTTCGCTAGCGGACTTATATCAGATGATTTATTTGCAGGCTTAATGATTGGTAGTGCCATCACCTTGATGATTAGTTATTTCTGGTTTTTATTTGGTTCCTTACGTCGTGGTGAAGGCAATCCATCCATTCCATTCTTTTTATATTCTGGATCAATGGGTGTGATTTTATCAACATTACCTTTTGCATATCCAATTGAATTGATTGGCACAGCATTTGGTGTCTCTGCGCTTGTCTTTGGTATTTTTGCATATTACGGAGCAACCACGAAAACCAGTTTACTTGGTGTTGGTCAATTCACTTTAGTGGCTTTCATGGGCTTGATTTTATTAAGTTTAGTGAATTTATTCATTGGTAGTGTTTCCGTGGATTGGTTCATTTCCTTTGGCATCTTTGGTGTGGTCTTACTCATGGTTGCTTATCAAGTTTGGTATGTTAAACAAATCTCTGATAGTGGAGACATCAGCAACTCACAAGCAATGTATTTAGCATTTAGTTTATACATTTCTTTCATCAATATCTTCTTACGCATTTTACGTTTCATCGCGGTCTCTCGCGGCGGTCGTCGTTAATTTTTCGTTCTTATCGTTCAACAAACCCAGGCATCAACGTTCTGGGTTTTTTTATTTGCATGGATTCGTGAAGCTTAACCTCTTTGTTTGGTGCATCTTGACTAAAGGTTTGACCCGTTAGTTTCGACCCCACGGATGATAAAAAAAGATGAATGGTTGAGACCGAGGAAATGGATCCATCAACAAAAGTGTGAATTGAAGCAACTTATTCACTCCAATTTCTTCGTAACTATCGGATTATTTAATTAATTATTCATTATCTATTGCAATTGGATTTTGAATATGTTTTAATCTTACTTGCGCCTACTTAAAACTAGGTCGTAAAAGGCGATCAATATCTTTGAAAAAAGTCGATGAAATAAAAAGAAATCTTTTCTTAACTATTTCTTGACTTCATCGAATGATGTTGGTAATCTTATAAGGCACACGTCAAAGAGGACACTCTTTTTTTGCGAGAGCAAGCGTGGGGCACTGATCTTTGAAAACTAAGCAAAACAAGACAAACAATAACGTCAATTTTTCTTTATACAAGAACAAACCAGATAATTTAAAACATGAACTAGAATCAACTTTTTTATAGAGAGTTTGATCCTGGCTCAGGATGAACGCTGGCGGCGTGCCTAATACATGCAAGTCGTACGAGTGTAGCAATACACTAGTGGCGAACGGGTGAGTAACACGTAGGTAACCTGCCTTGAAGTTTGGGATACCCGAGGGAAACTTCGGCTAATACCGGATACGATCGTTGGAGGCATCTCTGACGATTAAAAGACGCAGCAATGCGTCTCTTCAAGATGGGCCTGCGTCGCATTAGCTAGTTGGTGAGGTAACGGCTCACCAAGGCTTCGATGCGTAGCCGACCTGAGAGGGTGATCGGCCACAATGGAACTGAGACACGGTCCATACTCCTACGGGAGGCAGCAGTAGGGAGTTTTCGGCAATGGGGGCAACCCTGACCGAGCAACGCCGCGTGAGTGATGAAGGTCTTCGGATTGTAAAACTCTGTTGTGGAGGACGAATGGTAGGGATAGGCAATGATCTCTATTTGACAGTACTTCATTAGAAAGCCATGGCTAACTATGTGCCAGCAGCCGCGGTAATACATAGGTGGCAAGCGTTATCCGGAATTATTGGGCGTAAAGAGTGAGTAGGTGGCCATTTAAGTCACAAGTCAAATGCAGTAGCTCAACTACTGTTCGCTTGTGATACTGAAAGGCTAGAGTGCGAGAGGGGTAAGTGGAATTCCATGTGTAGCGGTGAAATGCGTAGATATATGGAGGAACACCAGTGGCGAAGGCGGCTTACTGGCTCGTAACTGACACTCAGTCACGAAAGCGTGGGGAGCAAATAGGATTAGATACCCTAGTAGTCCACGCTGTCAACTATGGATGCTAGATATTGGGGAAACTCAGTGCCGAAGCTAACGCGATAAGCATCCCGCCTGGGTAGTACGTTCGCAAGAATAAAACTTAAAGGAATTGACGGGAGCCCGCACAAGCAGTGGAGCATGTGGTTTAATTCGACGCTACTCGAAGAACCTCACCAGGACTTGACATCTGGTTAAATACCCTAGAGATAGGGGGATAGTCATAGCCAAGACAGGTGGTGCATGGTTGTCGTCAGCTCGTGTCGTGAGATGTTGGGTTAAGTCCCGCAACGAGCGCAACCCTCGTCCTTATTTGCCATCATTAAGTTGGGAACTATAGGGAGACTGCCGATGTAAATCGGAGGAAGGTGGGGATGACGTCAAATCATCATGCCCTTTATGTCCTGGGCCACACACGTGCTACAATGGCCGATACAAAGAGTCGCTAACCCGTAAGGATCAGCAAATCTCAAAAAATCGGTCTCAGTTCAGATTGAGGTCTGCAACTCGACCTCATGAAGCTGGAATTGCTAGTAATCGCAAATCAGCGATGTTGCGGTGAATACGTTCTCGGGCTTTGTACACACTGCCCGTCAAACCATGAGAGCTGGTAATACTTGAAGTCGTTATCCTAACCGCAAGGAGGGAGACGCCTAAGGTAGGATCGGTGATTGGGGTTAAGTCGTAACAAGGTACCCCTTCGGGAACGAGGGGGTGGATCACCTCCTTTCTAAGGAGAAAACAGAATCGGTTAAAAACAACCGATCGTACAACAAATACTAATTTTAAACTCAACTAGACACGTTTTTATCTGGTTGGTTGACGTGAAGGTTCGTCTTGGATTGCTTAGTTTTGAGAGATCAGAGATGATTCTCAACTCGGTTCTTTGAAAACTAGATATTTATGTAAATAACATGTTCTTTCTGTGATGTCGCGATTTCTTTATGAGATTGCGGCGAGACAAATTTATTTTTGAAACAAACCTTTAAAAACTTTTACGAAGTTAAGTTAATAAGGGCGCATAGTGAATGCCTTGGCACAAACAGGCGATGAAGGACGCGACTACCTGCGAAAAGCGATGGGGAGCTGGAAGTAAGCTTTGATCCGTCGATGTCCGAATGGGGCAACCCAGTACGAGTCATGTCGTACTACTCCCTGGTGAATTCATAATCCAGAGAGTGCTAGACCTAGTGAAGTGAAACATCTCAGTAGCTAGAGGAAAAGAAAGATTTATATCGATTCCGTCAGTAGTGGCGAGCGAAAGCGGAACAGCCCAAACCAGTCTTAGGACTGGGGTTTAGGACTACAATATGAGATTTGTTGTTTTCAGTTGAATGACTTGGGAAAGTCAACCATAGAAGGTGAGAGTCCTGTAAATATACGAAACAATGACTCTAGTAGTATCCAGAGTACGGCGGGGCACGTGAAATCCTGTCGGAATTTATGCAGACCACTGCAAAAGGCTAAATACTCGTTTGTGACCGATAGTGAACCAGTACCGTGAGGGAAAGGTGAAAAGAACCCCGGGTGGGGAGTGAAAAGATTCTGAAACTATGTGCCTACAAATAGTCAGAGGGCGTTAAAGCCTGATGGCGTGCCTATTGAAGAATGAGCCGGCGAGTTAATGTATCGTGCAAGGTTAAGGAGATAATCCGGAGCCGTAGTGAAAGCGAGCCTGAATAGGGCGAATAAGTACGATGTATTAGACCCGAAGCCAGACGATCTATCCATGACCAGGATGAAGGTGAAGTAAAATTTGCTGGAGGTCCGAACCGACGCCCGTTGAAACGTTCGCGGATGAGTTGTGGATAGGGGAGAAATTCCAATCGAGTTTGGTGATAGCTGGTTCTCCTCGAAATAGCTTTAGGGCTAGCGTTTAAAGTTAAGATGTGGAGGTAGAGCACTGTATGTGAAATGGCCGCGCATAGCGGTACTGCTCACGAACAAACTCCAAATGCCATATTGAATCTTTAAGCAGTCAGACTGTGGGGGATAAGCTCCATGGTCAAAAGGGAAACAGCCCAGACCGTCAAATAAGGTCCCAAAATTTACGCTAAGTGTGAAAGGATGTGGAGACGCTCAAACAACTAGGATGTTGGCTTAGAAGCAGCCATCATTTAAAGAGTGCGTAACAGCTCACTAGTCGAGTATCTCTGCGCCGAAGATTTACCGGGGCTAAGCGTAGTACCGAATTTACGGATTTAAGTAGTAATACCTAGATGGTAGGGGAGCGTTCTGTTCGCGGCGAAGCTAGACTGTGAAGACTGGTGGAGCGTACAGAAGTGAGAATGCCGGCGTGAGTAACGATTACAGGTGAGAATCCTGTACACCGATAGATCAAGGTTTCCTGGGGTCAGGTTCGTCCTCCCAGGGTTAGTCGGGACCTAAGGCAAGGCCGAAAGGCGTCGTCGATGGACACCAGGTTGATATTCCTGGACCCGTATGTATGCGATGTAGTGACAGAGACAGTTAGTGGCGCCGGTTATTGGATTCCGGTATAAGCAGAATACCCGTACGATTGGCAAATCCGTCGTGCTTAAGGGGAAGCTGTGATGTGGAGGGAATGGGGCAACCCTAGTACCGAAGGTTGTGACACTGGCTCTTGAAAAAAGCTGCTAGCTTAAGTACATGCGGCCCGTACCGAGAACGGACACACGTGATCAAGATGAGTAATCTAAGGTGAGCGAGTCAACTGTTGTTAAGGAACTCTGCAAAATTGCTTCGTAAGTTAGCAAGAAGAAGCGCTCAACGCAAGTTGAGTCGCAGTGAAGAGGCCCAAGTAACTGTTTATCAAAAACACAGCTTTATGCTAAGTCGCAAGACGATGTATATGAGGTGATGCCTGCCCAGTGCTGGAAGGTTAAATTGAGAGGTTAGTCGCAAGACAAAGCTTTGATGTGAAGCCCCAGTGAACGGCGGCCGTAACTATAACGGTCCTAAGGTAGCGAAATTCCTTGTCGGGTAAGTTCCGACGTGCATGAATGGTATAATAATTTGGGCGCTGTCTCGACAGCAGACTCGGTGAAATCAAAATGACCTGTGAAGATGCAGGTTACCCGCGACTAGACGGAAAGACCCCATGGAGCTTTACTGTAGCTTAATATTGATTATTTTTGAACTTTGTACAGAATAGGTGGGACGCTTTGAAACCGGGACGTCAGTTTCGGTGGAGCGGTCGTTGGGATACCACTCTAAGTTTTAGAATGATCTAACTCGACTCCTTACAGGAGCGAAGACAGTGTTAGGTGGGCAGTTTGACTGGGGCGGTCGCCTCCCAAAGAGTAACGGAGGCGCCCCAAGCTATCCTCAGCACGGTTGGAAATCGTGCTTTGAGTGCAAAGGCATAAGGATGGTTAACTGTGAGACTTACAAGTCGAGCAGATACGAAAGTAGGGCTTAGTGATCTGGCGGTGCCGTGTGGAAGGGCCGTCACTTAACGGATAAAAGCTACCCTGGGGATAACAGGCTGATTGCGTCCAAGAGTTCACATCGACGACGCAGTTTGGCACCTCGATGTCGGCTCATCACATCCTGGAGCGGAAGTACGTTCCAAGGGTTTGGCTGTTCGCCAATTAAAGTGGTACGCGAGCTGGGTTCAAAACGTCGTGAGACAGTTTGGTCCCTATCTGTCGTGGGCGAAAGAAGTTTGAGGGAACCTGTTCCTAGTACGAGAGGACCGGAATAGACGCAGCTCTGGTGCACCAGTTGTCCTGCCAAGGGCATAGCTGGGTAGCTACCTGCGGAAGAGATAAACGCTGAAAGCATATAAGCGTGAAGCTCGTCCCAAGATGAGACTTCTCATTCGCAAGAAGTAAGATCCCCCTAAAGTTAAGGGGTTGATAGGTTAGAGATGTAAGTGTAGTGATACATTCAGTCGACTAATACTAATCGATCGAGGACTTAATTTCTTAAAGTTTTTTTATAAAAAATGAGTCAAGTAAAAGTATATACAAAGGCCATAGAAGAACATCAAAACATAAGTATCTAGTTTTCAGGGAATCTCTCCCTGAGAAGAAAAAAGTCTGGTGACGATGGCACGGTGGTCACACCTGTTCCCATCTCGAACACAGAAGTTAAGCACCGTCACGGTGAAGGTAGGTCGCAAGGCCGAGAATAGCAAGTTGCCGGGCTTTTTTCTTTTATAGACCTTATTTCCTTGATTTTTTGCCTAGATATAGTATCCTAAATTTACAAGAAATTCATATGAGTATTTCCAAAAAAACCCCATTAGGACAAATCAATATCTCCTCGGAAGCAATCGGGCAATTGGCTGCCTCGGCTGCGTTATCTTCGTATGGGGTGATCGGGATTGCTGAGAAGACATTACTACGCGAACCGTCGACCAAGCCATTAAAATCAAAAGACTACAACAAAGGTGTTTTCATCTCACAACGCAAAGACGCCTTTGTTGTGGACTTATATCTCATCTGTGCCTACGGGGTGAAGATGACTGAGATTATCAATGAAGTCCAGAAAAAAGTAAAATACGATTTGGAAAAGAAATTTACAGTCAAGTTTATCGCTGTAAACGTCTTCATCCAATCGATCAAAACCAACTAGGAGAGTTTATGAAAACCATCAACGGCGTCATCCTCAAACGCATGATTATTTCTGGTAGTAATAATCTTTATAATTATTATCCTGAAGTCGATGCGCTCAATGTTTTCCCAGTCCCCGACGGGGATACCGGGTTGAACATGAATTTAACTGTCTCTAGCGGGGCAAAAGAAGTTGCCAATCGCAACGACGAAAACATTTATGATCTTGCCAAAGCTTTTTCCAAAGGCTTGCTGATGGGGGCCCGGGGAAATTCTGGGGTCATCACCTCACAGATCTTTAGAGGCTTTGCCCAAGCGATTGAAGGTAAACCAGAGATTAATGCGGTCCAATTTGCCGAAGCCTGGATGCAAGGCAAAGACGTCGCTTATAAAGCGGTCATGCGCCCTGTAGAAGGGACGATGTTAACCGTCATTCGCGAAAGTGCCCAAGTGTTAATGGATCAAGTCAAACCAAATTGGTCGATTGAAGACTGCATGCGGGTGATGATCATCGAAGCCCATGCATCCTTAAAGCGCACCCCGGATTTATTACCGATTTTAAAAGAAGTAGGGGTGGTTGACTCTGGTGGCTTAGGATTGATTAAAATTCTTGAAGGTTTTGAACAAGGATTATTGGACAAAGTCGTTGAAAAGCTCGAAGCAACCGTGGTCAATGCCAAAGCTGGTAAGGGCATGGCTGGGGCGAAACTTGAAGCAGAAGAATTTGGTTATTGCACGGAATTTATTTTGAAAGTTGATGAAAAAAATCCTGATAAAAAACCATTCATTGAAAAACAATTTTATGAATATTTAGAACAACAAGGCAACTCGATTGTCTTGGTCAAGGACGATGACTTGGTGAAAGTTCATATCCACACGATCAATCCGGCGAGTGTCTTTGCCTATGCATTTAAATTTGGGGAATGCGTGACGATGAAAGCCGATAACATGAGCATTCAACATGAAAATATCACGGAATCGAGTCAAGGGCATGATCATCAAAAGATCGCTAAAAAAGCTCAACCTGTCGAAGAAAAAGTCTATGGGATGATTAGTGTTGCCGCTGGGGAAGGCATGGGTCAAGCCTTTAAAGATTTAGGGGTGCATCACATTGTCTCGGGTGGACAAACGATGAATCCTTCCACGGAAGATTTCTTAAAAGCTGCCCGTGACGTCAACGCCAAAAATGTCTTCTTCTTTCCTAATAATCCAAACATCATCCTTGCTGCCAAGCAAGCTGCTGACGCCTTGAATGAAGAAGGGTTGATCAATGCTGCAGTGATTGAAACCAAAACCATTCCTGAAGGATTGACCGCGGTCATTCAATTCATGGGCGATGCGACGATGGCAGAAAATATCGAAACGATGAATAACGCGATTAAAAACGTCAAATCCGGGGCCGTCACCTTTGCCATCAAAGACACGAAAATCAATGGCCTAGAAGTCAAAAAAGATTATTTCATGGGGATTGTTGGCAAGAAAATTGTTTGCACGGCAAAAGAATTATATGAAGCTACCAAGAGCTTACTTGAACAAATGGTGGATGAAGCCTCTTCCTTGGTGACGATTTTTTATGGGGAAGGCACCAATGACGCCGTCATTGAAAAGTTAAAAGATTATACGTATGAATCGTATCGTGGGGTTGATTTTGAATTCAAACAAGGCAATCAACCTGTTTATGCGTTCATTGTTGGCGTTGAATAAAATACGTTCAAGTCGATGAATCAAACAAGGTCCTAAGCCTTGTTTTTTTTATGCTTGTTGAATCCAAAGACGGTGAATAAAATACATGGCGAAACCTACGATCAAGTGAAGGGTAAATATCGATACACCATATCCAGGTTGACCAAACCAATCATAAAGCCACATGAGCGGTGTTCCGTTTAACGGATATGCAAGAAAGAAAAAATTGGTGTTAGGATCTATTGAATTATATAACCATGAAACCAATGCAAAAAAACTAACAATACTAAACGCGGTGATTAAATCGAAGGTAGTAAATTTATGTTTCCGATGAAAGAAAAAGATGGCACCGATTAAAGCCATGGCCCAATGCATAAGGGTAGAGATGACGGTGTTGATATGCCAAAGAGGAAACATTGCTAATCCGGTTGAAGGAAACAATAAAAACAACACCCCGCTTAACATTGCTCCTAAACCAATAAAACCTTCAACATGACGTTGATAACGAGTTTGAAAAGCATATAAAGGAAAAACAACCACAAAAATCCCACATGTATATAAAGGCCAGACATCTTTGGCGTACCACGCATCACTTGCCAAGACATTCCAGCCCATTCGCAATAATTCTAAACCGATTAAAAAGATGGCTATATATCGGTAAAATTGGATGCTTTGTTGATGAGGTAAACGCACGAACAATCGATACAAAACAATGCCAAATACGCTTAGGAAAACAATGAGGATGAAGTGAGTTGGTGTGAAGATACCGCCCACATTCAAAGGATTATAATTGGGTTGGGATGGATGGATCCAAAAACTAAGGACGTGTTCCATGCGAGGTAAGAACGCCTCTGATTGAATGTGGGGTTTTATACCATTTTAATGTAAACATGGTTAATGGGGCAATGATAAACAATGGTAAGAAACTAAGTGAATAAAACGGGAAGCTAATCATCGCCCACATTTTTTTAGAGAATCTTGCATCCACTTCTTTCCATGAAGCAATCACTGTCATCGCACCAATTAAGAATGAAACACCTAAATATTGGCCGAACCAAACATAGGTAGGCATCAACGACATCATCGTAAATGAGGGTGAGTCCATGATCATTGATATTTGAGACAAGACAAGTTGCACTAAGGAAAGAATCACAAGCACAGATGGGAATGGGGTAATCCATAGTAATAAATCTACTTTTGCAAACTTAAATTTTTTCATTATGGACAAGAATAATTTTCCAGCATGCAAAAAGAAAATCTGAATGCCACCCTTAATCCATCTTAATCGTTGCTTAAAGGAAACCTCTCTAGAAATAGGCTGTTCATCATAGAATTTTGCTTGCCGAACAAAAATAACTTTTCGTTCTTTGATTAATTGAAGAATGGTAAATTCTACATCTTCGATTAAACTAAATGCTTCCCATGGTTCATTGGTGATGATTGAATTGGATAACATGAATCCAGTTCCATTGATATGGGTGGAAAAACCAAAATGGTTTCTCGCGTGATGTAAGAAGTGACCTTCGCGGAAAAAAATAATGGATGAACCCATGCTGGTTGCGTTTGATGCAAAGTTTTTACTGCCGCGATATCCAATTAAAATCGTATCATCACCTTGATAAGCATCATTCATTCTTAACGTGAATTCAGCATCAATAATGTTATCTGCATCAAAGAAAAACACAGCATCTGATGGTGTTCCTTTGTATTCATTTCGATGTGCGATTAATTTTTTTAATGCCATTCCCTTGCCAAAATGATTAGGAATTTGATTGATAAACGTAATTGCCCCGTGAGCTTTCGCGATGGAAGCAGTTTGATCGGTACAGTTATCTGCAAGGACAAAAATTCGAATCAACTCTTTTGGATATTGCTGCTGATGGATTGAGTCAATTAGATCACCGATGACTTTTTCTTCGTCTTTAGCAACGATTAAAAAATCATAGCGACGTTTATTTTTTTGACTTGTGAATAATTGAGGTTTCGTTAATATGCCCACAACAAAATAAATCACATGAAGTGAGAAGAAAGTGATGAATAAGATTTGAGTGATGATGGATAACATTTTTAATTTATTTTTTGTGCAATAGTATCTCTTATATTAAAGCAAAAAAACCACCATTTTTAAAGGTTTATCTTCTTCTTAAACAAAATTATTTAAAGAATGTTTCGTTGGGTTCGGATTTATTGTATTTATGAAGGATATAATCCAGTAACCATTCCACTTCATTTTCTAGTTTTCCAGTGGTTAACTGCTTGTTGGTGATACTGCTTAATCGTTTCACCAAATGTAATAATGAACGACTTTTTCCACTGGTTAATGTTGTCATCAAATCTTCAATCAGATTTTCATCAGAAAATTCATCCAATTCCTGGATTAGTTTGATTAAAGATGCTTTTAGATTTGGTTTTTTTCGAAATAAATCACTTGGGGTTGATCCAGGGATAGATAAGACATCTTCTTTTGTTAATACCGATGTTTTTTGATGAAGTTGTGATAACAACAACAAGGCTTGTTTAGGAATGAGTTGTTTTTGATTTTGATCAAAAAGTTCAATGTAACGGTAAAGGGTTGGTCGGGTGATACGAAGGACTTTCGCAAGCCGAGCAAGCTTCACGTTTTGTTCTTTTAACTTTACACTTAATGACCTTAACATAATTTGATATTACAATATTAATTTACATATTGCAAATAATACTTTACATATTACAATGTAAAGTGTAAAGTGAAAGTGTAAAACAAAGGAGCAACATGTATGCGAAAATTCTTCATCCTCTTATTACTAGGAATCGTTGGGGCGATTAACTTTGAACTGACCTTGGCTTCACATGAATTTCCGACTGTGATTCCCATTCCCATTTATTTAATTCTTGCGGCAATAAGTTTGTTTATTTTTTTAGTGCTCTTGATTGACTACCGATTACAACATCGGCTTCAAGGCATTGAAATCTTATTCATAATGATGATGATTTATCCCATCCTTGCTGGGATTTGGAGTCAAGACCAAATCTTGTTATCACAACTCAACACGAGTCTTGCTGAATCCACCACCATCTTTACCCTTTCAACGATGAAGATATTACAAGGGATGTTTTATGGGATGTCGGTTGGGATGATTTTATATGCGTTATATTTTTTCACCGCACCGTTAATCTCGGCAAAGTATTTGTATCGCTGGGTACTTGGCATCGTCTTGGCGGTGGTAATCGTCGAAGTCCTTTACAGTTTGTTAATGGAGTGGGAAGAATATGTTTATGTGTTTGAAAACTTTAATGATGGGGCAAGACTTAGCATCACCTCGTTTACGACGAACACCAATATTTATTCATTTAATCTAACGATGGGTGTCTATGCCGTTGGTTCTTTGTTTATGTCGGAGAAGCACCATCGATGGATTTATCCAATCCTTGGCATCCTCTTTAGCATCATCATTGTCTTTACTGTTTCTAAGACTGCGATGCTTGCGATGGTCATGTATGGGGTTGTGTATGCCTTGATGCTTTTGTATCGGGTATTAAAACAAAAACCAACCTTACTGAAAATGACGATGTCCGCTTTCATGATCATGCTCTTTGTGGGTTATCAATCCATCTTCATGATTGATCATCCGTTGATGGATCGTTTACAAAGTTTACTCACGAGTTCTGCCCTTGGTTCGTTTACATCACGCGTCGATATTTGGGTGGATGGAATGACGCTATTTCAAAACAACAACACGTTCTTTGGTTACGGATTAGGTTTAAGTAACACCTATCTTGGGGTGGCCACCGCGGTTCGTTCCACCGGAGGCGCTGGTCAACTGATGTATCAAATCGTCAATGATCGATTTCATAATGGCTTTTTAGAAATTCTAGTGTCTTATGGATTGGTGGGGACGTTACTATTGACCGTTGCCCATTGGGAATACATCAAAGCCTTGATTCAATTAACCAAACACCATGCGATCACCATTCCGATGTGGGCATTGATCATCAGCTTCATCGTCCAGATGATGTTTGAAGATCGGATTTTATTTAGACCAGACTTATCGGGTGTGTTCTTTTTGGTGCTACTGATTTTACCCATCGTCAAACCAAACGAATATAATAGGTTTCATGAAGCTAACGACTAGCCCACGTCTTCAAGAAGCATTATCAACCATGGGCATCCACACATTTGTGGATGTCCTTTTACACTTTCCTTATCGTTATGAAGATATGAATCTGACGAGCCATGCTTTGTATCATGATCAACAACGGTTGGTCTTACATGGCAAGATCACGAGCCAGGCGAGTGTCTTTCGCCGCGGGCACTTTGTCACCACGAGGTTCACCATCAAAGACCAACACGGTCATCTCATGCATGTGATTGCCTTTAATCGTCCTTTTCTTTCAAAGATGATCATCCCGAATGAAACCATCACCGTGATTGGTAAATATGATGCCAACCGTCAAGTGGTGAATCTTATCAATGCATTCAAAGGTGAACTCAGTGACGGTCCTAAACTCAAACCGATTTATCGCCTCCCAAGCACGATTGAGAATTTTGTGTTTACGCGTTTAGTGAAAAAAGGTTTATCGATGTTAGCGGATTTATCGTTTCCTGTGACGTTACCTTCTAGCTTACTCGCCACCTTACCTCATCATGATAAAAAACAAGCGATTCAAACTATCCATCTTCCGCAACGATTAGAGGATGTGGAAGCAGCGATGATGATTTTTAAACATGAAGAAGCGTATGTCTTTACAAAGACGATGATGGCGATTCGTCAGACCAATGAAGCGACCATCAAAGAACATCATTCAACGATTCCCACCGGGTCCGTTATTGATATGATTGAAAAACTTCCTTATGCCTTAACCCGAGATCAACTGCAAGCGGTCGACGATATTGTCAGTGATTTGAATGGTGACAAGCGCATGTATCGCTTACTTCAAGGAGATGTGGGAAGTGGTAAAACCGTGGTCGCAGCACTGGCGCTTTACGCCAATTCATTAAGAAAAAATCAAGGGGCATTGATGGCACCTACAGATGCCTTAGCGAAACAACATTTTCAAACGCTAAAAGAATTATTAGGTAAGCAAGGGTTGACGATTGGCTTACTCGTGGGTGGATTATCCAGTGCTGAGAAAAAGGCGATCAAAGAGTCTCTGCTCAATGGCACCATTGATATTCTGATTGGCACCCATGCCCTGTTTTCTCAAGACACCGAGTTCTTTTCCTTAGGCCTTGCGGTGATTGATGAACAACATCGCTTTGGGGTCAACCAACGAGATTTACTCAAAGATAAAGGAAGACAAGCTGATCTATTGATGATGTCAGCAACCCCGATTCCTCGTTCCTTGGCGATGACGGTCTATGCAGACATGGATATTTCCACCCTCACCCAATTTCCTTTTGCCTCCCGCCAAGTGAAAACAAAAATTGTTGAAGAACAGGACGCGCTCATTGACTATGCCGTGGTTGCCGCCTTAGAACAAAAGAAGCGAATTTATGTGGTCGCACCAAAAATCATGGAGTCGAGTTCTGGCAAACAAAGTGTGGTGACCTTGTATCAAACGTATGCGAAAAAGTATCCCAAGCAAGTGAGTCTACTTCATGGCAAATTGGATGGAGAAGAAAAAGAAGATGCGCTTGTTAAATTCTCGACTGGTTATACCCCAATCATCGTCAGCACCACGGTCATTGAAGTGGGCATTGATGTCAAACCGGCGACGGTGATGATCATTCATGATGCCGATACCTTTGGGTTAGCGTCTCTACATCAATTAAGAGGTCGAATTGGCCGCGATGGATCTGAGGCATTATGTTTACTCGTTGTCCAAGATCAACACGTGGAAGGCCGAGAACGATTACAAGTGCTTGTCGATTCCAATGATGGATTTTATATTGCCGAACAAGATTTACAACTTCGTGGTCCTGGTGAACTCATGGGGGCAAAACAATCCGGGTTACCAGGGTTTCAATATCTCAATATTGTCAAAGATGTTGCGATCTTACAGCGCATGAGAAAACATCTATCTTTTTAAACCATAAGGACTAAGATGAAGGGAATGAATAAACCAAAGTCATCTCGATTCATCGGATTGGCGATTCCATTGTTAGCGTTCATCTTAACTGGATGCGTGGTCCCTTTTCCTTCATCGACCTCAACCACAACTATCCCAAGCACAAGTTTGATCAGCAGTGAGTCGACGTCATCACCATCGATGTCGTCGTTGATGCCTGAATCATCTTTGTCCTCCTCGACGGTCGAATCTAGTTCGTTGATTCCTTCTTCCTCAATGGTGACAAGTGATTCGAGTTTATCGTCAAGTTCGAGCACGGCTTCAACATCCTCACAAGACCTTTCTAGCCAACCCGTGTATCAAGGGTATTATCAAGCAGTCAATGGGGTGAGTGATGCTCAACTCAAACCAACCTTAACCACGATCCTTCGCAGCATCTTATCCCCAACAGGATTATTACCTGCTGCCACCGAATATGGTAATGCTCGCTATGATCTTCCTTTGAGTGATGTCGATCCGAATAATCCAAACAACATCATCTTGGTTTATAGTCGTCAAAGTGTATCTTCGACCTGGGATGCAGGATCAACATGGAATCGAGAACATGTCTATCCTCAATCGTTAATGAATGTTTCAACGGACAACCCCTCACGTCATAAAGGTGCGGATTATCATAATATCAAACCAGAAAGTCCAAGTGTGAACAGTTCTCGAGGTAATAAATACTTTGCAGAAACCACCACCACGACCAGTTATGCCCCGCCCAGTGTGGTCAGAGGGGATGTTGCAAGAATTTTATTTTATATGGTCACCATGTGGCCAGAATTAAGTTTGGTGGATGTCACCGGTTTAAATAAACCTACCACCTTTCAAATGGCCCAACTCAGTTTCTTGGTCAAGTGGCATCTAGAAGATCCTGTGGATGCCTTTGAAACCAATCGGAATGAAGTTATCTATAGCAAACAAGGCAATCGTAACCCCTACATCGATCATCAAGAGTTTGTGTGTCGGGTTTGGGGTCCATCCAATAGCAACACCCAAGGGTATTGTGCTGCTTAAATCCAATTGACAAACAAGCTTTAAACTATTCTTTTTGCTATGCAAATAATGGTTTAGTTTTGATTTCAATTTCAACAAAAAGTTCAAAAAATATAAATAAAACATACATTTTTTGAATTTTTCTTTACTTTATCAATTCTTAACAATTGATGAAGTCTATTTTTCAATTTAAATTGATATAGTCTATCTAATATCTCATTGTTCACTTTAAATCTTTGATTAAAACTAAGACAAACTATCTTAGTTGGAGAAGAGGACCAAGTATGCGATTCATCAATAAAAAAATCATGCTATTCATGACCAATGTTTTTCTCTTGGCGGGGATAGGTTCTACCATTGCGAATTATTCGACGAGTGTCCTTCAAGGGGAGGCTTTGAGCAGAACCAAAGTTGCTCTTTTTGGCACCTCAAATTTAACTTCAGGATGGGTGCAGAGTGGCTTTACACCAACACAAGGAACAGATTATGTTAGATTTAGAACAAATGAAACCAATTTTGTAAGTACTTCAAGTAAATCTTCTTTAATCGACCCTTTAGAACAATTTACAAGCTCACTGACAATCACATTTAAAGTTGGTTCATTTGGCGGCACAGGAACTTCCGGTTTTCTTCGAGCTGAAATACTAAATAGCTCAAACACGGTATTAAATAGTGCAACTGGTTCATTTACTTTAAATAATGCTGATGAAAGTTATATCCAAGGTTCAAGTATCACTTTAACTCTTCCTGAAAACCCTTCAGATATTGATAAGTTTAAATTGATCTTACATTCTAGTTCTGGTTTCACTGATAGTAAATATATGAGGTTTCAGGAGTTAACAATCACTTATTCAAGTGAACTAATAACAACTTATGACGATGCAACTACGTTTGCAACCACCTTACTAAATTCTACGAATGATAAAGAAAACTGTTTATCTGATGATAACTGGACAACACTATCTAGTTCCTACACTAATTTATCATCGGATGCAAAAATATATTTCCAAAACACCACAACAAATCAAACGATTTTAAACGCAAGAAACAGATACAATTATCTAAGATCATTCAACATATCATTGCCAGATTTTATATTTGGTAGTTAATTTGGTAATTTTGATAAAATATTATTGTGAAAAAGTTAGTTCAGTTTTTATTTTTATTATTTGCAATTTTTCCTATTAATCCTAAAGTAAATCTAATAGAAGTTGCAGCAGCTCTCCGCGATGAAACTAGAACCATTACCACCACCAATTGGACGGATACTCAAGTTCATCAGTATTATGATGATTTTGTAACGGAAGCGATGACTGGTAATACCTTAAAAACGGCTTTGAATAATCGGATAAAAAACCATACAGTAATATCTCCTTATGCAGAAACCAAATATGCGATGGCGATTGTCGACCGCGATTATGATAAATCTCCTCTTGCGAATGGTACCTCTTACAACTTTACGAATACGTCCACGGATAACCCTTACTTAAGATTAATTTACGGGAAATATAATGGGACTTCGCAAGCCTATCAATGGAATGCTGATCATACAACCATTTGGAATAAAGAACACACCTGGGCGAAGTCATTAGGTAATTTTGGTGAAACCGCCCCAGCGGGAACTGATTTACATCATTTAATTTCTTCTGATCAGAACAATAATAATTATCATTCAAATTTAGATTTTGGTGATGTGTCTACGGGTGCGAGTAACGTTCTCGATGAACGAGGGAACATCTCCGGAAAAACTGGATATTCAACCTTATCACTCAGTAAAAAAGTTTATGAACCTGCCGATGAATACAAAGGGGATATCGCTCGCATGGTGTTTTATATGGCCACGCGTTATCTCACCTATAGTTCCACGGGTAATCCCCAATTACGATTGGTAGAAAGTGTAGTCGGTGGGACCACCGTGACTTCATCCGCGTCGGTGTATGGGGAACTAGGAATTTTATCTCACTACTTGCAATGGAACGAAGAGGACCCAGTCGATGAATATGAAATTAAACGTAATAATTTAATTTATCATAATTTTCAAGGCAACCGTAATCCTTATATCGATCACCCAGAATGGGCGGATATTGTCTTTGATACCAGTTACACTGGGGCTGGGGCAACCATCGTCAGTGGAACGAGTTCGGTTGGTAATAATCCTGCATGGGCCTCAGCAAGTGGAGTGACGTTATCAAGTATTAGTGTAAATACCTCCAACATCTTAACCACCTATGCCTTGAATGAAACCTTTGATGCAACCGGATTAGTGGTGACGGCAACGATGTCCGATAGTTCAACGAAAGTTGTCACAGATTGGTCAACGGATTATGATGGGGTGACATCATTTGCGTCAAGTGGCAATAAAACCGTGACCGTCACCTATGTTGAAGGTGGGATTACACGAACGACGACGTTTTCGATGACCGTTCAAAATAAGAATCTTGTTTCCTTAAGTTTAAATACCACCAATGTCACGACAACCTTTGTGTTTCAAGGATCGTTTCAACAAGATCAATTAATCGTCTCTGCAGTCTATTCCGATGCCTCTACGAGAACCATTGCTTCAAGCATTTACACGTCTTCGACGCCGGATTTACATGATCTTGGCTCACAAAACGTGACGATTACCTATGCTGGCGTCAGTCAAACCTACAGCATTAACGTTACGCTTCAAGGGGCAAACTTAGCTGTCGCGAATGATTTATTTTTTTCTGAATATATGGAAGGTAGTAGTAGCAACAAGTACGTTGAAATTTATAATGGCACCGGTGATGCGGTAAGTTTAGAAGATTATCAAGTAAAGTTGTTTTCAAATGGTGCTACTACAGCGACCACAACCTTAGATTTAACAGGTACCCTACCAAATGATGAAGTCATCATCATTTATAATTCATCAACCCAAGCTAGTATTTTAAATATCATTAATGCTCACGGGTATAAAATTGCGAGTGGGGTTGCCAATTTCAACGGTAACGATGGCGTTGG
Source organism: Bacilli bacterium (assembly GCA_044372565.1). Taxonomy (GTDB): domain Bacteria; phylum Bacillota_I; class Bacilli_A; order RFN20; family CAG-826; genus UBA970. The sequence continues at coordinate 50,395 of JBILRP010000004.1, read as the reverse complement.
CCTTTACTCTAACGGAACCTTAATTGATCAAATCGGTATTGTTGGCGGCACAGACCCTGGTTCAGCGTGGACTGGGACAGATGCTAATGGTGCAGTGTTAACAACCCTTAATAAAACGTTAGTCAGGACGAGTTCGGTTTATCAAGGTAACTTAACTTATTTATGGACAGGCTCAACCATAGAATGGATCGTGTATGCTACGGATACCGCCACTTATTTAGCAGATCATACTTTTACATCCGGTAATGTGGAAAATCCTTCGCTGGTCTATGCTCAATATTTTCTTGATATTTCTGCACCCTATTGTGCCGTGTTAGATGGAGGGAATATTCCTTGGAATGGACTTGCAACCGAATATGGTTATTTAACCAATGCCATGAAGGACTATTTTACAACCACCAATCAAGCAACCATTCTTAGTGCAAGGCTGCGATACGAATTCTTAATTAATAAATATCCTTCCCTTGATGCTAATAATTATTTAATCAACGGAAATAACACGCCTCTTTTTGCCTTGAAGTTTGATGAACAAAGAGAAGTTACCCCTACAACATCTTTGTTATTAACGACTATCTTTGCTGGTTTCATGAGTTTCTTAATTAGAGAATTTCTTAAAAAAAGAAAATATCATTAAACTATCTGTAATTTTGATAAAATGAAATTAATGTTATGAAACAAACAATCATTTTGGATATGATGGGTGCTGACAAAGGACCCGCTGAGTTAGTCGAAGGCGTGAAGTTATTTTTAGCACGAAATCCGGGTGAATACCGTATCGTCGCCGTTGGTAAACAAGAAGAACTTCAAGGGTTAAAAGGCGTTGCTGAACTCGTTGATGCCCGTGAAATTGTCCCCATGGAAGCAGGGGCGAGAGACGTTTTACGATTAAAAGATTCGTCTATGATGAAAGCGATTGATTTGTATGAAACCCTCCATGCCGATGCCTTAATTTCTTGTGGTGGGACTGGGGCGTTTCTATCTGCTTCAACTTTAAAATTAAAACTTATCCCTGGGATTGAACGTGCCGCCTTGATTGTGCCGATGCCAAATGCCGTTGGTAAGATTACCAATGTCTTGGATATTGGAGCAAGCAATGAAAATAGTGCCGAACACCTTGTGCAATTTGCAGAGATGGGACGCTTATTTAATCAAGCAGTCTATGGCAACCAAGAGCCACGCGTGTATTTGTTATCCAACGGAACCGAAGATAAAAAAGGATCCCCGGAAGGCAAAAAAGCATTTGACATGCTGGTTGCGAAAAAGTTTACTGGGTTTAAAGGCAACATCGAAGGTAGAGAAACCCTCAATGGCGACGCCGATGTCATTGTCACCGATGGCTTCACGGGTAATATTTATTTAAAATCCACCGAAGGTATTTTTAAAATCATGTCCAATGAAATTAAGAAATTCTTTAAACGTAATCTCTTCTCCAAGCTCGCTTACGTGTTGGCAAAACAAGGGGTGGAACAAATGAAACACCGCTGGGATTATCGAACCACGGGTGGCAGCATGTTGTTAGGGTTAAATGGGGTCGTTGTCAAAGGCCATGGTAGCAGTGATGCTCTGGCTTTTTCTTATGCGATTGAAATGGGAAAAAAACTTGCATCCGCGAATATCATTGAGTCGATGAAGAAAGGATTTGCACATGCAACCAGTTCAACAATTGTTGGAACAACTTCAAATTCAAGCTCGTAACCTTTCTCTTTATCAACTAGCCTTTACCCATACTTCTGTGAATGCGACTGGCAAAAGTATTGGTAAAGACTATGAACGATTAGAATTCATGGGTGATGCCTTCATCTCGATGGTGGTGGCAGATTTAGTTTTTCAATTGCACCCAGCATGGTCACAAGGTGAACTGAGTAAAACCAGAGCCAAGTTTGTGCAAACCAATAGTTTGGTGAAGATTGCCAAGGATTTAAACTTAGCAGCCTATGTCACCATTGGTCCTTCGATTAAACGTGAGATGGTTCAACAAAGTGACAAAATCCTTGAAGATATTTTTGAAGCCTTTGTCGGCGCAATCTACCTTGATTTAGGATTTGAAAAAGCTTATGCATTCGTTGGTAATTTCTTTCGCCCCTTGATTACTGAAGTTGATATGGATGATCTCACCGATTATAAAACCAGGTTACAAGAAGAGATGCAGGCCGAGTTTCGGGAGGCTGTGACCTATGATAAGATTGACGAATCGGGTCCTGCGCATGACAAGAATTTTACCTTCCAAGTTAGTTTCAACGGCATCATTTTAGGAACAGGATCAGGCCCCAGTAAAAAGAAAGCAGAACAAGCTGCGGCCAAAGTTGCCTTAGAAAAGAAGGTCACCAAATAAAATGAATTTCTTTGTGACGTTATTGATCTTTATTGCCATTGATGCCTTGGTGACAAGCGTGCTTGTGTCCTTTGGGGTCGTTTTACCAATCGTGGATTTGGTCGTGTCATTGTTAGTTGCCGCGGTGTTCGCCTACATGAATAGCACGAAGCCAGTGTTAACAAATATTCAATTCCATAAAAACTTTGCGTTTATTTTTGTCATCCTCTTGCTGATGAGGTATTTATTTAACTATGCCTAAATCTCAACTTCTCGCGGAGATGAATCTCATCAACGGGTTATTGGATGTGTATGGTCCTTTATTAACTCATCTTCAACAAGCGATGATGTCGGATTATTATCGTTTTAATTTATCGTTACAAGAGATTGCGGATCAACGTCAGATCACCCGCGCGGCAGTCTCGGATGCCTTAACCCAAGCAAAACGTCACTTAATGAAGTTTGAAAAAACTTTAAAGGTTGTTGCGTTACAAACCACTTTAAAAACCTGGATTGACGATGAGACGATACCCACAAACCTTAAGAAAAAGTTGATTGAATTGTTAAATCGCTAACGCGGCAAGGATCAAGGTGATGGTGCCTACTGCCATTAAATAAATGCCAAACGTTGGAAAATGTTTTAAGGCTAAATGTTTAAAGACGACCTTGAGGGTCAGATAGGTCACCAGTCCACTCACCACAGTGGCAATCGATGCATAAATCAACAACGTGGTATCCAGCGATTCAATCCGATCAAAGGACAGAATAAAACTACCCAAGGTGATGGGGATAAATAACAAGAAAGCAAATTCTTTTGCTTTGGCTAAGGTTAAGCCACCCAATAAACTTCCTAATAACGTCGACCCACTTCGTGACACCCCAGGCAAGATGCCAAGGATTTGAAATAACCCACCATAGATGGTGTTTTTAAACGTGTACTGACCATAACTAAGTTTGGCAAACCGTGGGAGTAAAAATAGTAAAGAGGCAGTGAAATAAAACCCAATCCCTACCATCCATAGTGATTGAAAGATCGCATCAATCGCGTCCTTGATTAAAAATCCTGCAAGGGCCGCGGGGATGGTGGCAACGATTAAATACACGATGAGCATCATGTCATCATTGACTGCATCTGTTCGTTTGCCTTGAAGAAATAAAAAGAGGTTTTGAATCAAACGCCAAATCACTGGAAAGAAGAAGATGAGAAAGGCAAACAGTGAGCCGACATGAAGCAAGAGGGCGACCAAGGCTTCATTGCCAGCATTGGTGTTAAAGATGGCTTGAAATAACGCCAGGTGACCCGAACTAGAAATGGGCAAGACTTCACTGATGCCTTGAATGACGGCAAGCAGTAAGTATTTGAGTAACTCGATGAGATTAATCATTTGGTAAACTTCCTTCCTTTGTCAATCGCTTGGATTTCCCAGTCTCCTTTGCGACCTTCGTCTAATTCTTTGAGTAGGGCGAGCATGGTTTTGCTTAAGGTGAGTTTGGCAAATAAATCCGGTCGATGCAAACGAGTTAAGAACAAGGATTGTTTTAATCGCCATGTACGAATCGCTTCATGATTGCCAGAATATAAAATCTCCGGCACGTGATGATCACCGATCATCCGAGGTTCGGTGTACTGAGGGTATTCAAGCAACCCCTTGGTAAAGGATTCTTCTTCAAGTGAACTCGCTTCGATCACGCCAGGTAATAAACGAATGACCGCATCGAGGATGGCCATCGCGGCAATTTCTCCACCAGTTAAGACAAAGTCACCTAAGGAGATCATCTCATCCACATCATGATGAATACGTTCATCAAAGCCTTCGTAATGACCACAGATGAGGGTGAGGGAAGGTAGTTGACTCAGTCGCAAGGCATCCGCTTGGGTGAAAGGTTTACCCCGTGGGGTGAGTAATATTTTTTTTCCTGGGTTTGCAATGGAAAGTAACGCATCGTGAATCGGTTGATATTTAAGGACCAAACCGGCACCACCACCAATCGGCGGAGTATCAACGCGGCGATAAGGATCCTTGGTGAATTGACGAAAAGGGATTAAATGGATGTCTGCTTTTTGTTCACCGAGGGCACGTTTGATGATTGAGGTCGTCATCATCCCTTGAAACATCTCTGGAAATAAGGTTAAGACGTGTAGCGTCATAACATGCCTTCAATCAAGGAAACGGTGATGATTTTTTTCTCGGTGTTGACCTTTTTAATAAAGACATCGATAAAAGGAATCAGGACATCTGATTTATCTTGACGACCCATCCTCAGATTGATGCGATTGGCGATCCGATCGATGGCGATGACCTTGCCTAAGGAAAGACCTTGTTCATCTTCGATGCGCATGCCCATGAGATCTTCATAAAAAAAGTTACCGGGTTTAAGACGAATATGATCTTTTTCTGAATATAGATATAAGTTCATCCAATCTTTCACCAAGTTAATGTCCAAGTGCCCTTCAAACTGTACGTAGTCTGTGCCTGGTTGATGATGAGAGGATTTGACAATCAATGGGATATACTGACCATTTTTTTCTAAATAGACGGTGTTCCCTTTTCGATATCGTAGCAAGGGAAAATCAGTCAAAGAAGCAATTTTTAATTCTCCTTGAAGCCCGCGAACGTTAATAATTTTTCCAATCGTTAGTTTTGGTTTATCCATAAAAGAAAAAACCGAGGAGCATTAGTCCTCGGTGGTGGTTTTCTCAAACGCTTCGAATTTAAGATGAACGCGTCGATTATCAATTTTACCGGCGATAGAAACCACTTCGCGTAAGGCATCGGCGATGATGCCTCGGCGACCAATTAAACGTGATGTATCATTGCCTTCTGCAACAATGAGTAAGGTAAGATCTACAGGATTATCATTCGGTAATTCGCGAATCAAAACGGCATCTTTGTTTTCGACAAAATCATCAATTAATGCGTGAATGATTGCTACGTAGTCCATGATTACTTACCTTTTTTGGCTGCAAGAAATTTGGCAATGATTCCTTTGTGTTTAAATAACGAACGAACCGTATCCGAAACTTGTGCGCCTAACCCTAACCATTTTAAAGCGATGGTTTCATCAATGGTTGCTTCCGTAGCGGGTTTTTGTGGATCATAAAAACCAATTTGTTCAACATAACGACCATCACGTGAATAACGTGAGTCAGCGGCAACGATACGATAAGAAGGATCGGAGTGACGACCTGTACGTGCTAAGCGAATTTTTACTGCCATGTGATTATTCTCCTATCATTTATATCCATATTTTATTCGACAATTGTTTTTCTGTCAAGTTATTTTACTTAACATCATTAAATGTAAATAAACTTGGAATGACTTGGCCTTCGTAGGTAAAAAAAGTTTGGTTCGCCCATGAGGTAAAGTTGTTCTCACCCTGAATAGGAATCCAAGCTGGTTCCCAATAAACCATTCCCAATCCTCGCCCACCAGCAATGTCGGTCATCATCGCCAACGCGTCATAAACCAATTGTGATTGCCCAGCAATGGTTGCGGGATAACCTGAGGCAAGATTTTGCGTAGGTCCGTAAATATTGATGCCATTTGGATTTGCTTTTAACGTGAAAGCTTGAGCAGTTTCCACGAGGAGAATGTCCTTTTCAAACTGAATGGAAAGCTGATCAAAGTTTTCTTTAACTTCCAGTAAGGAACCATTCCAATAACTGTAATAGCTTCCTGCGATGATATCCAAATCAACCCCCGCGGATAAGACTGTTAAAAAGAAATTGTAGAATTGAAGATGATCATCAGAACTAGCTAAGTGGATGATGATTTTGGTTGTCAATGACGTTGAACGAACCGCAGCAACCCCTGCTTTTAATAATTGAATCAATGGTGTGAAATTGGTTTGGTTGTTTTGATAGATTTTCCCGTCATTCCAAAGCATCCCATTATTGATCTCGTTGCCAATTTGTACATAATCTGGAGTTAAATCTAAATTCATAAAATGAGTCATCGTGTCAAACGTATAATCGCCCAAGGCTTTGACAAGATTGGCAAAAGATAAATCTTTCCAAGCATTTGGTTTTGTTTGATTGCCTGGATCTGCCCATGTATCCGAGTAATGAAAATCTAAAAGCCACTTCATCCCATAACTTTTAGCAATGGTTGCAATCCGGGTTACGGTTTGTAAATCCAGATACCCACCATTCCAAGGATGAAAATTAACAGGATCGTTCCATAAACGAATTCGAATAAGGTTAATGCCAGCTCGCTTGAAGATGGAAAATAAGTGTTCGCTTTCACCATATTCATTAAAGAACTCCCCGCCTTTTGCAATCACTTCTTCGTAAGTAGAAACATCCACACCGCGGATAAAATCGTCTCGGTGAGGTAAGCGCTTTGGATGCGCCAATTGGGAAGGATCAAATTGGGGATCATAATAGGAAAGGTATCCATAATCAACTGGTTTTGCAGTTAGGTTTGAGCAACTTGATAAGAGCATCATTAACAGAACCATTTTTTTCATAGTTTCATTATAAACATAAGCATTGCCAACCGAGATGACCTTTGCTAATATATGAGGGCACGTCAACGTGCTAGAAGTGGTCCACTATGGTCACAATCCGTATGAACACTTTGACAAACACAATGAAGGAGGCACATGATCATGAATCAAAAACTCGTCGATCAAATCGCTGCCGATCAGCTGAAGAAGGATGTCCCAAGCTTTAAATCAGGTGACACTGTCAGAGTCATGGTTCGAATCATCGAAAGTGGCAAAGAACGTCTCCAAGCTTTTGAAGGCATCGTCGTCGCTCGTAAAGGAAGTCTTATCAATGCAAGTTTTACCGTTCGTAAAATGTCAGGTAGCATTGGGGTTCACCGGATTTTTCCGGTCCACGCTCCTACCGTTGCCAGCATTGAAGTCCTAAAGAAAGGGAAAGTGCGTCGTAATAAACTCACCTACCTTGTACGACTTTCTGGGAAAGCCGCACGGATTAAAGAAATCCTCGAATAAGTTCATCACTTATTTCAAGATTGTGACAATCAAAGATTCCTTCGGGAATCTTTTTTGTTTCACCTTCAGAAGTGTTTATAATAGATAGGATGAAATCCTTACCGACCTGGATGAAAAAAACCATCGCCATTCTTTCTCAGCTTCTTTTTGTGTTTTTAATTCTTGTCGGTGGTTTCGTGATTTTCCATAACATTTATTTCACCCCAATTAAAATTGTTGGCAGTTCGATGGAACCTACGTTAAGAAATCAAGAGTTTGGGGTGATGGACCAAAGTGAAGGGGCCTTGAACGGCTTACAACGTTTTGACATTGTCATCGTCAAGCAAAATCCTTCGGTCGATCGATATTTAATCAAGCGAGTGATTGGTTTACCAGGAGAAACGTTGGCGTTTGATACCTTAGGCAATCTCACCATTAACAACGAACCCGTGGACCAACCTTTTATCCCCGACGTTGGTTATCAAGATCGCACCTGCTTGAATGTGAATGCCCAAGGATGCACACCGATCACCTTGGATGAACAAAGTTATTTTGTCTTGGGTGATAATCGCGGCTTTTCAACCGATTCTCGGATTTTTGGTCCGATTCCACGTCATCAACTGATTGGTCAGTTATATGCCATCGAAGGCATCTGTCAAGGGAACACCACCAGTGCGTCTACCGAAGATCCCGATACATGTGGGACCCGCCAATATATTTGGCCTAGGATCTATGCATGAACCAAAAACAAAACCATTGGTATCCTGGCCACATGAACAAGGCGATCAAAGCCATTCATGAAAAAATAACATGGATTGATTTGATTGTCGTTCTTGTCGATGCCCGTGCAGTGTATCCTTGCATGGATTTACCTTTGGTCACCCAAAAACCAATGCTCTACGTCATCACCAAAAGCGATCTTGCCGATCCCAATACAACCCATCAATGGGTGAAACAATTAACCTCTCAGCAAAAGTCCGTCGTGGTGAGTTTAGGCAAAGTATCTGGAACTCGCGCTTTAATTTTAAAAGCCCTCCACCAACTGGGAGAACCTTTGTGGTTAAAGCAAGTTAAAAAAGGATTCAAACGCCAACCGTTAAAAGTCATGATCACGGGTGTGCCTAATGTGGGGAAGTCCACCTTAATTAATTTACTAGCGAAACAACATCGGGTTGCCACAGAAAATCGTCCAGGATCAACTCGTGGGCAACAATGGATTAAGTTAGATGAGCATTTGATGTTGCTCGATACTCCAGGCATTTTACCTCCACGTTTTCAATCCAAAGAAACGTCTGTTCAATTATCATTGATAGGGTCGATGCCGTTAAAACAATTACCCATCGAAGATTTAGCGGAGCATTTATTTTCTTGGTTAAAACTCCATTACCCGAATCAACTGGCGACCATTCACGGTGATTTACCGATGGATTCAAAAACTTTTTTTGATCAATTAGCCCGAAAACGCGGATGGATTAAACAAGGGGTCGTCGATTACTCTCTTGTGTTCATGACGTTTATTAAATCGTTTCAAGATGGTGAACTTGGTCGCTTTTCATTAAGTATGTTAACGAATGAAAAACAATCTGGATAAAACTTATTACCAACAAGGTTATTCGCTGATTGCCGGATGTGATGAAGCGGGTCGAGGTCCAATCGCGGGTCCAGTGGTTGCGGCGGCGGTGATTTTACCCAAAGACTTTGCTGATCCACGCATTGATGATTCTAAACAGTTAACCGCCTTGCAACGCGAGGCGCTATTTGTCTTAATCCAAGAGAAAGCCTTGGCGTTTGCGATTACCGTGGTCGATGTGGACACCATCACGAGGATCAATATCCTTGAAGCGTCACGATTAGGCATGCAGTTAAGCTTAGAAAAATTAAAACACCGGTATGATGTGGTGCTATCCGATGCCATGGCATTACCGAAGCAAAAGGTTCCTGTCTTCCCTTTGATTCATGGGGATGCCTTGTCACAAACGATTGCCGCGAGCAGTATTCTTGCTAAAGTAACCCGAGACCGACTGATGGTCGAGATGGCCAAGACGTATCCTCATTTTCAATTTGATGTTCATAAAGGCTATCCTACTCCTCAACATTTATCGTTATTGAAACGTCATGGTCCCATTCAAGGGATTCATCGTCCCACCTTTGCGCCAGTCAAGGCGATGATTCATGCCAACGTTAAACCCATAAGATAATCTCTTCCTTTCCTCTCTATTGATACATAGAGGATCACGTATGCTTAAAGGTAGAGACATCATTATTTATTTGGCCGTCAAGTATCAAGGCGAATGGAATGCGATTTATCAGGCGATCAAACAAAAGGAAATCGTGGATGACACCTTGGTAGGACAAACCATCCAAGGGATCAAGAGTTCAGTGATCACCATCATTGATGAACAATATCCAGAGGCGTTAAAGAAAATTTATAAACCCCCCTTTGTTCTTTTTTATTATGGGGATATCGGTCTTGCCCATATGGTAGAGAAAACCATTGCCGTCATTGGCAGTAGGCAACCTTCAGCGTATGGATTAGAGATGACCGGTAAAATCACCCAATCCTTAATTGAAGAAGGAATGATGATTGTCTCGGGTTTAGCCTATGGGGTGGATATCAAAGCCCACCAAACCACGCTTGAACACCAAGGTCGGACCATCGGCATTCTTGGATCAGGGATTGATGTTTGTTATCCCCGGGAACATCTAGCAACGTATCAACAAATGAAAACCAACCATTTGTTGTTGAGTGAATATCCTGGATCAACCCCGGCGAACAAAGATCATTTCCCTTGGCGAAACCGGTTGATCGCCGGATTAGCTAGAGGCGTCTTTGTCGCGGAAGCGAAAAAAAGAAGTGGGACCTTGATCACGGTCGGCTATGCATTGTATTTAGGCAAGGATGTGTATGTGTTACCGCATCAAGCCAATACTGATAATTCGACCAATCAACTGATCAAAGATGGGGCGGTACTCGTGGAAAGTGGTCAAGATATTTTAGAGCACTTATTAGGCAGTCAAGAAAAAGAAAATGCCTTAAGAAAACAACCCGAGCCTGAGAAAAAATTTATCTAAAAAGTTTCTTAAGAAAATCAAAATTAAAAATATTTTGGATTGACAATTTTTGATTTCATAAGATAATGACTATGGTTTAGGAGTATCCATGAACATATTATTAATTGTTGAATCGCCGACGAAACAAACGAGTTTCGCCAAGTACTTAAAGGATCAAGACAACCATTACACGATTGCATCAAGTAAGGGTCATATTCGCGATCTTAAGATTTCTGGCATTGGTGGTTTTGGTGTTGATATCGACAATGGTTTTAAACCTACTTACCGGATTATTAAGGGCAAAGAAGACATCGTTAAAGAATTAGAAAAAGAAGTGAAAAAAGTTGATAAAGTTATCCTTGCCACCGATCCTGACCGCGAAGGTGAATCGATTGCTTGGCACTTGGCGGATGCATTAAAATTAGATGTTGCAACAACTGATCGTATTGAATTTTATGAAATCACCAAAGAAAAAATTATTGATGCTTTGAGTAAGCCACGCAAAATCAATATGGACATGGTCATGTCCCAAGAAGCTCGCCGTATCTTAGACCGTATTGTTGGTTTTATGCTTTCGAAAATTCTTAATAAAAAAGTCTATGCCCCTGCCGGTGGTCGCGTCCAATCCGTTGCCCTTCGATTTGTGATTGAACGAGAAATGGAAGTGCTTGCCTTTCATCCCCAAACGTATTTCACGATTGAAACTGAACTCACCACCCCAAAACTACCTTTACCTTTAGAACTGGTAGCCTTTCAACAACAAGTGTTAAAAAACACCGATGATAAAACCGATCCTAGCGGTTACCGTAAAATCATTCCTATCTCTACCGAAGCAATTGCTCAATCGTTTATCGATAAACTTCCTCAAGCGTTAACCTTACAAGAAGTATTGATCACCTCTAAAAAGAAAGAATCCAAAGCCGCTTTCCGAACCTCCACCTTACAACAAGAAGCAAGCAGCCATAAGGATTTAAGATTTTCGCCTCAACGTACACAATCCGTCGCCCAAGGCCTTTATGAAGGGGTGACCATTGGGGATGAAAACGTTGGTTTAATCACGTATATTCGTACGGACTCGGATCGCTTATCCGATACGTTTATTGCCGAAGCGTCATCGTTTATTCAAACCACCTATGGCCAAGACTATTTATCAGATAAGCCTAAATCCAAGACGGCGATTCTTCAAAGCCAAGATGCTCACGAAGCGATTCGCCCCACCAGCATCACCAGAACCCCAGAAATGATGGCGGCTTATTTAACCACCGATCAATTAAAGTTATATCGTTTGATTTATTCACGCGCACTGGCATCGCTGATGACCCCAAAGAAATATGATGTCACCACCTACACGTTTAAAGGTGGAGATTTTACCTTTAGAGCCCAAGGGTCGGTAGTCACCTTTGAAGGGTATACCAAAGCCTATCCAGTGGTTGAAGACGATGAAGGAAGCCAATTACCTCAATTATTCAAAGGTCAAAGTTTTCCCTTGGTGTTTAAAGAACTCAAACCACATGCCACCTCAGGACCTTCACGATTCTCGGAAGCAAAACTGATTCAAGAAATGGAATATCGAGGCATCGGTCGTCCGTCGACCTATGCTGCCACCATTGCCCGTTTAAAAGATCATCATTATGTCAGTGTCAAGAGTCACACGCTTTATCCAAATCCGGAAGCGCATGCGGCGATGAAATATTTAATGACCTATTTCCAATACTTAATTAACCCAACCTATACTTCGGACATGGAACTCAAGTTAGATGAAGTCAAAGATGGGGAAGTCACACGTCTAGATTTATTAAATGATTTTTATACGCACTTCAAAGCCCAATATGAATTAGCCGGAGATTTACCAAGTGATGATCCTGCTTTGCATTTTTATGGGTCATGCCCAACTTGCAAAGTTGGAACCATTGTTCCTCGTCGTTCTCGCTTTGGTGTCTTCTTAGGATGCAACAAATACCCAACCTGTAAATTTGTTTCTAGTGATGTGCCTTTACCATGGATTAAAGAAAATCCTTCTGAAGGTGAAGATCAAGAAGATGGCAATGGCAAAGGTGTATTCCAATCGAAAAAAACAGTTGCAGAACCGATCGGTAAAGACTGCCCATTATGCGGCAAACCACTCATCAAGCGTTTTGCCAAACGAGGTGGACGTCCATTTGTGGGTTGCTCAGGATTTCCTAGCTGCCGACATTTAGAAAATATCGATGGCACGGTGATTGTCCTGAAAGAACGTCCAGTTAAAAAATCCGCAAAATCCGCCAAAGCAGCGAAACCAGAAAAAGCTGCGAAAACAGATCAAGTAGCGAAAACGCCAAAAGCTAAAAAAACCAAAAAAGCATAATCGCTTTATAATGTAGTTGTGAATAAACCGATTCAAGATTTTTTAGATTACTTAACACACACAAGGAAATTTTCTTCTCAAACCGTGGCGTCTTATGAACATGATTTAATCATTTTCTTTCGCTATCTTCATGACCAATCCACTCTCTTTGATCGCATCCATGTGTTGGAGGCTCGGGCTTTTTTGGCGTCGCAACTGCAAGATGGTTTAAAACCCATCACCTTAAAACGTCGCATCGCAACCTTAAAACATTTTTATCAATTTTATATTGATGCCGGGGTCTTATCGATCAACCCCTTTGCCTTGATTCACTCTCCTAAGGTAAGTAAACCTTTACCGAAAACGATTGATGAACCGCACATCCACCAAGTCTTGAATCAACCTTTTGATCAAGCCTCCATCTTGATGATGAGAGATTTGGCCTTGGTTGAATTGATGTATGGGTCTGGACTACGCGCCAGTGAAGTCGTTGGCTTAACCATGCAAGATGTCAATCTAGGGCAACGGATGTTGCGCGTGCTTGGCAAAGGCAATAAACAAAGACTTGTCCCCATCACCAAACCTTGCCAACAAAGCATCAGTTTATACCTCAAGGATGTTCGTCCTGTCTTAATCCAAGGTCTTTCCTCTGAGCAGTTAACTTCTCATGTGTTCTTAAATCATGTAGGCAAATCGTTAACGGTCAGAGGGTTAGAGTATATCCTTGCCCAATTATCAAGGCGGTCAGGGGTTGACCTTCATATGCATCCCCATCAGTTAAGACATACGTTTGCCACGCAATTGCTGGATAATGGGGCGGATTTAAGGACCATTCAAGAGCTTTTGGGCCATGCCACGATCAACACAACCCAAATCTACACGCATGTCAGCCGAGAAGCCTTACAAAAGGAATATCGCTTGGCCCATCCACGTGCCTATAAAAAGAAGTAAAATTCATTTGATATTGTTACCATTTGTGCTAAAATTACCCTGCTCTAGCGAAAGTTAGAGACAACACACATCATGAATTCAACTACCATGTCTAACCACGGTTAGGGCGGTTGTCAGAAGTGATGGAGGCACAACAAATAGGAGGTTTCACCCATGAGTGAACAAAAAAAGGAAGGCGTTTTACCTGCAGCAGTCATTGCTGAAACAAAAGACGCGATGCAAGAAGTCGTTCGATCCTCTACAGAACCGATTATTTCGATGAAAAAGCTCGCTGCAGCTGGGGTCCAATACGGACATCAAATGCGGAAGTGGAATCCAAAAATGGCGAAGTTTATTTATACTTCCGACCGTGGGATTTACATCGTTGACTTAAAAAAGACCGTCACCAAAATTGAAGAAGCCTACGTTAAATTAAAAGAAATCATCACCAACAAAGGCACCGTTTTATTTGTCGGTACCAAAAAGCAAATCCAATCCGTGATTAAAGAAGAAGCACTCCGTTCCGGATCCTTCTATATTAATACGCGTTGGTTAGGTGGAACGTTAACGAACTTCCGGACCATTTTAGGTCGGATTCGTTACTTAAAAGATTTAGAACAACAAGAAGCCAATGGCACCTTGGATTTATTAGCCAAGAAAGAGGCCAACGGATTACGTAAGATTAAAGATAAACTTTTAAAGAACCTTGAAGGAATTAAAGAAATTCGTGGTTTACCAAAAGCAGTCTTTGTCGTCGATCCTACCATTGATCATAACGCGGTCGCGGAAGCTCGGAAGTTAAACATTCCAGTATTTGCGATCACTGATACTAACTGTGATCCTGATTTAGTGGATTATCCAATTCCTGGCAACGACGACGCGATTGGTTCAGTTCGATTAATCGTTCAAACCATTGCGGATGCGATTGTGGAAGCCAAAGGTGGCGTCACCGTGGTCGCTTACACCAAGGATGATGAATTTATTGCCAAGATTGCTGCTTTAAAAGAAGCAACCAAACCTCAAGATCGTAGTTATGGACCACGGTCTGACTATCGTTCCCATAGTTCTCATGGGTCGAGTTCCTCTTATCAATCACGCAGCTACTCAACTTCAACGTCAACGCCAAGTTCAACGCCAACCGCTCAACCTGTTAGCGTCACGCCTACCCCAGCAGCAGCCCCTGTGGTTGCCCAACCAGTCCCAGTGAAAACTGCACCTGTTGTAGCAGCTGAACCAACGGTTGAAAAAAAACCAAGAGCGCCACGCAAACCAAAGATTGAAGCGAAGGAAGAATAAACATGGCGGACATCATTGCTCTGATTAAAGAACTTAGAGAACGCACTGGTGCTGGGATGATGGATTGCAAAAAAGCACTCCTTGAATCCAACATGGATGTTGAAAAGGCCACCAAATGGCTTCATGAAAAAGGTGTTCTCAAAGCGGCTAAGAAAGCTGACCGCATTGCTGCTGAAGGTTTATCTCTAGTTTACCTTCAACCTCAACTTGCCTTAATTCTTGAAGTGAACTGTGAAACAGACTTCGTCTCTCGCGGTGATGCTTTTCGTAAACTTATCAACGATACAGCGGCCATGTTGTTGACCTCCAAACCAGCAACCTTAGACGCAGCGATTGCTTTAACACAAAAGCTTTATACCGAAGCAACCGTCAAAATCGGGGAAAAGTTAACGCTACGTCGTTTTACCCTCATCAAAAAACAACCCAATCAAGTCTTTGGTCACTATGTTCATATGAATGGTGCAGTGTCTAGTTTAGTGCTTGTTGAAGGTGGGAATATTACCTTAGCCGATCAACTCGCCATGCACATCACGGACCGCAATCCACTTTATCCAAGCTTTGCGTCGGTTTCTGCTTCGATGATTCAAGAAGAAACATCAAAGCAAAAGAATCTAGTGAAGCAAGATCCTAAGTACGCCAACAAACCAGAAGCAATTTTAAGTAAAATTGTTGAAGGTAAAGTGAACACCATGTTTAAAGAATCTTCTTTAGATATGCAACCGTTTATGTTTTCAGAAACAGAAGAACTCACCAAAGTCTTCTTAGATAAAAACAAAATGAAAGCCATTCAATTCGCCCGTTATAAAGTTGGCGAAGGGATTGAAAAGAAGATTGTTGATTTCGCAAGTGAAGTCATGTCACAAGTTAAAAACACTCATTAAGAGTGTTTTTTTTTTGATAAACCATGGAGGGAAACATGAAACGAATCGTCATCAAGTTATCTGGGGAAGCGTTAGCAAACACGCAAGAAAAAACTATTCTTGAGGCTACTCATTTGTCCACCGTTGCCAAGGCCATCAAGACGATCCAAGGCGAAGGCCTTGAAGTCGCTGTGGTCATTGGGGCTGGCAATATTTGGCGTGGAAAATTAGCCAAATCGATTGGCATCGAATCGTCCACTGCTGATTACATGGGCATGTTAGGCACCATCATCAATTCTTTAGCCTTACAAAGTGCTTTAGAAAATGAAGGCGTTCAATGCCGTGTGTTATCCTCTATTCATGTTGAACAAGTCGCGGAAAACTATATTCGTCGCCGGGCGATTCGTCACTTAGAAAAAGGTCGGGTGGTGATCTTTGCAGGGGGGACAGGAAGTCCTTATTTTTCCACCGATACTACGGCGTCACTACGCGCTATGGAAATTCACGCGGACACAATCTTTATGGCTAAAAACGGGGTTTCCGGAGTGTATGATAGCGATCCAAAAGTCAATGCGAATGCAAAACTAATTAAACATTTAACCTTTGATGAAATGCTCAATAAAAAGTTAGCCGTGATGGATTTAACCGCCGTATCCCTGATCAAAGATTCCCCAATTGTCATTCGCGTTTTTGACATGAAGGACACCAAGAATCTTCTTCAAGTGATTAAAGACCAATCCATTGGAACCACGATTCAAAAAGGAGCCAAGTAAATGGAAGCGATTGCCTTAGAAGCCAAAACTGCGATGGAAAAAACAATTGCTGCCCTCCTTGCTCAATTCAACACCTTAAGAACCGGTCGGGCCAATGCCTCCTTACTAGACCGGGTGATGGTGGATTATTATGGAGAACCCACGGCGATCAATCAAATTGCCAGCATTGCCGTACCTGAACCAAGACAATTGCTCATCAAACCATATGACAAATCAGATATTAAAGCGATTGTTGAAGCCATCAACAAAGCTGAATTAGGCATCAATCCTATTGCCGAAGCGGATGTGGTGAGATTACAATTGCCAGCACTGACCGAAGATCGCCGCAAAGATCTAGCAAAACAAGCCAAAAAAATGGCGGAAGAATCTAAAGTTGCCATTCGTAATGTTCGCAAAGATTTCCTCGCGATGGTCACCGATGAAGAATACACACAAGATTTAAGAAAACGTATTGAAGCAGACATGACCAAAGTTCATGATCAAATCATCGCCCAAATCGATGCCTCCTATTTAGTAAAAGAAAAAGAAATCCTTACGTTATAGTAAAATGAGTTGAAAATAGACTTGGGGGAAGTTGTATAATTTAGATATGCAAAAATTAAAGGAAAAAGAAACACATCAGCCTCCTTTAAACCATCTTGCGATCATCATGGATGGCAATGGTCGTTGGGCAAAAGCCAAGGGGTTACCTCGGTTAAAAGGACATGAAGAAGGGGCAAAAAGGGTTCTCGAGATTGCCAAAGAAGCAAAATCGATGAACATCCCTTATTTAACCTTGTTTGCTTTTTCCACTGAAAATTGGTCAAGACCAGAACTCGAAGTCAAAGGGTTGTTTCAATTACTCAATGAATTTGTGAGTAAATATCTAAAAACATTGCATGATGATCAAGTTCGTTTGGTGATTTCCGGTCGAATGGAAGGGTTACCTCAACCAACGCAAAAGTTACTTCTGAAAGCAATGGAAGACACCAAATCTTATCAGCGATATACCTTAAACATTTGTGTTAACTATGGCGGCCAAGATGAAATTGTTCGGGCCACTCAAAAGGCCATCAAGGCAGTTCAAAATGGCCTCATCAAAATAGAAGACATCACCCCGATGACCTTTCATCAATTTTTGGATACCGCGATTCTACCACCGGTGGATTGCTTGGTGAGAACTTCAGGTGAACAACGTATTTCAAATTTTTTGCTTTATCAAATTGCTTATGCCGAGTTAGTCTTTGTCACCAAATCATGGCCTGACTTTAAGGCTGCAGATTTGCAACAGGTGATAGAAACCTATCAAGAACGCCAACGTAGGTTTGGTAAACTATGAATAATCTTCAACCAGAATTTCAAAAGAAGTTTTCCAATAGGGTTTTTGTTTCTTTGGTTTTAATACTTTTTGCAATCCCCTCAATTATCATTGGCAATTGGTTGATTGTTTTATTTGCGTTGATTGGGTTGTTGTTTGCCACCCATGAAATCCTTACGGTAAGAATTGATCACATTTATCCGTTTCTGATTCGCATCTTTGTTTATTTGATGATGGTAGGAATGATTTTTTATATTTTTCTTATCAATAACATCATTAACGTTGGTTTTAATTTTAATCAATGGTCATTTGCAACTGGGTTGAATCAATTGGAATTACCAACATCCATCTTAACGGTGTTGGTGGCAACCCTATTTTTCTCTTCAATTACTGACGTGCGTTTTAAAGTTCAAGACGCAACCTATTTAATTACCATGGCGATATTACTCTCGTTAAGTTTTCAAGCTTTTTTATTCTTAAGATTTTATCCAGAATTTATTTTTAATGAACCAAGGTCGCTGATTGCAGATTCACTCCTATTATTGTATGTGGCCATGGGAACGTTCTTTACCGATATTGGCGCATATTTGATTGGGACTTTTTTTGGTAAAAATAAGATGAACGTCAGGGTTTCTAAAAATAAGACTTGGGAAGGTTTTTTTGGAGGGGTTGTCGTCTCCTTCTTTGTTTCCTTCACCTTTGCGATTGTTGTCGCCATGTTGGGGACACCCTTGTTACCATTTCTAACCCTTGATCAATGGTATTGGATCTTGATGATTTCCCTGGTGATGCCTTTGATTGCGACCTTAGGAGACTTTACGTTCTCCATTATCAAACGCGAATACGGAATTAAAAATTTCTCTAATTTGTTGGGCGAACATGGTGGACTACTCGATCGCATTGATTCTTTTTCCATGGTGGTTTTGGTTGTTGCGCTCATTATTTCATTGCTTTCTGACTTCTTTTATCCCTTACCGATTTAAAGTCAACCAATGACATTGATTTTTGTTAAAATAAGATAGTCTTTTTATCATCTTGGAGGTGACTTATGCAAGCAATCCTATCGACGGTGTTATTTCTGTTATCGCTAGGCATCCTCATCCTGATTCATGAACTCGGTCACTTTTTAGTGGCCAAAGCGTTTAATGTCTATGTCAGAGAGTTTTCCATTGGCTTTGGTCCTGTCTTATTCTCTTGGACTAAGGGTGAAACCAAATACTCCCTGAAAGCTTTTCCATTAGGTGGTTATGTTGCCATGGTTGGGGAAGAAGTCAGTGGCGCAGATTTAAATGTCCCCTTTGAACGTAGTTTATTAGGGATTTCTAAACCCAAACGTGCGATGGTCACATCCGCGGGGATCATCTTGAACTTGGTCCTTGCTTTTGTCTTATTTTTTGCATCGAATTGGGGATTTACCCAACGGACACTCACCAACCAAATGGTGATCACAGAAACCTCGGTTGCTGCCGAAGCGGGAATTGAAAATGGGGAAGTGCTTGTCTTTGCCCCTTTAAATGACGGGAGTATTCCTGTCACCACCGAACTCGGTGTGGATACTTATCAACTTTATATCAATGATTTTGAAACGTATGAAGACACGTTATCCACCTTGCTCAAGATTGGCAAGGTTGTCGATGGCACGTTCGTCGCTTATGCTGTCGATGGTCTGAATGACTTTGTTGAGTTTCAACTGCCTGTTCGAATCTATGACAATGCAACGACATTTACCGAAAGACAAGTGACGATTCGCCTGGATGCGATTGCCACCGAGGATGGGTTTGGTTTAGAACCTTTAGGGATTGGATTTTATGTGATCATGACCGATTACACCTTTGTCGAGGCCATCGCGGAAGCAGGACGCGATTGGTGGCGAGGGGTGACGTTAATGGTGGATACCGTCATTAATTTATTCCAAGGACAAAACCTTGACCAAGTCGGAGGAATTGTTGCTATCTTTTCCACCACATCTTCCATTTTGAATAACCTTGGGTTAGGGTCTTATATTTTTATATGGGGATTGATCTCGGTCAATCTTGCGGTCTTTAATCTACTTCCATTTCCTGGATTAGACGGTTGGCATTTATTAGTGATCACCATTGAAGGTATGTTTAAAAGAGAAATACCAAGTCAAATCAAGAATGCTATTTCGGTGATTGGTTTCTTTATTCTCATGAGCTTAATGGTGTTCTTATTAATCAAAGATATCCTCGCGTTGGTCCTGGTCCTCTAACATGCACGAGAAGATGGTTCGGTTTTTACAAAGTCTCGGGATTGACGATCCTACTGGTTTTGATCTTGCCTTTGAGGCAGTCACCAAAAATCCATTGCTTCCTCAGCAATGGGATATGGTCATCACCAAGGATACCCCATGGACTTATCCGCAACTGGAACCATTTTTAGCGGGTATGACCAAACTCAATTACCCAAGTCATTTCACGTTTACGTACCGCCAAGCCGCTTCTATGGATAGTATTTTCCAACTATTCCTTGATTGGTACCAGCAACAATATCGCCAACCCTATCCCCGTATTCCTGTGATCAATGCGGAATCGATTCGCCTTGTGTATGCGGACGCCAATGCCTTTGAACAAGAAAAAACCATGTGGACCCAGTTCAATGATTTGCTCATGTTTATTCATTATCCACTCTGTTTTAAACATAAAATCAATGCCAGTCAACCTAAGGTCAATCAACAAAAAGTTGATCAGTTACAAGAACATGTCAAGGCTGTGATCGAATCGCGCCAAGAACAAGAAGATGATGATGTGTTCATTCGCGAACATGTGGAACGCATCAAAGAAGCTGAAACCCAACTTGCATTAAGTTATGAACAAGATGTCAAACAACAAATCAACGTTGAAGCAAAAAGAAAACTAAGACAAAAGGGTGACTATCAAGCGACCCTCATCAAAGATATCAAACTGAATAGTGGCCATGTGGAAGTGGTTGGAACCATTTATAATTTATTCCGAAGAGAGTTCAATGGGAATTTAGTGATTCGCTTTGTCATGGCAGAAGGTGAAGATGCCATTCTTGCCAGCATCAATGATAAGGACTGTGACATTGATTTAAGTTTTGCGAATGCGTTGGTTGATGGTGACCGCGTTCGTATTCGAGGCGGTGTCGCCCTTGACCAATTAAGCCAAGAACCGAGAATCTACGCCAAAGAATGTGTGAAGGCTCCTCCGCTTCCTATGCGTGAAGACGCACATCCGCAAAAACGAGTGGAACTTCATTTGCATACAAAAATGTCGACGATGGATGGGGTTGGCGATATTGATGCTTATTGTGCGTTGGCAAAACATATGGGCCATGAGGCGATTGCCATCACCGATCATGGGGTTGTTCAAGGCTATCCTGAAGCCCAAGCGGCTGCAAAAAAACATGGCCTAAAAATGATTTATGGTGCGGAGCTTTACATGATTGATGAGACCATTGCCCACATCATGAATCCAAGGCCAATCCAACTTCAAGATACCGATTATGTCATCTTCGATTTAGAAACCACAGGGTTATCGTCTCGGTATGACCGCATTGTTGAAATTGGCGCGATTCGCGTTCGACGTGGAGAAATCATCAATCGATTATCGTTACTCATTCATCCGAAGGACGTGGTCATGTCGGCGTCTGCGAGTGAGGTGAGTGGTATCACCATGGCGATGTTAAACGATCAACCCACGTTTGATTCGATTCACCAAGACATCCTCACGTTTTTTAAAGACGCGATTGTGGTTTCGCATAACGCGCCTTTTGATATGGGATTCATGGTCGCTAGTCTATCCCGATTAGGGTTGAGCTTCACCCCGCCGGTGATTGACACCTTAACGTTATCTCGTTATTTATACCCAGAGGCCAATAGTCATCGATTAGGCGCACTTGCCAAGCGATTAGGGATTACCTATGAAGAAGACAAAGCTCACCGAGCGATTTATGATGCGGAAGTCTTGGTGATGATTTGGCAAACCCTCAAAGATAAAATTAGACTGGACCATAACATTCAATCCCATCAAGATTTAAATTCACTGAATCAAGTCAACACCTTATCAAAAAATCTCAGAAGTTATCACGTCACCGTGTTAGCTAAAAATACCAAAGGGTTAAAAGCACTGTATACCTTGGTGTCCAAAAGTCATTTGGACTATTTTGCCGATCTACCCAGAACCCCACGCGATTTACTGTTATCCCATCGGGAACACCTCCTGCTAGGGTCAGCTTGTTTCAATGGTGAAGTCTTTGAAATCGCCAAAACTGGTTCACGAGAAGCGTTAGAAAAAGTCATTGGCATGTATGACTTTATCGAGATTCAACCGTTGGAGCAATACGATTATTTAGTGCACACAGGTGTCCTACCATCCTTGACCATGGTGAAAACATTATTGAAAGAAATCATTCATGTTGCCACCCAACTCAAGAAGATGGTCGTCGCGACAGGGGATGTTCATTACGTCAATCCTGACGATCACATGATTCGTGATGTTTATATTTTTGCCAAAGGACTCAAAGGTGTGAATCACCCGATGAATCCTTATTATCGAAAAGACTTACCAGCTTTTGAAAATCCTAAGCAACATTATCGTTCTACCGAAGAGATGTTAAAAGCATTCTCTTGGTTAGATCCTTTACAAGCTCAAACCTATGTCATTGATAACCCCGTGGCGATCGCGAAGATGATTGAAAAAATGGAACCGATTCAAACGGTGTTAAGAACCCCAACCATTCAAGGGGCTGACACGATGCTCAAAGAGATTTGTTTTACGAAAGCTCATCAACAATATGGCAAGGTTTTGCCTACGCTCATTGAAGAACGCCTCACCACAGAATTGAATGGGATTATTCAATCGGGATACGCGGTGATCTATTACATCACCAGTAAAATCATCGCTGAAGCGAATCAAAAAGGCTTTATTGTTGGTTCACGTGGATCGGTGGGTAGTTCGTTTGCCGCGACGATGGCAGGCATCACGGAAGTGAATCCTTTACCACCGCATTATTATTGCCCAAGTTGCCAGTGGGTTGAATTTTCTCAAGCACCTACGATTAAATCTGGTTTTGATTTACCCATTAAATTATGCCCGGACTGTGGTCATGTCCTTAAGAGTGATGGCCAAAATATTCCCTTTGCAACCTTCTTAGGATTCAATGCCAACAAAGTTCCTGATATCGATTTAAATTTTCCAAGAGATTATCAATCCCTTGCGCATGAGGCCACCAAGGTGTTGCTTGGAGATCATCAAGTCTATCGCGCGGGTACGATTGAAACCGTGGCAGAAAAAACTGCGTATGGGTATGTCAAAGGTTACTTTGAAGCCATCGGTCAAGATGTTAGTAAAATCAAACAAGCTTCCCTTGTTTATTTGGCAAAAAAAGCAGAAGGTGTTAGAAGAACCTCGGGGCAACACCCTGGGGGGATTGTCGTTGTCCCTAAAGAATATAGTGTGTATGATTTCACCCCGATTCAACGGCCTGCGGATAACCAAGAAACCAACATCATCACCACCCACTTTGCCTTTGATTCCTTGCATGACTCATTATTGAAGTTTGATATGTTAGGTCACGTCGATCCGATGGCGTTAAAAATGAATGCGGATTTAACCGGATTAAAGATTGATGATATTCCTCTAAATGATCCGGACGCGCTTCGCTGCTTTGCCAGTGATGACGTCTTAAAACGAAAAGAAAAGTATTCAGACATGGTCAATGGCGCGATGGGGTTACCAGAATTTGGCACCAATCTAGGCATGGATATTTTAAATGTCATCAATCCTAAAACCTTTAATGACTTGGTGATTATTTCTGGATTAGCTCACGGGACCGATGTTTTTAATGGCAACGCGAGAAATTTGATCACCGATAAAGTTGCCTCCGTGGATGAGGTCATTGGCTGCCGAGATGACATCATGACGTATTTAATCTCGAAGGGCATAGACGCCTTGATTGCCTTTAAAATCATGGAAGATGTGCGTAAGGGTAAGAAATTAACCAAAGATTATGCCGAGCTCATGCGGTCGGTGCATGTGCCTGAATTTTATATTGAATCATGCAACAAGATCAAATACTTATTCCCCAAAGCCCACGCGGTGGCGTATGTGACGATGGCCGTACGGGTGGCGTATTTTAAAGTGCATCACCCGCTTGCTTACTATGCAACGTATTTTTCTTTGCGTTCAAAACAGTATGACTACACGATGATGCGTTTATCCACCAAAGAAGTTTTTCAACAACTTCAACGGTATAAAAACCAAAAGAGTAATTTAAAAAAGAAACTTTCACCCAAAGAAGCTGATCTGGAAGTAACGTTGATGAACGTCTTAGAAATGAAGGAACGAGGGTATCAAATCCTTCCGTTGGATTTAGAAAAGTCGCAAGCAGAAGTCTTTGTGATTGATGAAACACGCCAAGGGTTGATTCCTCCCTTTACCATCATGGATGGGATTGGGAGCAATGCTGCTTTATCAGTGGTTCAAGCGAGACTTGAACGACCATTTACCAGTGCCAAAGATCTCAGCAACCGTAGCAAACTTTCCACGACGAATATTGATAAATTAAAAGCTGCTGGTGTCTTCCAAGCCATGGAAGCAGATGAAACTGTTTCTTTGTTTTCATTTGATGATGAAATAGGTAAAATGAATTGATTCGGGATGTGGCGTAGCTTGGTAGCGCGCTTGGTTCGGGACCAAGAGGTCGTGGGTTCGAATCCCATCATCCCGACCATGACTCAACGTGAAGGTGATGAATATCACCTTTTTTTAATTCAAATTGATTTATTCGAGTTATCGGTATAATAAAGGCGATGATTTATTCAATCGTGATCGCCAGTACTTTGATCTTGATGATGCTTAGTCTCAAGTGGTTTTCTCATTGGCAAGTAGGTCAAGTTCGAGGCCAAACGTACTGGGTCATCATCTTGCTAGGGGCGTTGATGATTTGGGTTTTGGTTGGATTTGATTTCGCCTTCTTGCTTGATGCATGGACTGGTTCCTCCGAGATGAATCCATTAAGAATTTTAGGGCTATTTTTCTCTTTCACATTAATGGCAATTTACTTGGATGATATTGGGTATATTCAATATCTTGCTTATGTAGCGATGAATCAAGCTGGTCACTCCCAACGTCGATTATTCTTCATTTGGTTTGTGATTGTCTCAATCTCAACCATGTTGACGGCCAATGACATTGTGATTCTCACCCTCACTCCTTTCATGATTTATTTTGCAAAACATACAAGGATTTCTCCCATTCCTTTTTTGGTCAGTCAATTTGTCGCTGCCAATACATGGAGTATGTTGTTGGTGATTGGTAATCCCACCAATATTTATTTAGCCTCGATGTTTAACATTTCTTTTTTGGATTATGCCACGGTGATGTTTCTACCCACGTTATTGACTGGCGTTGTTAGTTACGGTTTACTTGTGTTGATCTTTCAATCAGCATTAAACAAACCCATCAATCCAGTCAAGCTAGATATTCAATTACCTCACCCTAGTTATCGAATCGGAATCACCATCCTTGGGGTTGCCATTTTGATGATGGCGTTAGCAAAACCACTTGGCGTAAGTATGGATGTCGTCACCTTGTTTGCCGCAAGTTTACTTGTGATCTTGGTCACTCTAAAATATCCCAAGACCCTGTTGATGGCCAGAACCATTCGTCGACTACCTTATTCCTTCATTCCTTTTTTCTTAGGCATGGCCATCCTGGTGAAGGCCATGGGTCTTGCGGATTGGACACAAACCGTTGCCACCCTTTTCCAATCAACGTCACCCACATTTTCTTTTGGTGTATCCAGTTTCTTGATGGCCAATGTCATCAACAATATCCCGATGAGCTTATGGTTTGAATCATTGATTCGTTTACAACCTCAATTTCAACTTCAAGCAGTGTATGCCTCCATCATTGGTTCCAATTTAGGGGCGATGATGACGCCAGTTGGCGCATTGGCAGGACTCATGTGGATGAATGTCCTACAAACCAAACAAGTCTCCTATGGGATTGGACAATTTCTAAAATTTGGGTTGATATTTGGACCGATTTTGTTGTTGGTAAGTTTGTTGATGTTGGATGTAATTCTTCGCTAATCTTGTTAAAATAGAACCAATGCGGTTGTAACTCAGTGGATAGAGTATCTCACTCCTAAGGAGAAAGTCGGACGTTCGAATCGTCTCAACCGCGCCAATGTAGATAAATACATACCTAGGTATGTTTTTAAATTAAAAAAGCATTATTTATAACTTCATCCCCATTCAATAAGATTAAATCAATTTTAATACGTCATCAAAAAAAATTTTAACTGATAATATACTCCAATTTGAAGATGCTGTTCCTCAATAACAATGCCTATTGGAATTTTCTTGGTGTTTTTGTTTGCCCTTGTCAATATTTTCTAAGATTGAATTGTTAGGTAATATTTGGTAAAGTATAAAAGCAATTTGGGGCTGTAGCTCAGCTGGGAGAGCGCCTCCATGGCATGGAGGAGGTCGCGAGTTCAATCCTCGTCAGCTCCACCAATTTTGCAAGAAAAAACCCTTCTGAATCGAAGGGTTTTCATTTTTATCGATAATGTAAGTTTTCTAATTCAAGCAAGGCATGTAGATCATCGCGTTCAAGTTTAAAATCAAGTTCACCATTTTCGATGATGCGCGAGGGGTTCGTGGATTTTGGTAAGGTAATTGCTCCCAACTCAACGGTAAAGCGAATCGCAATTTGTGCGGGAGTTTTCTTGTATTTCTTGGCGAGCGTGTGTAATAAATCTAATTTAAAAATTCGTCCTGTTGCTAAAGGTGAATACGCTTCAATGGCAATTTCTTTTTCACTGCAAAAGGCTCGGACTGCTTTTTGCGGTCGACCAATCCATAAGGCAATTTGATTGACATGCGGAAGAAGATCAATGCCTTGAAAAAGTTTTTCTAAATGACTAATCTCAAAATTAGACACGCCAATCGAACGAACCTTTTTTTCTTGATATAGTTTTTCCATGGCTTTCCAAGCGGCAATGTTTCCTTGACTATAATCAGGATTGGTTTGCCATTCACTCCATGGCCAAGGGGCATGAATTAAATACAGATCAATATAATCTAAACCAAGACGTCGTCTCGATTGTTCAAACTCCACAAACGTTTGTTCATAATTTTTAAGGTGAGATTCTAATTTAGTCGTGATAAAAAGTTGTTTTCTGGGAATCCCAGAATCTTTGATTGCTCGACCAATAGAACTTTCATTTCGATAGGCTGCTGCCGTATCAATATGACGATAACCTGCAGCAAGGGCGGCCAAGGTTGACGCATATGCTTCTTCCCCGTCTTTGATCTGCCATGTACCAAAACCAAGCAAGGGAATCACGACACCGTTTCTTAGCGTTAACGTATCTTTGATGACCATGGTTGTGTCTCCTCATGAAGATTATAACAAGCATCCAAAGATAAACTTACTTTAATTTCGTTATAATAAGAGTGTCAATAAAGGATAAACTTATGAAACAAATTATTTTAGCCGGTGGTTGCTTTTGGGGCGTGGAAGCTTATTACAAACGATTAAAAGGGGTCAGCGATACCCAAGTTGGCTACGCGAATGGTAATTACGCCAACCCAACGTATGAAGAAGTATGCAATGAAAAAGCAACCCATGCCGAAGCAGTGCTCGTTAAGTATGATGAAAAAGTGATTACCCTAGAAACATTAATGGATCATCTGTTTAGAATCATTGATCCAACCTCCGTGAATAAGCAAGGTCATGATGAAGGGGTTCAATATCGAAGTGGGGTTTATTTCCAAGATCCAAAAGACGAAGCGGCCGCCAAAAAATTTGTCTTATCAAGACAACCGCAATATAAAAAAAGAATCGCTTTAGAAATTCAATCGCTTCGAGGTTTTTATGATGCAGAAACGTATCATCAAGATTATTTAGATAAAAACCCCAATGGTTATTGCCATGTTGATTTTAGAGTCTTACGTAAAGAGGAAATGAAATAATGCAAAAAAAACAAGAATACGAAACCGTCTTGTTAGCAACAAAAGGATTAGTTGCAGATAAGCAATTACCAATTTCCTTGTATGCCAATCTCTCTGCATTACTCAAACAAACCTTGAGTGATGTGTCGTGGGTTGGTTTTTATTTATTCAATGGCACCGCCCTTTACTTAGGTCCTTTTCAAGGCAAGGTTGCTTGCGTGGATATTACCTTAGATCGTGGTGTTTGTGGCCTTGCCGCACGAACCAAAAAAACAGTGATCGTTCCTGATGTTCATAAGTTCCCAGGTCATATTGCCTGTGATGAAGGTAGCAACAGTGAAATTGTGATTCCTCTGATGAAAAATAACCAACTGATTGGGGTTCTCGATATTGACAGTTATACTTTTGCCCGCTTTGATAAAGTCGACCAAACCTATTTAGAAAAATTTGTTCAATCGATTGTCAAATACCTGACATAAATCATCAAGACTTGTTTCTATCGATGGGTGATACGAATAATTAAAAAACCATCATTGAAACCGCTTTTATAGTAAAATACCCATGTGCAGTCGTGGCGGAATTGGCAGACGCGCTAGATTCAGGGTCTAGTACCTTCACCGGTGTAGGAGTTCGACTCTCCTCGACTGCACCAAATTCAACAGTAAACACCTTTATTTTTTTTTCTTGAGTGATATAATTCCTTTTGGTCATTTGAGCAAAAATATTTGCTCAATCTAAAGGAGATTACATTGTTTATGAACCAACCGAAAGTGACGAAGTTCAAAGCGATGGATACCAACATGAAATGGTTAAATCTTTCATTGTTGTTACTCGTCCTCGCCGGCGTGATTATTTTTGGGATTCAAATTTTGTTTCTTGCGCTTACTGTCATCATTGTTGATTTAATCTTTGAAATCATCTTTGCTTATTTTCGTGGTAAGCAAATTGATCAAGGTTGGTTATACAATGCCTTGATTTTAATTCTGATTCTTCCTCCAACCGTCCCATTATGGATTGCTGCCGTAGGTGCTGCTTTTGGTGCCTTCTTTGGTAAATTGGTGTTTGGTGGTTATCCAAAGTATGTGTTTAATCCAGCGGTTGTTGGCGTTATCTTCTTAACCATTTCCTTTCCACAATACTTAAATACCGAATGGTTAAATCCTGTCACCGGTTTAGTTGGCGCATCCAACCCTGTGATCACTTGGTCTCGTGGTGTGGATGTCTTGGCAACCTATCCCTTCATGAATTTATTGTTAGGCACTGCGCCTGGTTTGGTTGGCGAAGTCTCTCGGGGATTAATCGTACTATTTGGGATTGGTTTAATGGCCCTTCGAGTGATCGATTGGAAAGCACCCTTGGCATTCCTCGTTTCATTCCTTGGTTTAGGATTCTTAGGTCAAGTCGCTGGCATTGAAGGATTTTATGATCCTTTCATTGCGGTGATGGTAGGCACCGTTATGTTTGCCGCCTTCTTTATCATCACGGATAAACCAACCTTACCTGTGACCACGGCTGGTAAATTTATTTACGGATTTCTCTTTGCCTTCTTTACTTTACTCATTCGCGTCTTTGCCGCATGGCCAGAAGGCATTATCTTCTCAACCATTATCATGAATGTGCTTGCCCCATTAATTGATTCAGCGGTTGCCCGTAAGCCTTTGGCACAAATCATGACCGCGGAGGTTAAATAACGTGAATAAATATGTTCGAATGATGGTGTTTGTTGGCATTCTTGGCACCGTTTCAGGTGGATTATTATTTGGCACAGGTGCCATCACCAATAGTTTGATTGACGCCAATGCCGATGCATTACTAAAGTCAGAGGTTCTAACCGCTCACGGCGTCGAATTTAATTTCACCAACATTCACGATGTGTTTGAAACCTCAACGGAAACGATCACAGTTGATGGTGAATATGATGGTGACAACTACACCTACACCTTCTATGAAGATAAATTAAGTGGTGCCATCACGTTCGGTTTTGGTCCAACCTTTGGTGGCGGTGTCTGGGGTCCGATTATCGGATTGCTTTCTTTAGAAAATGATTTCACGACAATTGTTCGTATTTCTGTTCTCCAACAAGAAGAAACCCCAGGGCTGGGCGGGATTGTTGCCACCCGTGCTTACCTAGATACCTTTGAAGGTAAGACCATAGGCTTAGGCGATGACGCCATCAACATCATCAAAGATTTGGATGTCTTGACCGCAGCAACCAATGAAGTTCGCTCCATCACCGGGGCCACAAGAACTTCCACGCAATTTGACATCATCTTAAACAATGCTTATGTAGCACACCGATTGGTGTGGGAAGCGAGAGCTTAATCATGAAGAAATTTTTTGCTCGTCTTAATTACACCAAATCTTTTAATGTCTTGAAAAAAGGTTTTTGGTTAGAAAACCAAGTTGCGATTGCGGTGTTAGGGATTTGTTCATCCTTGGCCATCACCAATAAAGTTGAAAATGCCATCGCGATGGGGTTAGGGGTTACCTTCGTGACCATGGCATCGTCTGCCTTTATCGCATTGATTCGTAACTTTATCCCATCCCAAGTTCGCATGGTCACCTACATGGTGATCATTTCTACATTCACGATTGTCGTCCAAATGTTTTTAAAAGCTTACTTCCCTGCTCTTGCCAATCAATTAGGGGCATACGTAGGTTTAATCATCACCAACTGTATCGTCATGGGTCGTGCGGAAGCTTATGCAGTGAAGAATCCTGCACGATATGCCTTGGTGGATGCCTTTGCATCAGGCATGGGTTACATGATTGTGCTCATCGCCGCTTCCACGATTCGTGAAGTCCTCGCCTTTGGCACGTTCTTAAATATGCCAGTGATGGGTGAAGATTGGGTTCCATGGACGATCATGGCCCTTGCGCCAGGTGGCTTCTTTATCATTTCTTTGTTTGTTTGGTTTATTCGCGATCGTCAACAATTTGACGAAAGCAAATAGGAAGGAAGGGATATCACATGAACTTAATCGA
This sequence comes from Bacilli bacterium, assembly GCA_044372565.1. GTDB lineage: Bacteria > Bacillota_I > Bacilli_A > RFN20 > CAG-826 > UBA970. Next base: position 19,685 of record JBILRP010000004.1, on the reverse strand, counting down.
ATTGTTTATTGCTTCTATCCTCAATCATAATATCGCCCTCGTTTATATTTTAGGGATGTGTCCTTTGATTGCGATTTCCACCAACGTGAAGAACGCCACAGGCATGGGTATTGCTGTGGTCTTGGTGACTGGGTTAACCGCAGTCATTAACTGGCCAGTCTATGAATTCTTAAAGACCACGGGCACTGAAGACTTGTCACTACTCGTCTTCATGATCACGATTGCCACCACTGTTCAATTCTTAGAAATTCTGATTGAAAAATACTTACCAGCCATTTATAGCTCATTTGGGATTTACTTACCATTGATCACCGTCAACTGCATCGTGCTTGCGGTCTCGTTATTCTTTGTGAACCGTGATTACTCCTTTGCAGAAACTGCGGTCTATGGCTTTGGTAGTGGATTTGGTTGGATGATTGCGATTATCTTGTTAGCTGCCATTCGCGAAAAAATGTTTATTCGTTCCGATTTACCAAAAGGATTAATGGGTAAAGGCATTGCCTTTATTTTATTAGGGATCATCGCTTTAGCATTCATCGGTTTCACCGGCATTGCTAACGTGACAGCCTAAAGGAGAATTTATGGATTTTACAACCCCACTGATTTTATTAGGTGTCTTGCTTGTGGTGACGCTCATGATTGTTGCTTTTGACATGGTCTTTGGTAACAATGCAGCTCGCTCTGTCCTCGTCAATGGAAAAAAAGAAATTCCTGTGACCAGTGATGAGACGTTGCTCAATATTTTATCCAGTCAAAAAATCTTTGTTCCTTCTGCGTGTGGTGGTAAAGCGACTTGTGGTTTCTGCAAGTGCACCGTCACCGAAGGTGGCGGTGACATCAAACCCACTGAATTAGCATTTATCAAACCAGAAGATGCTGCCAAAGGTGTTCGCTTATCTTGCCAAGTTAAAGTCAAAGGCAACATGAAAGTACAAATCCCAGAAAGCATGCTATCTGCAAAAGAATATAAGACCGTTATTTCTGAAGTTAAAGATCTAACGTATGACATTAAACTTATTCGTTTTCAATTGATTTCTCCCAATGTCATGGATTTTAAACCAGGGCAATACGCGCAATTAAAAGTACCAGGCATCGACGTGGTTCGTGCTTATTCGATTGCCTCGAATCCCAGCATCAAAAATTCCATTGAAATGATTGTTCGTTATGTCCCCAAAGGCGCCGCAAGTTCTTATGTCTTTAATGCGTTACAAAAAAACGATAAGGTCACCATCACCGGACCTTATGGCACGTTCTTCTTACAAGAACAATCCAAGCGCGACATCGTTTGCATCGCTGGTGGATCGGGCAAAGCTCCAATTCGCTCGATTCTTGCTCGTTTAAAAGAACAAGGTATGACCCGCAAGGTTCGTTATTTCTTTGGGGCGAAAGCCGTTCGCGATTTATACTACACCCAAGAAATGATGCAACTCGCCAAAGAATATCCAAACTTCGAATACATCCCTGCGTTATCAAACCCCTTACCCGAAGATAAGTGGGAAGGTGCTACCGGACTCATCACCGATGTGCTCGACCGAATGACCGGTGATTTAAAAGAAGCAGAAGCGTATTTATGCGGTTCACCTGGGATGATTGATGCGTGTATCAAAGTCTTGAATAAACACGAAATTAAACAGGCGAATGTCTACTACGATAAGTTCGCTTAAAACTAACTAAGAAAAAACTCGGTGATTGACCACCGAGTTTTTTTATCGCTTAATCCACGTGCAAGACCCACCGGCTGGATTACCTTCTTTCGGGTCCCATAGATGTTGATATTGCGACTGTTGTAACACTTTCACTGCAAAAGAACAAATCGGATAGATGTATTTTTTTTCTTGGGTGGCTTGGTTAATGATTTGATCGAGGAGCTTATTCGCGATGCCTTGTCCGCGATAAGTTGGATCGACATAGGTATGGGTGACCACGAAGCGATGGTCGTTATCCAAGTGATAACGAATTTCTCCGATGAGTTGTTTGCGATCATTTTCAAACCAATATCGGCCTTTTTCATTCAATAAGGTCATGTTCATGTTGCGGATCTCCTCCTTTGATTATAAGTAATATAGAGGATTGAGTATAGTCTCCAGACTCGGTATAATTACTTCGATGCCTCCGTGGTGGAACTGGTAGACGCAATAGACTCAAAATCTGTCGAGCGTGAGCTCATGTCGGTTCGAGTCCGACCGGAGGCACCATTCGAAATGCGCCCGTAGCTCAGCTGGATCAGAGTACAACCCTCCGAAGGTTGGGGTCGCACGTTCGAATCGTGCCGGGCGCGCCAATCTTCATGACCAAATCAATGAGTTTTAATGGGAATCACTAACGTATGAGATGTCCACTTCTTGGTGATTAAACGATATGAAAACATGGCACATTTAAATGTTTCATCAATGGCTAATGCAATAAAGATTCCAAAAATATCTAATGAAAATACAATGGTAAAAAGTAAAGTTCCACCGATTGCAAATAATGAAAGTGAAACTAAGGATACTTTCCCAATAAACCAAGCATCTCCAGTCACTTTTAGGGATTCACCGATAATTACATTCACCGCACGAATTCCTTCGATAATCAGATTAATCCAAAGAATAGATTCAATCACATGAATTAATTCATTAAGTTCTTCGCCATTCAAATTTTCTGCGGTCGTAAAAATGGAGATGATTTGGTTCGGAAAAAATAAAATGATACCTCCAAGGATTAAGGTTATGATGGCGCTCATCATAACAGCTTTAATAATTCTATTTTCTGCCTTTTTATAACTTTTTCCACCAACATAAAAACCAGTTTTGATGGCAGTTGCATGAGCAAGAGCGGCTGCTGGAATGAAGGCAAATCTAGAAATATGCTCCACCGTCACTCGGGCGGAGGCTTCAATCCCGGAAGGATCAAGAATGTTTAAAACAGTGATGATCACTGACATCGCACCTAGAAAGACAAAACTTTCAATTGCAGAAGGTAAACCGATATAAATTGAATCTTTTAAGATTATATTTGAAGATACTAGAGAATCGCTTATCCCTTTAGGAAGATGAATATTGGCCAAAATGATTAAGACGACCGTTGATAAAAAGTGCGCGATAAAAGTAGCCCAGGCAACCCCGAATACCCCGAGTTCAAGAATAAAAATAGCAATATAATTAAGACTGATATTTACAATATTTGCGGTTAAATTAGCAATCATTGGAGACTTATCATGTCCTAACGCCCTCATATAATTCGCAAGAATAGGATTGATTGCGATAAAGATAGAGGCACTACCAACAATCAAACCGTATTGAATTGCAAGATTAGCAATGGAAGCATCCTCAATGATGAGATTCATCAAAAATGGATAAAACGTGAGAATGAGACCGGTAACTCCTAATGCAATGAATAAATTGCTTTTGATGGTAATGAGTGCAGCTTTTTTTGTAAGTTCAACTTCCTTCGCCCCAGCATATTGAGTAAAAAGTGCAAGGGTTCCATTCGATAAAATGATGAACGCAACATTGATAAAGTTAAGGTAAGTAATTGAGGTTCCAACTGCAGCCACGGCTTGCGGACTAACCGCATACAACATGAGGGTGTCAGAAATGGAAACTAAAACAGAGAAAAGAATCTCAATGAATAAGGGCCAAAAGATACTTGAAAACCGATGGTGATGGAGTTTCATAGTTTTAAACTTTACCCATTATACGCTTTTTGAAAACATTGACAATCCATAAAGTTTTAAACTTGAAATCAAATCAAAAGTTGTATATGATTATTTAGCGCTCACATAGGAATCCACGCGCCGACGTAGCTCAATTGGCAGAGCAACTGAATCGTAATCAGTAGGTTGTAGGTTCGATTCCTATCGTCGGCACCAGCGTATTTGGATGTTTAGCTCAGCTGGGAGAGCATCTGTTTGACGTACAGAAGGTCGGGGGTTCGATCCCCTCAGCATCCACCAGACATGAAATTAACTGCGATTTCGCAGTTTTTTTATTTGAAGTAATAAAAATTTGATAGAATTATGTAGATGAATCAATTTCAATTCATGTTAATGACATTCACCATCACCGAGTGGATAGGGTTTGGATTGGCTTCTTTACCTTTGATTTTTTTTGGTGTTTATATTTTATTGTTTGTCAGAAGAAAAGTGTATAGTGCCCCTTTCATCTTGTTAGGAATATTTATTTTATTAAGTTATTACTTTTTGCAACTTTCAATCTTAACCATCATCCTCATTACCACGTATGTCATTTTGATCAATATTTTTGTCGTTGTCAACGCGACGGAGTTAAAAGCAAAAATCAATCAGATGTTTCAATTTGGTAAGAATGAAGATCCTACAAGAATTGTGAACTATGACAAAGAAATGATTTACGAATTAATTTATGACGCCGTTTCATTTATGTCGAAAAATAAAATCGGCGCCCTCATTACCTTGGAACGTACAACCAAGTTAGATGACTACATGAAAAATGGTGTGACCTTGAATTCTCCCATCACTTCAGAAATGTTAACCACTATTTTTTATCCTGGAACTAGATTACATGATGGCGCGGTCATCATTCGCGGAAGTTTTATTTTGGCAGCCAACGTGTATTATCAACCAACCACGAAACCAGTATTAGGTAAGTTAGGGTCACGCCATCGGGCAGCGATTGGTATTTCTGAAGTGACGGATGCCGTGACGATTGTCGTTTCTGAAGAGTCTGGTCGTTTGTCGTTGACTTATGGGGGTCAACTTGAGCCTGTTTACCTGGATACGTTTAAACAAACGTTAGCCAACTATATGGAAAACAGACCTCATTTTGAAAGTTAATCCATGGGAAAATATTTTGGTACGGATGGTTTTCGCGGTTATGTCGGTCAACAATTAACAAGTCAACATGCTTACTTTATCGGTCGGTATTTAGGATCGATTACCCCTAAAGATTCTTTTATCTTTGTGGGTCAAGATACTCGCATCTCTTCACCGATGTTAGCGCAAGCATTCAATGCAGGTGCCATGGCATCAGGAGCATCCATCGTTTCATTAGGCGTGATTACCACCCCAGCAATTTCATATTTTTTACAAACGGAAAAAAAAGGATATGGGGTCATGATTTCCGCGAGTCATAATCCGTTTTACGATAACGGCATTAAGTTATTTAATGCAGATGGCGAAAAATTAAATGGTGCAGTAGAAACGGAAATTGAACAATACCTTGACGAAGACGAAGACAAGTTACCTTACCAAACGGGAAAACAGGTTGGTCAATTTCATCCTAACCCAAGTAGTTATACTGAATCGTATGTCAAATTTCTCTCCTCGAAACATGAATTTAAAGGAAGAAAACTCAAGTTACTCTTGGACACCGCTAACGGATCTGCATTTCACATTGCCCCAAGATTATTGTCAGCATTGGGATACACGGTTGAAGTGATTCACCATCAACCTACTGGGATCAACATCAATGAACGTTGTGGGGCAACCCATTTACAATCATTACAAGCCAAGATTAAAAAAGGTCAATATGATCTTGGTTTTGCCTTTGACGGTGATGCTGACCGGATGATCGCAGTAACCCATGATGGTCAAGAAGTGAATGGCGATGCCTTGATTTATTTAAACAGTCTTCATTTATTTTCTTCACAACCGGCATTGAAGAAAAAAGTTGTGATTACTCAAATGAGTAATTTTGGACTTAAGAAAGCTCTCAAAGAAAAAGGCATTGAATATTTAGAAACCAATGTTGGTGATAAATACGTCCAAGCAGCGCTTAAAAAAGAACAACTTATCTTAGGTGGAGAACAATCTGGTCACGTCATCTTTTTAAATGAACTCAATACAGGAGATGGATTGCTGTCTGCGATTAAACTACTTAACATCATGCAATCGTCGCATCTAACTTTGGCAGACTTTGTGGTATCATTAAAACAATATCCTCAAGTGCTAAAAAATATTGCGGTGGAAAACAAGACAGAGGTCATGAACCATCCTGAATTGATTGCCCTTGTCGCAAACATTGAGTCACGCTTAGGACAAGAAGGTCGTATTTTAGTGAGAGCCTCTGGAACCGAATCGTTGATTCGGGTTATGGTGGAAGCATTGGCACCCCAGCAATGCGAAAAACTCGTTTCAGAAGTTGTTCACTTTATCGAAGACACATTCGTAAATTAGGGGGTTAATGAACCATGTGTGGAATCGTTGGAACTGTTGGAGAAAGTAAGTTACGCAATTATTTAATCGAAGGCTTAAAGAGTTTAGAGTATCGTGGTTATGATTCAAGTGGCACGGCATTTTTAACCAATCAAAAGTTAGAAGTATTCCGTCTACCTGGAAGAATTGATGATCTCAATCGCCTTGTTCCTGCAACCATGAAAGCTGCCGCAGGGATTGGTCATACGCGTTGGGCAACCCATGGGGAACCCAATTTTGTAAATTCTCACCCTCATAGTTCACAAAAAAATATCTTTACCTTGGTCCATAATGGCGTCATCGATAATTTCCGTAGTTTAAAAAAGAAACTTGAAAACAAAGGATATCGTTTTCAATCGGAAACAGATACTGAAGTCATCGCCAATTTAATGGAAATGCATTATTTGACCGATGCCAAAAAGAATCCTCTCACCGCGATTAAATTAACTTTAGAAGATCTAGAAGGATCGTATGCCCTTGCCATTCTATACCAACAAGACGATAGTAAAATTTATTTTGCGAAGCTTCATTCACCGTTGGTGATTGGTAAAGGTGAACACACGAATTATTTAGCGTCGGATTATGTACCCATGCTTGCTTATGCAACCTCTTACTATATTCTTGATGATTATCAATATGGATATATCTCACAAAAAGAAGTGGTCGTGAAACACCTCGATCCTCATGAAGAAAAACCATTGGTCTATCATCAAACGGATTTAAAAGTTACAGATATTGGTTTGAACGGCTATCCCCATTACATGCTCAAAGAGATCGAAGAATCACCCGAAGTGATTAAACGCATTCTTGATAACTATGTTGATGGCAATCAGTTTTTATTCGATGACGTCCTTATCCAAAAATTAAAACAAGCGGATCAAATCATTTTTATCGCCTGTGGAACGAGTTATCATGCTGCCCTTGTCGGTCGCCGTTATTTTGAATCGATTGGGAAAACCTGTCGCGTGTATATTGCCTCTGAATTTGCTTATTATCCAGAAATCAAAGGACAAAACCCAGTATTCGTAGTCATCTCTCAAAGTGGAGAAACCGCGGATTTGATTCGCTGCGTGAAGCTCATTCAAAACCAAGGTAGTCCGATGATCACCATCACCAACACCAAAGGGTCCTCGTTAGATCGCGCCTCGGATTTCACCTTGTTACTTTATGCGGGGATGGAAATTGCGGTTGCTTCTACCAAAGCTTATGTTGCCCAAGTGGCTTTATTATCAGTATTAAGAGCGTCCTTAATTGGAAACACCGAAGTGGTCTCTGACCTATTGGAAGTCATCAAGGCCATGAAGAGTTTGATTGATTCCAAGATGGACATCAAAGCGATTGCCGAAGAGATTGCTCCCCAACCGAATGCGTTCTTTTTAGGTCGTGGATATGACTTTGATGCTGCGTTAGAAGCTTCCTTAAAATTAAAAGAAATTACGTATATTCACTCCGAAGGTTTGCCCGGAGGAGAATTAAAGCACGGTCCGATTGCTTTGATTAAAAAAGATGTACCGGTGATTGCCTTTATCTCTGATCAAACCACTGCAGCTGCCATTCGCTCGAACTTACAAGAAGTGATGGCAAGAGGTGCAAAAGTTTATCCAATTAGCAACATGGCCTTGGCCAAGGATGAAGATGCCTTTGTCACGGGCAATACCAAAGTTTATTTATCCCCGTTGGTGAAAGCGTTGGTTGGTCAGTATCTTTCTTACTATGCTGCATTATTCCTTGATAAAGATATTGATAAACCTAGAAACCTTGCCAAGTCAGTCACGGTTGAATAACCAAGCAATAAAAAAGCATCTCAATGAGATGCTTTTTTGATTGCGGTTACTTTACTCGCCTTTTTTCTTTGTTGGCACTTTGTCATCGGTGATCACTTCTTTTAATGAAGCAATCAACCCGGTAACATTTTGAATTTCTGAAGGGATGATTAATTTAGTTGCAGTTCCATTCGCTAATTTTTCCAAGGCTTCAAAACCTTTCAGGGTTAAGAATCCAGCACTAGGATGCGCTCGATTAATAAGTTCAACCCCTCTGGCTTGGGCTTCAAAAATTTTCATGTTAGCTTCCGCTTCCCCTTCGGCTTCAGTAATCTTTTTAATTTTGACAGCCTGGGCTCTTAAGACCGCGGATTCTTTTTCCCCTTCCGCGGTTAAAATCGCTGCTTGTTTTTTACCTTCAGCTTCCAAAATGGCTTCACGCTTTTGACGTTCAGCGCGCATTTGTTTTTCCATCGCTTCTTGGATGTCGCGTGGTGGGATGATGTTTTTTAATTCAACACGGTTCACTTTAATACCCCATGAGTCTGTGGCTTCTTCAAGGGTTTCCCACATCTTATGATTAATACGGTCACGTGAGGTTAAGGTTTGATCGAGTTCTAAATCCCCAATCAAGTTTCGTAAGGTGGTGGCCGTTAAACTTTCCATGGCATTTAATGGACGTTCAACCCCATACGTAAAGAGTTTAGGATCGGTAACTTGGAAATAAATGACCGTATCAATTTGCATGGTGACGTTATCTTTGGTGATGACTGGTTGAGGTGGAAAGTCATACACCCGTTCTTTTAATGAGATGGTGGCGACTTTGGTATCAATCACAGGCACCATTAAATGAATTCCAGCCGCGAGGGTTGTGTGGTATTTACCCAAGCGTTGAACGATCACGGTTGTCCCCTGAGAAACAATCACAATCGATCGGATAAGAATAAAGAGTAAAACAAAAAAGATTAACCCAAGAAAAATCAACCCTATGCCTGCTGCACTGGAAAAAATCATCATCTTATTTACCTGCTTTCTTTTTAATCACAGTAAGTTTATTACCATTGATTTCTTGAACAATCGCGAACTCTCCACTTTTAAAACTGACATCGCCTTTGGCAATGAGTTTCCAATGAACATCCCCTTGCAATCCCATCCCTGATTGTTTTGGACCAAAGCCTTTTTCCACCAAAATTTCTTTACCGATTAACGCATCGGCATTGGTGGCAACGGTAGGATACGTGGTCACTTTTTTAACAAAGGGACGTGTTAACACCAACAAGATGACGCTGGTCAAGGTGAATAACAATGCTTGCCAAACAAAATTAACTTGAAATACTGTGGCAAAAAGTAAAGCGACCAAAGCCCCACCAGCAAACCACAAGGACACCAGTTGAGGTTCTAAGGACTCAATAATGACAGCAACAAAAAAGACCACGACCCAAACGATAATTCCGACTAACTGAAAATCAATATTCGTTAATATCATGGACGGTCCTCCTATGAAATAACAATACCATTTTTCAAGGATAATTTATAGTTATATCCATAGGATTTTAGAGTAAAATAGAGGGGATGAAAAAAGTAAAAAATCATTCTTTTTATGAATTTATCATGAAGGTTCATTCGATCAGTAAAATTGGATTAACCTATTCCAAAGATTCCTATGCTTTAGAAAATTATTTAGAACTAAGCGAATTATCGTCAAAAATGCTGAAGAGTTTTGCCAAGGTTGATTTTAAAAGACCTCAGTATTTTTCCAAGGATTTATATCCTACTCCGAATGTGTCTGTTCGAATGGTAATCCTTGATGACTTGAATAGGGTGTTACTCGTCAAAGAAAAAGTCGATGGTGGTTATACCTTGCCTGGAGGATGGGCAGATTTGTTTGAAAGTCCTATGGAAGCAATCCGTAAAGAATGCATGCAAGAAGCTGGCGCAACCGTCAACGTTGAAAAACTTTCCGGGGTTTATCATTATGATTTTCTTCACCGTGGTTCTGCACAAAGCCAATATGTCCTTGTCTTTAAAGGCCATTTAACCAAACCGTTAAAGCCTTGGGGGCATGAAATTACCGATGTCGGTTTTTTCCCACTCACCCAATTGCCAAAAACCATCTCGTTTAAAATCGAACGCAAGGATTTAGTCAAGATGATTAAGGCTGCCATGCAAGAGGTGACTTCTTTTGAGTAAAGTAAAAAGACCTTGGTGGCAAGAAGCCATTGGCTATCAAATTTATCCGCGATCTTTTTATGATAGCAATCAGGATGGTATTGGCGATATCAATGGGATTCGTTTAAAACTTCCTCACCTCCACCAATTGGGGATTAATCTATTATGGATTTGCCCTTTCTTTGCTTCGCCCATGGATGACTATGGTTATGATGTCAAAGATTACTTACAAGTCGATCCTAGTTTTGGTAGCCTAAAAGATTTTCAAGCCCTGTTAAAAGAAGCGCATACCATTGGGATTCGCATCATCATTGATTTGGTCCTTAATCACACGAGTGATGAGCATCGCTGGTTTATTGAGGCAAGAAAAAATCGTTACTCAAAGTACCACGCGTATTATCTTTGGAAAGATCCAAAAACCACCGATGAAGGTAAATTGTTACCTCCCACCAATTGGCGTGGCTATTTCTCCGACAGTGCTTGGCATTATGATGACACGGTGAAACAATATTATTTAAAAATATTTTCGAAGAAGATGCCTGATTTAAATTGGGAAAATCCTACGATGCGCCAAGACCTTTATGACATCGCTCGTTATTGGTTAGACATAGGCGTGGATGGCTTTCGTCTTGATGCCCTTGCCCACTTGGCCAAGGATTTAAGCTTTACCGATTCGACGTTACCAGTGGATGCGGATGGATTGGTTCTTGATTCTACCAAGTTTTCTTCATTACCAAAAGTGTTTGATTACCTTCAAGAATTTAAGGAACAAGTGTTAACTCAATATCCCGAAGCCTTGACGATTGGCGAAGTCGGTGGTGGCGTTCAACCCGAAGCATCTTTACAATATGTTCATCCTGCTCAAGGTAGTTTAAACATGGTGTTTAATTTCGATACGTGTTGGGAAAATGGTGCGTATGGTTCAGATACCAAAGCTGACCATGAATTAAAAACGAACGTCATTCAACTTAAACAAAATTTTATGAAATGGTATGAGGTCGTATCTCCCGTCGCGTCCTTACCCATCTATTGGTTAAATCATGATCACCCCCGTGTGGTTTCTCAATATGGATCGGTACGGTTTAGAAAAGAGTCGGCAACCATGCTTGCCACTACCTTATTATTTTTATATGGAACCCCCTTTATCTATAACGGAGAAGAAATTGGCATGAGTAATGTTGATTATGAAAAACTAACCCAGTTTAAAGATGTTTCTGCCATTCAATACGCCAAACAAGCCAGTGATCGATTGGATGAATCTACCATCCTCAGGTTTTTAAGAAGAACCTCTCGCGTCAATGCAAGGACCCCATTTCAATGGAGTGATGAACCTTTTGCTGGGTTTTCAAACGTAGAACCTTTTTTATCGGTCAACGGCAACTATACGGATGTCAATCTTGAAGCACAAAAAAAAGATCCAACCTCTATTTTTAATTTTTACCGCAAAGCCATTGCTTTAAGGAAGAAACCCACGATTTTGAAATCCATTTTGGAAGGACCTCTTTCGTTGGTGGAACCTTTGCATCCAGATGTCTTTAGTTATCTTCACATAGGTCGACCTTCACTCTTTGTGATTAGTAATTTTCGCGCCTATGAAGTGACGTTTAAAATCGATCGCATCATCAACACTGTCTTACTTCATAACTATCCAACGATTGAAAAACGTGGATTGAATTTAACCCTTAGACCCTTTGAAACGTATGTCTTGGATGTGGAATGAAAACTTCGCATACTTATTATCTAAGGTCGATTCAACCCATCCAAGAAAAAACCTTTCGGCCTTTACTTGAAGATGTCCTTGGACAGAAAATCTCCATTCAAGTGTTATCGAAGACCTTGGTGGTCTTTCAAACCAGTCAAGATGCCGATGCCGACTTGCAGACGTTTCTTGATACCTACCAGCAAGAATTTAATGTTAAATTTCACGCCCTAAAAACGTATCGAACTCATCCCATGGGTGAATTTGCCTCCCAATTAGGATTAAAGACCAACCCCGGCAAAGTTGATACCCTTGCAGATTTCGTGTTACAAACCATGCTTGAAGGCAATCGCGCATTTGTTCAATATATTTACGAAGAGTTTCAACTTGTTCCTCGTCACTTGATGCAAACGGCATCGACGTTAATCTCTTGTGATATGAAGGCGACAAGCGCAAGTAAGAAACTTTATATTCATCGCAACACGTTTGCCTATCGATTAAACCAATTCATTGAACTCACCGGATTAGATATTCGTTTACATGACCACGCCCTGTTCTTTACCCTTGTTCAAAAAGCATTGATGATGCATCGTTGATTTGTGCATTGTGCACAAATCATGTTAAAATAGATTTGTTAAAGTTTAACCAAGGAGATCATTTATGGCAGAAGTAGTCTTGAAGAATATCAATAAAGTTTACGACAATAAGGTTCAAGCAGTTTTTGATTTTAATCTTGAAGTGAAGGATAAAGAATTCATCGTTCTTGTTGGTCCTTCAGGTTGTGGAAAATCAACCACCTTACGCATGATTGCTGGCTTAGAAGATATCACCAATGGCGAACTCTTCATTGATGGGACGTTAAGAAATGATACCCCACCTAAAGATCGCGACATCGCGATGGTGTTTCAATCGTATGCCTTGTATCCACATATGACGGTGTTTGACAATTTGGCGTTTGGTTTAAAGATTCGTCATATCAATAAAGAAGAAATTCGTGAACGCGTTTATCGGGCGGCAAAGATTTTAGAAATTGAAAAACTTCTCGATCGTAAACCAAAACAACTGTCGGGTGGTCAACGCCAACGGGTGGCTTTAGGCCGAGCCATTGTTCGTAATGCGAAAGTGTTCTTAATGGATGAACCTTTATCTAACTTGGATGCTAAGTTACGTGTGCAAATGCGTGCGGAAATCATTAAGTTACACGAAAGCATTGGCGCGACCACCATTTATGTGACCCATGACCAAACGGAAGCGATGACGATGGCAAGCCGAATTGTGGTCATGAAGGGTGGGTATGTCATGCAGATTGGCTCCCCAATTGAAATCTATAATCATCCTGCGAATGTGTTCGTTGCTGCATTCATCGGATCACCAGCGATGAATTTAATGGATGTGAAATACAAAGAAGGCATGATTCATTTTGCCGATGGTTTAAAAATGGAACTACCAGAAAAGTTTAAAAAAGTCCTTAAAGGTTATGACAATAAAGAAGTGGTCTTTGGCATACGTCCTGAAGATTCTCACCGTGAAAATGCTGCCTTAGAAAAATTATTTCCAACCGCCGTGTTAAAGAGCACAATCAAAGTTGCGGAATTATTAGGCCATGAATATATTATTCATACGAATTTGGCCGGTAATAATTTAATTAGTAAGATTGACGCGCTTAACACCTATCGCATTGGCGATTCGATTAAACTTGTTCTCAATTTAGAAAAAGCGCATGTTTTTGATAAAGAGACACAAAAGACATTGATTTAAGTCGTCGGATTGAAAAAAACCACAATCAAGCTTGTGGTTTTTTTCTTGAATGAAATTAAGATAAATTCGGTATAATTTGAAAGGTAACAAAGGAGCATACACGTATGCGAACTTCAGGAATCTTATTGGCCGTTTCTTCTCTTCCTTCAGCATATGGCATCGGTGATTTTGGTCAACCAGCTTACCAATTCATTGATTCGATGGTCAAGGCAAAAACGAAACTTTGGCAAATGTTACCACTGAACCCTTTGGGTTATGGAAATTCTCCCTATCAACCTTATTCATCCAAAGCGATGGATGAATTATATCTATCTCTGGATTTACTTCATCAGGCTGGATTGATTAAAAAACCAAAACCATTTCAAGCGCACAGTGTTCGTGTTGATTATGATGCGGTCAGGAAATATAAATCCACGTATTATCAAGAAGCATTTAAAAACTTTAAAGCCGATGCAAAATACATACGATTCTTAAAGGATCAACCATGGGTTGAAACGTACGCCATTTTTGTGACTTTCAAAGAACTCCATCAATTACAAATGTGGACCACATGGCAAAAAGAATTTAAGACCTATGTTAAAAACAAAGCGATTGATTTAACACCTTACTTACCTCGTATTCAATACCATCAAATGATTCAGTATTTACTTTATACCCAGTTTATGGCCCTTAAGCAATATGCGAATCAACAAGGGGTTTTATTTGTTGGTGATATCCCTATTTATGTAGGGATTGACTCGATTGATGTTTGGACGAATCAATCTCAATTTATGTTAACCCCGGATGGAGAACCCACGTTTATTGCCGGAGTTCCACCGGATTATTTCTCAGCCACAGGTCAACGCTGGGGTAATCCCCTTTATCGATGGGATGTGATGGAAAAAGATAAATTTAAATTTTGGATTGATCGCTTGGGTTATAACGCTCAACTATTTGATATTATCCGCATTGATCATTTCCGGGCATTTGATACGTACTGGAAAATTCCTTCCTCATGTCCGACCGCAGTAGAAGGCGCATGGATTGAAGCTCCTGGATATGCGTTGTTTGACACGATCAAAAAACAATTACCTAATCTAAACATCATCGCCGAAGATCTTGGCGATTTAAGGCCACAAGTGTTAACCCTTCGCGATCATTATCAACTTCCTGGCATGAAAATTATGCAATTTGAATTTCCCATTTATCCAGATAGTTCTGGAAAATTACCTCAAGCCATTGAACCTAAATTGCCTTCGCATGCGATTGCATATACTGGCACCCATGACAATCAAACCACGATGGGTTGGTATCAAAAATTAGCAACGGGTTCTCAACAACAATTGGCCATCTTTTTAAAAGCTTACAAGGGAACCATTTCCGAAAAATTAGTTCAATACACCTTGGATGCCAAACCTAATCAAGCCATTTTACCGATGCAAGATTTGTTATCTTTGGATGACGTAGCAAGAATGAATGTTCCAGGTACCATCGGTTCGCCAAATTGGGAATGGAAATTAAAAGATTTTACAGAATTTGAAACCTTGATTCCTAAGCTCCAACAATGGTTAACCACCAGTAAACGCATTTAAAATCATCCGTTGCTCTTTGCTTTTATGTTAAGATGATTTTATGATTGTCGAGGAGGATCAACGATGGCAACACCGCACATTCAAGCAGCATTAGGCGATTTTGCAAAAACGGTCTTAATGCCGGGTGATCCTTTACGTGCCAAATATATTGCCGATACTTTCTTAACCAATGTCAAACAAGTGAATACCGTTCGAAATATGTTTGGGTTCACTGGTCTTTATAAAGGCAAACGTGTCTCGGTGATGGCTTCAGGCATGGGGATGCCAAGCATGGGGATTTATTCCCATGAATTGTTCACCACGTTTGCTGTGGACACCATCATTCGCGTGGGAACCACCGGCGCATATGTCAAACAAGCCAAGTTATTCGATATCATCATTGCCCAAGGGGCAAGCACCGATAGCAATTGGGCAAGTCAATTCCAACTTAGAAACGGTACATTTTCTGCCTTAGGTTCTTTTTCTTTATTAGAACAAGCGGTTCAGCAATGCCGAAAGATGAATGCACCTTTCCATGTTGGTAATGTCTTAAGCAGTGATGTATTTTATGATGTTGATCCTGATAAATGGAAAAAATGGGAAGCCCTCGGGGTCTTAGGGGTGGAAATGGAAGCTTATGCCTTGTATGCCAATGCGGCACGATTAGGCAAACAAGCCCTTGCGATTATGTCGGTTTCTGACTCCTTTCATTATAAAGAAATCTTAACTCCGCAACAACGCGAGGTGGGATTAAAATTGATGTTAGAGGTTGCCTTAAGCATTGCCCCATGAACTTCGCCGAATTAACCAACGTTCAAATCACCATCCTTGCATTGCTTTCAACCATCATTGTTGTCAGCGTTATATTTCTTTTTCAACCATGGTTTAAAAAACAATACGCGATCTCTAATCTCAACCAAATTTTTAATGAAAAAATTCATCGTTATGTCTTGGAAAAAGATTACTATTTAATTCCGACTGTCAAAGTTAAATTGCCAGGCAACCGAGATGTTATCATTGACCATTTGGTCTTTGGAAATAAATATATTTACGCGATTAAAGATTTGTATTTTCAAGGTGGTTTGTTAGGGAAAGGTAGTGACAAAGAATGGTCCTACTACGAATATAAATATCAACATCCCAAATATCGTTACATTCCTAATCCATTCTTATTAAACCGGCAAAGGATTGAGAAATTAGCCCTTGTTACCGGGCTTGATCCAACCTTATTTATTTCGATTATCTTGGTCAACAACGAAGCGATGATCAACCGCATTCCTGTGAGTGAAGACAATCAATTTATTGTCAATATTCGTCAATTTCCTCGCCTTGTGGATGCAATTGAAAGTCGAGAAGTCCCGCCATTTAAATCACAGATTCTTGATAAGGCAGTGATCGATATCAACGACATGAACATGAAGAATAAAAAGATTAAGTAAACGCTTAATCTTTTTTCTTCTTGCTACGTTTGATTAAATGATTTAAATCATCACTATCTTTTTTATTTTTAGCGTGGTTAAAGGCAATCAAGATGGTGTAAATTACCAAGGAAATAAACAGGATGAAGTAAACAAACCCTACCAAGCGGAACAAGAGCGGAAAATAAATTCTTCGGATTAATGGGGCAATCGGAAGGATGACCACAAAGGCAAGCAGGACACTGATGATGCCATTACCCCACTTTTGTTGGTATATCCATAAAGCAAATTGAATCAGTAAAGCAATCATGATGGAGCCAAATACAATCTCAGCGAGCAGTACTCGACCTTGAATGGCAGGAAGCAGGTTGGTAAGCCATCCTAGTAATCCCATGGATATCGAGGTGATGGTATAGGTCTGGGCAAACGATTTTAACAGCTGTTTCATGTTATTTAACTCCTAGTTTCACTTTAATGACTGGTAAATACATTCTCGACACCTCTAAACGATCACCATTATCAAGTAAAGCCTCTAATTTACTATTCAACATCGGTTTAAAGCTCGATAAATGGTTTAAGTTGATGACGGTGCTTTTATTGATTCTCACAAAGGGATCACCCCAGGATTCAATTTCGTAGAGACGAAAAGGGATGATGAAACTATCTTTACTCGTATAAAGAACCGTATGTTCATCTTGGCTTTCAAGATAATAAATGTCGTGATAAGGAATCCGGTATTGCCTAGACTCTTTTTTACCCACCACGTAACCTAAAGTTTTCGAAAAGATAGTTCTTAATTGATCTAGTTCTGGGTCATCGTCATGACCCGTGATGGTAATCGTGACTTCCTCTCCAATTTTTCCGGCAATCCATTTGATTTTCATTAACGTAATTATAAGACGATTTTGAATTTTGTATTCATCCAGGGGTTAAGTTTCCATTTTTTTTAGATAAGATGCAAAAAGACCTCAGAAAGAGGTCTTTTTTTAAACGATTTGGAGCAGGTGACGGGAATCGAACCCGCGTATCAACCTTGGCAAGGTTGTGTTCTACCATTGAACTACACCTGCAATGCTTTTATATTATAGCGAAACTTTACTTATCGTTGCAAGATTAATTCTAAAGACTAAATATTTCCTTTTTTTTTCACAGAGAAAAAGGGTATAAAAATCAATCATTCAATGATATGATAAAAACAGTCAAATATTAGTTCCGTTGGAGGTTTGCAATGAAAAAATTCACTAATCTTTTAGGGTTTGCTTTACTTCTCAATTTATTTGGATTTATCGCCCTAATTACATATCGTGTTAATTTTGATGTTGCTGCAACCCTACAAGTCATTTACGCTTTTGCTTATTCTGCCGTTTCCCCCTTGATTGATTTCTCATCCATTGACCTATTTCAAGGATTGCAATGGTTTGCCGTGATCATATACACGATTGCTTCCTTGCTTCTGATCCTTAATTCATTGAAAAAGCTCAATCTACTAAGGATTGTGGTTTCTCCATTAGGGTTAGTTTTCACTTTAGCCATGACAATCATCCTCATTAATGGTTATTATCCCAACGCAGTGGCTTTTGATAATTTAGGAACAAAAACTGATTTTTGGTCATTAATCTTGCTGCCATTAGAAGTAGCAAATCCTGGATTACAAGCATCTGCATTTTCAGGTCTGATTGTTAGCGCTGTCTTGCTAACTACTATTTTCCACATCTTCGTTCTCTTTGACTCTGTTCGTAACCCCTATGGAAAAAAACAAGGCTTGATGATGCCTATTCTAAAAGAAGAAACCATCATCGCCCAAGAACTATCCAAATTCGTTATTCCCAATCAAATTAAATTACCAACTGTACCCAATGAAGAGACGAAAGATAAATCAAAACCATCCTTACCAGAAACTCACTCTTTGTTTAATCCAACCCCTATTGTAGTGTTGCCAGCGGGTCCTTCATTGCCAGAAAAGTCAGAAATTTTCCAAGCAAGACAGACCGTGATTCAACTGAAGGAAAGAATTCGCAGTTTAATTCGGCTTCAACTCTTACAAGCAAAACAATCTCTTTCACTAAATCCAACCCCAGACCATCAGATTCAACCCATCGCGCCTGCTGTTGACCAAGTTGCTCCAACCCTATCCCCATCGGTTAAAGAAGACAAAAATCAAGAGAATACTACAAATCTTATCCAACAACAAGTGACGGAAGCGATTAGAACTGAAATTGCCAAACTGGAACCTAAGTCTAAAGATCAAGTCACCACGTTAATTAATGAGGAATTAATTAAATATGATTCTTTAAATCGAGAAGTCATGGAGAGTATGGTGGCAGAAAAAATCGAGCATCAAGTCGGCAATGCTTTTGATCAGTACAAACAAGAAGTGATGTTAATCATTGAAAAAAACTTCGATGATACAAAAGCCAAATTTCAATCCTCTTTGCTAGTTTCTCCTCCACACACCATTAATAGCGAAGAACTCCATCAACGTATTCAATTAGCGCTAGAACAGAATCCAGTTTATAAAAAATTGACGACCGTAACCAATACGACTACCCCAATTAGTGACACTGTCAATGAATCCTCACAACCGACTCTTTCCTCTGCGATGACGTCATCAGAGATTGTTAACCTCATTCAAAATCAAACCCTTTCTCAATTGCAAATTCAGCAGCTTCTTGATGCTCAATATCAAAAAATTATGACGGTCATTCAACAAATTCCTAAAGAAGATTTAAGTCAGTTGATGATCAAGAGCCAGTTCAACGAGGCCATCACTCAACTTACCCAAACCAAACAGGACTTAATTCAACAACATCAAGACCTCATGACCTTAAAGGATGTTATTTCTCAATTTCAATTAGAAACTCTTGGACGAATTCAACCACTTCAAGAAAAACTTCAACAATATGAATCCAATAAGATTGCAAACATTCAAATCAACCCTGTTGAAGAGGCATTTATTGTTGCCTTAATGCAAAAACATCAATCCACATTAAAACCCCATGAATCTATCGCGGTGATATCGAGCATGGTCGCGACGGAAGTGAAGAAACAAAGTAGCACCGAACCTAAGTTGAACGCGGTGGATGTGGAACGGATGATCACCGAAGCGGTGGGACGAATTCCTCAACCAACAGCGGTGGAGATGCCTCGTGTGATGAGTGAAGAAGCGATCACGAAGCT
>JBILRP010000027.1:0-5519 GCA_044372565.1 Bacilli bacterium | reverse complement strand
GTAAATCGTTGCTTTAGATTTCTTAGCGCATGGAGTGAATCATTACTCATGTATGGGTCAATCCAGTGTTCTTTTTTAAGTTGATATTGTTGGACAACATTGACAAACGTTTCTGTGATTGTTTTTTTGATGGATAAAGTCGTGAGCAAGGTTTGCATCCAGTAATACATTTGTGAATCAATCTGATCTCGTGTTGATTGCCGATACCACATGCTTAACCCAACCAACCACAATCCAAACTGTAGAAAATAAACACCACCACTTAACAAAGGAAGCGACAATAGCCAAAGATGCAAACTGGCAAGTAGCAAGGCAATAAGAAAGGTAAAAAACCAAATCATCACCATGACTCAATCACCTTGCTCACGGTCTTGCCATCCACATCATGATTGAGGATATGAACGACACCATGATGAATAATTGAGACTTGATCAATCACCCGTTGGATTCCCCCTTCGAATTCGATGCTCACCAGTTGAATAAGAACCGGAAAAGCCTCTTTGACATCAACCTTGAATTGATCAGCATGAGACATCGATTCATCAATTAATAACATGCTGACCATCCGTTCATAAATATGGTCTAATCGATCACTATGTAAGGTGGTGATGATAGGATGTCCAGTTTTCACTGACCTTAAGACTTCTTTAAACTCTGATCCTCTTGACTCGGCAATCACCAGCCAATCGGGGTGAGACCGTAATGCCCCTTCCACCATTTTTTGAATTGAATACATGGGCTTAATTTGCCAAACCGATACATCTAAATGAGGAATGAAAAGCCCATCAAGTTCAAGAATGTTATCTAGGATAATCACACGCTTGGCTTCCGCCATTAACATCAACAATTCTTTTTGTAACTGAGTTTTCCCACTTCCAGTTTTTCCTGCAATCACCATTGACACATCATGGTCGATTAAAAACTTAAATAGATTGAACCAAGGGGTTCCGTGGTTAAGAAATTTCATCACCACATGATTTTCTTTTGGATGAATACGAATCGAAAACGTCAGCGATGGTTCATATTGTTTACGACTAACAGAAGGACCAACGGCAAAAATACGATATCTGGCAATGCTCATGTCAACAATCGCATCCATGAAGGTGAATGGCATGTTCATCAAGTTAGCCAATTGTTTAATGAGTTGGTAAGCTTCTTCATACGTCAAGGTGAAGGTCGCTTTCCTTCGGCCATAAACAGAGGATTGGTAAAAGATCGACTCCCCGTTAAAACTAATATCGGTAATATCGTTTTGTTGAAGTAGCGACTTTAAGATGGAGTTCTCCAAATACAACGATGCCTTTTGCACATCACTCATGGCTGGATCAATTGATAATGTCGTTCGAATTGAAAGTTCTGACCATAAAGTTGAAAGGATAACTCAGTGTTGACCCCAAAACATGTTGTTTCGCATAAGGTGATTTGATCGGATTGGAAAAAAGTAAAAGTTAGCAGATAAGGATGCAACGGCTGGTTAAACTGAGAGGAAAAATAATCTTCAATGCCTGAACGCATCGTTGAAGGATCGATACGGATGGTCATGGTTTGATTGATGAACGTGTAATCAACCAAGGCTTGAATCACACTGGGCGTCAATGAATCAAAGACGAATTGGAAACGATTGAGCACAATCGTAAAATGAAACATCGATAAACTCATGAGCCAAATCGGAATCATCAAAGCTAAATTAGCCATAAATTTGAATACACGTTTGACTTTGTAAGCAACTTCCAAAGATTGCTTTGTTGGCCACATAACTAAACTCATAATCTAGGGTGAAGGTATGAAAATGATAAAACTGTAATTGTAATCGCATCGGATGATGTTTAAGGTCGAGGTATGCTTGCATCGGAAAGAATAAATAATGGGTTGAAACATAATCCGTCACCGGAATACTACTAGGAAACAATGTTTTGGGATGAACGTAAAGCAAAGGCATTCGAAGTTCAATGGCGTGACCAACCAAGGTGGGTTGGAGGATCAGCTGACGATACGTCGATTGCACTAACGGTAAACCTTCTAAATCAGGATGATCGGCTATTAAGAGGCGGGCATCGAGAAAGTCAATTTCTTTTGCCAACACGGATAAAAATCGAATCCGAATCGTTGATACATCAAACCGGCCATAAACTTCATACAAGCGTTGACCAGGCATGCCTTCAAATTGTAAATGCTCACGTTCATAGATGATGAATCCAAGTTGATCGATTCGACTGATCGTATTTCCTGAAAAAAACGACGCATGGAATTGATTGATCGCGTAACTTGTTCGGGGATAAACTTTAAGATCAACCGACGATTCAAAATTTGTACGATTTGCTTGGAGATGAAGGGTACTAACGTTGCCATCAAATAAATGAGCAGGTAGCACCAGACTTCTTTGAATTAAATTTCTTGGGCTAAATGATTGGGTATATATCAATGCTTGGTAAAACTTTTGATTACTGATTCTCCAAGTTAACGTAATATCATCGGAATACGTATTGGCAAACTGAAAAGTCGCTTGAATGGATTCGGTAGGATGATACGGGGGAATCATCACTTGTTGATAACGGCGAAAGCTTGAAGGTGTGCCTCCACCATCCTCATGATAAATCATCAATAAAGTAATGAAGATGAGCATTCTTTTCATCTCATCTTAAAAACGATAGCAATTCCTTTAAGGCTTTTCCTTTGATGCGATAGTAAGTGCTGCGGGCGTAGAAATTAATCCACCATTGGTGGCGGTTCTGATTGATAAAATCATTGACAATGATTTGGCGATTTTCTTCCGCCATATGATCAAGAATGTATTGAAAGGCTTCAATGAATTTTAGATTGTCTTCATAAAGTTGCTTTTGTTGACCATCTAATGTCGGTTGATACATCTTCACTTGAACTTGAGCTTGTTTATAACGCCAAGTCAATTGATTCACTTCGCGCACCATGACTTTTAGCTTGGTTTGCTCCATCACGTTCTCCTCCTTTCTTCCGCTTTACCTCTTAATAGTGGTTTAAATTATAGTTTGGATTGAATATAAAATAAAAAACACCTTGATTGCATTTTCCCCTTATTTCTTCTAAACTTTTGAAAGGAGCAAAACATGAAAACCATCATTAATGAATCGTTAGATCCTCGGTTCAATTTAGCCTTAGAAGAATATGTTCTAAAATATTTAAATACCAATGAAGACTTTATTTTCCTTTGGCAAAATGCCAATTCCGTGATCATTGGCAGAAACCAAAATACCATTGAAGAAGTTAATGCTCAGTATGTGGTCGAACACAAAGTGAATGTTGTCAGACGTATCACCGGAGGTGGGGCGGTTTACCACGATTTAGGGAACTTAAATTTTTCCTTCATTACCAACACCACCAAAGATAATGTGAACAATTACCGTAAATTCACCGATCCTGTCATTCAAGCGTTACAAAGCTATGGGGTCCCTGCAGAATTTGGTGGACGTAATGACATCCTCGTGGAAGGCATGAAAATTTCTGGCAACGCCCAAGCCTTTCATAAGCATCGATTTCTCCATCATGGAACGATTTTATTCAATGCTGATTTAACGATGTTAGGCAAGATTCTTAATCCCAAACCAGACAAAATTGAATCCAAAGGCATCAAGTCAGTTCGCTCACGAGTCACCAACATCATGCCCTACTTTAAAGACGTTCCTACCATGGCTGAGTTCAAAGACCGCTTACTCAAGAACTTACTGCAAACCAAAAACCTCACCCCGTTTATCTATACGTTAACAAAGCAAGATCGTCAGAAAATCCAAGAACTCATCGACACTAAATTTTCAACATGGACTTGGAATTATGGCGAGTCTCCAGCGTTCAGTGTAGAAAAATATGGTCGTTATGAAGGTGGTGGCGTCTCGTTCCGTTTACAAGTGGACAATGGGAACATTCAATCGGTGAAAATCTTTGGTGATTTTTTAGGAACCAAAGACATCACTGACATTGAAAATGCACTTGCCAATACTCAATTTCAACCCGAAGCAATCAAAGCAAAATTATCAGCCTTTAACCTCGATGAATATTTCTTAAAGATCACCTTAGACAATGTCTTAGCATGCTTATTTGCCTAATTGAATAGGTAAAAGAAAAACCATCGAATCATCGATGGTTTTTTCTTTCGTGGTTTGAATCTTAAATATGAATAGGTTTATCAATGATGCCGTGAGCAGCTTCCATCATCATTTCTGCAAGCGTTGGATGTGGATGAATCGTATGGACCAATTCTTCTGCGGTCGCTTCTAAATTTATGGCAAGGGTTGCTTCCGTGATCATTTCCGTCGCGGAACTGGCCATGATGTGAACACCGATGATTTCATTGTATGGTTTGGAAACGATGATTTTAACTAATCCGTCTTTTTCATTTTCACCCATCGCTTTTCCATTGGCCATCACTGGGAAGGTGGACACTTTATAATCAATGCCTTGGGCCTTGGCATCTTGTTCCGTTAAGCCAACCATGGCAATTTCTGGGAAGGTATAAATCCCACTTGGGATGGTGCGATAATCCATGATTGCGTGGCCACCATGAATGTGGTCAATGGCAACGAGTCCCGCATGAGAGGCAACGTGGGCAAGCATAAACTTACCGGTGACATCGCCAATCGCATAGACATTTTGAACCGAGGTTTGCATGTGTTCATTGACTTGAACACCAGCTTTTTCCATGGCAAGATTCAAGCTTGCAAAACTCTTGGTGTTAGGTTTCATGCCAACAGCCATCAAGACTTTATCTACTTTAACTTCTGTGGTTTTTCCCTCTAATTCGTAAGTAACCGTTCCTTGACCAATCGACGTGACGGTCGCGTTGGTAATGATTTGCACGCCATCTTTGGTAATCTTTTTAAAGAACAATCCGCGAATTTCTTCGTCGACCGACGATAGAATCGTGGGTTGTTTTTCAATGACGGTGACTTTGGTTCCTAACGAACTAAAGATCGTTGCGAATTCTAAACCGATAACCCCACCACCGACAATCACCAAGGATGTTGGTAAGGCTTTTAAGTCTAGAATTTCTTTGCTGGTTAAAACAAACCCAGCATCAAAACCTTCTTGGAGGCCAGGAATAGGAGGCATGATGACACTTGCACCTGTGGCAAGAATAATGAATTTAGCTTCGATATGTTCTTCGCCAACTTTGACGTGATTGGCATCGACGATTTCACCAAATCCTTTGATTAAGGTAGCCCCGTTCTTTTTTAATAAGGCGGCAACCCCACCAGTAAGCCGGCGAACCACCGAGTCTTTACGTTTGATCATGTCAGGAAAATTCGCAGAGAAGGAGTCTGGTTTGACATCAATGCCATAATCTTTAGCATGTTTAAATTGCTCAAACACTTTGGCAGACTTTAATAACGTTTTGGTTGGAATACAACCCCAATTTAAACAGACACCACCGACGTTTTCACGTTCGATGACGGCGACTTTATATCCGAGTTGTCCAGCTTTAATGGCAGCAACATAGCCACCAGGTCCGCCACCAACGATGACAATATCAAATGATTGCATACCGTTAC
>JBILRP010000026.1:0-5576 GCA_044372565.1 Bacilli bacterium | reverse complement strand
AAAGTTAGCGGCAACCCCTTGTGTTGTCGGCATCTTTGATTTATCTAATATATACACAGCCGTCCCCTTGGTTAAAGCAAGTTGAAGCATATCATCAAGCACATCATCGGTATGGGGTTCATGTAAGTCCCAATGCATGACTTTTTGTTGGGTTAGATTTAACTGACCTGGAATCACATGGTCTTTTTCAATGAAAAGATGACTCACACGTCCTTCCATTAATGCTTTGGCGACGGTTTCTAACTCATCACTACTTAATAACAAATGCCGTTGGTCTTGATAAATGTGAATCATGCGTTGGAGATGTTTATCAAACCTTGATTGTGCAATCTTGGTTAAATCCTCCAATAGATGGGTATGAATAATTGTTTGGAAGGAACCATCAATCATGGATTCTAGCATGTGAGGATTCTTCGCCGCACTTCGAAAGGTAAATTGATGATCTTTTGGTGTAACCAGGATTAAAGGTAACGGATGGTGCTTGGAGAAATGCTCATAAACAAACCGATCGACATATCGAAAGTATTTTTCTCGATCAATTGCTGTGTCATCTTTCTTGCCCCCGTGGCCATGTAACGTTGAACCCACAAAGGTTCCTCCATAGGATTTATTGGTCTGATCGTTATCTGTTTGTTGACTGCCCAGCACTTCGGATAACGTCACTTTACTATCAAAAGGAAAAGCTAACGATTCTAGATGATGAATATTACCTTGATAGACTTCAAATTTTTCAGCTTCTAATGCGAGCAGATGAAATTGTTCTTGATGTTGAAAGTAAGAAAATAACGGTTTGATATGAAATGAATCTGCAATCACAGTAAAGGGTTGAAAATGAGTTTGGGCTTGATAGATGATGATGGTGTCTTCAGTTGCAAATAAAGCCATGCCATCTTTTTGATTACGCCAAAAATCATGATTGGAGGCAAGATCAAACAATGTCTTTTCTAAATCCTTAAAACGGCTAGTGTCTGGAAGTTTTGCTAGAGAACTCAGCGATTCTTTTACTAATTGAGTATAGATAATCACATCTTTGCTTTCATCCGTAAAATATCGATGGGTGGGCATATATAAAGATAAACAAGCTCCAGTCTTTTTCAGTAAAAACGGATGGGGGAAATCGGTTGTGATTGTGAACTTCATATGACTCCTTTCGGAATAACATATCCTTGAGTTGATGATCCACTCAGGCATGCTCATGATTCTTCAAAAGTCAGATGTCAAACTCACGGTGTCTTCCTTGTATATTTACTATAAACCCCTAGTGCTGTTTTCCAAACATTCAGTACGAAAAAATAAAAATTACTTTTATATTTCTTGTGTAAAATTTTTAAAATTAGACTGTTATTGAAGTTACTTTGTTTGAATTTTTCTAGTTTCTATACGAATCCAGCGGTGCCCTTTGGTAGTTGTAGGTGCTAAACGGGTACGGGCAAAGATATAGTTATCGATGATTTGATTTTCTAAATCCACTTCGACATAGTAACCTTCTTGATCAATATAACTACCTGGGGTTTTCTTAATAAAATTGGCACCACTTGCAAGGGATAACTTCACAGCCTTGACTTCTTCTGGGGATAAGGCAATAAAGCGGTTAACTTCGTTTAAGACTTTAGGTAAGGTATCGCTCACTTCGACGACGCGATTGGTTGAGGCAAAGTCTGGGGTGATTTCTAAATAGGATCCAGGAGTAACTTTGCTAAAAGCAATAAATTGCGTTGCTGTCTTGATGTCGCGGTTAAATACTACTTCCCCTAAATCGATTTTGGCGATGGTTGGGGTTACTTCTACTGGTTGAGGCGTCAACGAAGGCGACACTTCAATTGGTTGAAGTTTCTTTTCTTCTGTTTTCTTTTTGAAAAATACAAGCCAATATAGCATAGAGAAAAGTGAAATAATCATGATTAGAATTAAGACCCATTGCAACCTTGTTAGGCCAGTAGGAGTGGTTTGGAGGACTAGTAATTGTGCTTCTACATCCAATAGCATTTGATAATTAGTTACCAAGGATTGTTGGTTGCTAGTTAAAGCATCGAATGCTACACGAACAGTGGTTAATTGAGCGGCATCATCGAGGGTGAGTTCATTGATGGGTGGTAGCTCATCAATAAGGTTGATCACGCCTTGAGCAGCGGTTTCATTAATGACTTGTTGTTTTAAAATGGTAATTCTATCTTCAGCCGCGACAAGTTCATCGTAGTTTGTGACGAGGGATTTTTGCTCTTCTGTTAGGGCATCATAAGCTTGACGCGCTTGAAGAATCGCTTCTTCATCTGTTAAGGAGATTGATTCAACTTCAGGTAAGGTGGTAATGGTTTCGATGATGTCATCAGCGATGGTCTCATCTATCACTTGTTGATTTAAAATCGCGAGGCGGTCTTCGGCAGCGATTAAATCTTCGTAATTAGAAACCACCTGTTTTTGTTCTGCACTCAAAGCATCATAAGCTGAACGAGCAGCTAAGACATCTTCCTCATCTAAAAGGGTGATTGGATTAGAGAAATCATCAATCGCATCCACTACTGCATTGATCTCTAAAGTGCTGATGGTATTAAGCGCGGTTTGAATTGATGGTAAATCAATAAATGCTTTTTCAACATTAGATAAAGTTTCGTAGGTCGCTAAATAAGAGGTAATCAACGCCTTATCTTCAATGGTTATTGGATTAGGTAGTTGACTAACTTGAGTGTAAAAAGTATCAAACGCTGTTGTGAAGAAAAGTGCATAGACAGTTAAATTAGCAGCTTCAGAGGTATTAACACTACTGATGAGGGTTTGAAAACTTGATTCACGATAGAATCCTTTGAAAACATGACCTGCAAGGGTTGCTGGAACAAGTGATATTGGTTGATCAACAACTGTGTAACTGGTGATTTGGTTCGCACCAAGTGTGCCACCATTTAAAGTAAACGTAATCGTATAGGTGTTGAGTGTCCACTTCGCGTAAAGTGTGATATTTTCTCCAGGCATTTTATTAAATGTGTAAGTGCTAAGGAGTCCTTCATCACTAAACCAGCCTGCAAAAGTATAACCGGATTTTGTTGGGGTGGATGGGGCACTGACGCTGGAGTCATAATCCTGGGTTAGACCACTGACTGAACTACCACCTTTGCTATCAAAGTTAATCGTGTATTGATTAAGAGTCCATTTGGCATATAAAGTTAAATTCGATGCAGGCATCTTTGCAAACGTATAAGCATTTGTCAATGCTTCATCGTTATACCAACCTGCAAACGTATATAAGGCTTTGGTAGGAGCAGAAGGTTGGCTTACATTCGTATCAAAGTTTTGTGTGATGGAGGTAACATGACTTCCCCCTTTTGAATCAAAACTAATCGTGTATTGATTAATATCAAATTTAGCATAAAAGGTCTTATTCCCCGTTGTCCCTTGAGGAATCGATGTCAATGCACTTCCGGAGAAACTTAAATTATCATACCAACCAACGAACGTATGACCAACTTTAATTGGGGTTGCTAACGTGATGGTTGCGGTGGTGATATCAAAGCTCGATGGATTGTTAGCACCATTTGCACCACCATTTAACTCATAAGAAATGGTATAAGATTGTGTATTCCATTTCGCATAAAGGGTTGTATCTTCACTTGGCATGGTGGAGAAAACAAAGGTGGATGTTAATGCCAGATCACTAAACCATCCTTCAAAGGTATATCCTAGTTTCGTTGGATTGGTTGGTGCGCTAATCGCTGAACCTTCTGGTAATTTGATGGATGTTACATCGCTGCCACCATTCGTATTAAATGTAATCGATGGATCAAAACTAATGGATAAAAGTGAAACTGGTTTTATAACATTATTAATCGCCGTATTCGTCGATGTAACTCCTGTTCCTAATTGACCATAGCCATTGGAACCAAACATTAATACTCTTCCTAAGGAAGTAACAATACCAGAATGAGCAGATGTACTTGCACCAGAATCACTCTGACCGCCACCTAATGAAACATCAACAATCGTTTCGTTATCAAGTAAATTAAATTTATCCGTTATATTAAGAGGTAAATTTTGATTGGCACCGCTGGTAGGAAGGGTAATTTCACCCCAACCATTGTATCCCCACATAAATAATTGGTTATCAGAGGTAAGAGCAGCGGAATGATTAAATCCAGCGGCAACCGCCGTGACTGTATTCGGAAGAGTTGTAATATTACTAGACATTTTTAACGGTAAAGGTCCAAAAGAATTAACAACCCCTAACTGCCCTTCACCATCGCTACCATAAGCAAAAACATCACCTGTTGTTGGTGCAAATAAAAAAGAATGGTTATAACCGATAATAACTTTGGTTACTGGACTTGGATTGACTGGAATATTAGCAGTAATATCTACAGGCGATCTAGAAAAGTTACCACCAGCGTAATTATTACCGACTTGCCCACTACGATTATCTCCCATCATAAAGACACGATTTTGAGAAGTTACAAAACCGGAATGTAGATATCCTAAGTCGATATCCACGAAAGTTTCACCAGCGTTCAACGAAAAACTAGAGGTAATGTTTTTAGGGGAACTAGTTAATGCACTACCAACAATTTGACCCGCTTCACTATATCCCCAGGCAATTAAACGATTTTGTGAAGTTAAAACAACAGAAGTAAGACCTCCAGCGGCGATTTTTTCAACTTTTTCATTTGCGTTTAAAGATAAATTTGTCATCACGGTAGGAGTACTCGTGGAAAAAGCTAAACCGTTAGCACCCATTGTATTACTTCCCCAAGAGAAAACCCTTCCTTCTGAGGTTAATGCCAAGCCATGTTCAAAACCTAGTTTAATATCTGTGATTGTTTCGCCTACATTTAAGTTAAATCTAGAGGTAATTTCAATAGGAACATTTCTTTGGCTGCCTGAAACAGCAAGTTGACCAGAAGTATTTCTTCCCCAAGAGAATATCCGATTTTGATTCGTCATTGCGACAGAGAAAAAACCACCTAACTCAAGATTGTTTACAATTTCATTTTCATTGAGTGTTATCGTATTCGCATTGACTTTAATGAAGGGGGATGATGATAGCAAACCCTCTAACACCAAGACACTGATGAATAACAACCCAAATTTCTTCATTTTGTTCATAAAATAATCCCCTTTTTACTATAAATTATGAAAACCCCTGTTCTCGAACTCAAACATGAGATTAGTTTGATCCTAACGTTATAAACTATATAACTTAAAAAGCATTTTAATTTTATCAATACCTTGTAAATTTATACAATATTTCGTTAGAAAACAACCTCTAAAATTTACCATACATATGACTCTAAAGCAAATATAGTTAATAGATGTAAACTATTCATAATGTTTGTTTACATAATTGTTTAAAACTTTAAGTAAATGCTATGAACAGTTGAGCAATTTTGTAAGTGTGTTCATGATGCCACTGTGTTACGTCAATCAGTTTATAAACATCGGATAGATAGAAGTTTAGTTGTCAACACATTGTAGACAACTAAGGAAGTTGATAATCGTTTTTTCTATTGACTGTTATGAAATAAAAAAACCCGTCATACGGGTTTTAAGAGTGGTGGCCCAAGCCGGGATCGAACCGGCGACACACGGATTTT
>JBILRP010000025.1:0-5724 GCA_044372565.1 Bacilli bacterium | reverse complement strand
ATGGCGTGGCCACTTAATCCATCCAAGTATGGTGTAAAGAACGTATGCATGCCTGCTTGTTTGGCCAACGTTCGTTGAGGGTCTTTTGTTTTCATGAACACGGTCATCACCGAGTCTGCACCTTTGCCAACCTTGGTCAACGATAAATATTTCTTGTTCTTTTGATTTAGAGACTTCTTGGTGGTCTTGACCACCCGATGCATCGCGGGAGGACTTCCTGCCCATACGAGGGTTTTGTAATGAAAAACTTGGCCATCTTGGGTGGTCACAGATTGCAAATCTATATCCAATTGCGTCACTTCCGCGTTGTATTTGACCTCACCACCATGGTCTTGAATGAAACGAATAAATCGTTTCACCACTGCCCCTGTGCCACCCATTGGGTAGTTGTAGTCGGTGTACAAAGAGAAATATGACATCGCAAAAATCGCTGGGGTTTCCTCAAAAAAATGTTGAGAAATAAAATCAATCAGGGAAGGATTGCTGGTGAATTTTTTTAAATGTTCAACAATCGGGGTGAAATAACGTTGGGTTTTAGGGATGGTGCGAATAAACTTCCATGCCCATGGTAATAAGGTCTTGGTTAAGTAGGTCATGTTCGTGAATGCATCATCAATGAACAAAGGATTTTCAATGCCATAAAGCACTCGCATTTGTTTTGAAATCCGAATAATATCATCGCAAATCAACCGAATGGCTTGTTCTTCTTTTGGAAATAATCTAGTTAAAAAAGCCGCGTAAGGATCAAGTTCAACGTCGGAGGTAATGGGGACTTCGTGTTGGCCTGAACGAATATGAACAGGACTTTTGACGAAGCTGAGGTCTAAGCCCAATTGGCGAAACATCGGAAACATGATCCCGGAGTTTTCCACTGCGCGGGCTCCATGATCAAAGACGTACCCTCCAGATTGAAAACTACCAAACAACCCACCTGGTTGAGAAGATTTTTCTAGCAACAACACTTTCCTATTCGCTCGTGTGGTGTAGGCTGCGGTGGTTAACCCACCCATGCCAGAACCCACCACAATCACATCGTATGATTTATCCATTAGGCTTATTTTATCAAAGAATAAGAATTTATTCGTTATCAAGGATTTTGGTTATAATGTTAACCATGAAAAAGAAATCGATTCAACCTCATGTCATTGGTCCTATCCCTGAACCATTAACTGTTCAATCATTAAGAACGTATTGGTCAAAAACGTATAACGAACGCGGTAAACCAGACTGGGCTCATATTTTCCCTTTTTATCACCCCGACATGACCTTTCATGATTCCATTCAAATCATTCAAGGCAGAGAACCCTTTCTTCGCATGTGCGAACGCTTAACCAAACGTAGTCAAAAATTGGTCATGGACATTGGTACGGTCACTCAAACGGAGAATAAACTACTTTTTACATGGACGATGACGATTGTTTATAAACGCGCCCCTAGCACACCTTTGTATGGTGCAACCCAATTAACCCTTCATGAAGATGGGCGCATTCTTCATCAACGAGACTTTTATGACTTATGGGGTGATATTTATAATAATGTGCCTGTGTGGCGTAAGTTCTATCGTTGGTTTATGAAAACCTTCTTTGGTTAATCCACGTGGCCTTACCAAAACAATACGAATTCCTAACCCTAGGGAATAAACCTCCTCACCAAACCAATCGTCTTTTGCATGGCAAGTGGGTGCTTATCACGGGAGCAACCTCTGGGATTGGTCTTGCTACTGCCCATCGATTCGCCAAAGGAAAAGCAAACCTCATTCTTTTTGTCAGAAACGAAGCAAAAGCAAAAGCATTACAAGAAACCTTAACCAAAACCTACGACATTGAGGTTCGTTATTATCTTGCAGATTTTGCTGACCTCCATTCGGTCAAGGCTGGATTAAAACTTCTCTTGGCAAAGGAAACGAAGCTCGATGTCTTAATTAACAATGCCGGGATCTATTCCACCAAACGAATACTAACCAAGCATGGCTTTGAATTGGCATTAACCGTCAATCACCTTGCAAGTTTACTCATCACCGACACCCTTGTTCCTCTACTTGAACAATCTCAAGGACGGGTCATCCAAGTCAATTCAGAAGGCCATCGCTTCAGTGGATTTAACCTAAAGGATCCTCATTTTCATCACCGGTTTTACACAGGCTTAAGAAGTTATGGGTCATCGAAAACCGCTCAACTTCATACCGTTTGGGAATTAGCCCCTGTGCTAGAGAAAAAAGGGATTTCAATCAATGCGATGCATCCTGGTGCTGTCCAATCCGAGATTGGATTGAATAATGGGTGGTTATACCGGACGTTTAAAAAACTAATTATCAATCGCATGCTAAAAAAAGTCAGTGATTCTGCGGATGCGCTTTATTTTTTAGCAAGTGAAGACAAAGCGGTGGTTCAAGCTGGTCATTATTATTATTTAACCCATAAAACCAAGGCAGCAACACACGCAAATAAGTCAATTGAAAGCAAAGATGTCCTTGTTTGGACCAAAAAATTATTAGAGAGTATCTAAAGTTCTTTTTGAAAAGGTAGAACTATCCATTATCCCCATATCAATATATTGATTTTTATGTTTTTTTACCTCTTCTTAATAAAAAGTTCATAATTTAGTGTCATAATATTGTCATAATTAATACATAGAAATACGATTCATCTAATGGGGGAACTTGGATGGAAATTGTTGTTTTACATACTGATCAGAAGTTGCTTACGAATATTGATTTTCTAAAAACAAAGTTGATTGGATCCTATGAAGTGGTCCAATTGGCGCAATTTGAAGCCGAATTTCCAAAACTCAATCCAGATGTGGTGATTTTTTTCCACTCTTTAGGAATCACCGAACCTAATCAATTCGAGATTGTTAAAAAAATTAAAAAATATAAAAAAGCACCTGTCTTCACGGTGATTCCAAAAAGCGAACCCTTGCTGGAATCTGCTTTTCACCACGGTGCCGATGATGTGATTTATTCACCTTTTTCGATTCAAGAGTTCATCATTCGCTTGCAAGCCATGCTAAAAAGAAAGCAAATGGCAAGTGAACCCTTGGTAAAGAAATTTCTTGTCCATGATTTAGAAATAGATATCGATAATTATCAGATCAAGAGAAAGAATGAGATTTTGCCAGTGACTAAATTGGAGTTCAACATTTTCCTCACCCTCGCTAGTCATCCCAATAAAGTCTTTATGAAAAAAGAATTGTATGAAATGATTTGGCAAGATCATTATTATGACAACGGCAATGTCTTGAATGTGCACATACGTCGTTTAAGAAAGAAAATTGAACTCAATCCAGAAAATCCTAAAATCATCCAAACCAAATGGGGCATTGGTTATAAAATCAACATGATGCCATAAAAAAACCGTCCACTTGGACGGTTTTTCTCTTTCTATGTGGACCGCGAAGGATGGGAACCCGGCGTATAGAGGACCTGTGGAGGTAACTCAGCGCAACCTTGATCAACCATCCATCGAAGCGAACGTCTCTAGTAGAATCAATCGAATCAGAACGATGGTCTTTAGTGATCCCCATCCTCTACTTAAAGTATAAAGCCTTGGATGTGGTTGTAAAAATGTTGGCGGGATTTATTTTAACGATGTTTGATCGCCCGGATGATGGTTTGAAACAACACCACCACACTCAGGACGGTCACAGACATTAACGACACACCAAGGGAAATCCATTTGAGTAAACTGGTGAAGACACCGAGATAAGCAAGAATCATCCATTCAGATGGATAAAGAAGAATGATGACAGAAAACGTAATGTTTTCTAAATAGTCTAAGAGCATCGCCAACAAGGGTAAATAAATAAAGAGTTTGCCGAACCGTGAGCTTACTTTTCCTAACCACAGTCTTAAGGTGAAAAAAATGGGAAACCCATAAACCATCGGCCAAACAGCATCAAAGGTCCAACGTTGAAATAAATAAAATGCTCGTCCGCTTTCTCCATACCCATCCAAGATAATGTAGATGGCAGACGGATCAAAACTAAAGTTTGTATCGATGGAAGGGGATAGTCCCATTTGACTCGCTGCATAGGAAACCGCGGGTAAAATCACCACCATAAAAAAAACAAAGACGAACCAATTGAAAAGAATAAAACCTGGGTGAGAAAATATTTTTTTGATGGTCATGATTTCATTATACATAAGTCATGATGTCCTTTTAAAAGCATAAAAAAAAGATCACGCATTGCTGGGTGACCTTTTTGATAAACTACTTCTTAACTGGTTGTTTAGCTGGAACTGGTTTTGCAACTGGTTTCGCAACTGGTTTTGGAGTGGCCATGGTGTTATCCTCCTGTCATCTTTATTTATACCCTTATTTGTCTAATTTGTTGCATTTTGCAACCTGTGAAAACATTTCATTTTTTAATTTGCGATGAAATCGGCTTTTTAACTTTCTTTAAATTGGCAAATACAAAAAACATGGTGATTAAAAAAGCACCTAAACCAATCATGGTTGCTTGATACAGTAATTTTGATTCTGTGATTAAAAATTGAAATGGACTTCCGTTGCCGTAATTCAATAATAAAAAGTCTTGATTCGTCAAGGCATTGACGGTCATGGCGATGGCAGCAAATCCCGCAGTGAAGGCTAATGCATAACCAATATCACTCATTTTTGGTTTGTAAAAATCAAGTTTAATTAACGCAAGTGGGGCAGCAATCATCACCGCGTGAAAAGTGAAACTAGCAATTTCAACATAGTTTTTATCAATAGGTAGCCAGAACAATTCCGGACCTAAAATATTCGAAGGGATCAGTAAGGCGATTAAACCTGCTAACATCACCGTTGCGAATGCCGCTGGCATTAACCATTGTTTTAATCGACCATTTCTCTTATCTAATGAAATCGCTGGATATAAATATAAAGGCACAGAACATAAGTTTAATGGAAGTTGATAGATGGCTAATCCGCCATCGCGAATCAATAAAAAGATTAAACGCAAGGATTCAATGACAAGAAATAACACGGTGAACAAATATAAGTAAAAACGTTGTTGTTTCTTTAGGTCAGTCTTGCTCTTTTTTAATAGAAAAAGAAATACAAAAACGGCAAGCAATAAAAAACCTGTTCCAAAAAGGTGTTTGTCACCAAAGACTTGTGCGAATAACATTTTGTTTCTCCTCGGCGTATTCAATGATACGCAGTCTTTTATATATTATTAAAAATCAAAAAGATTATCAATGTATTATTTAAAGTGATTTCGTTGAAAAATCTTAAATTTCTTGTAAGATTTATGAGAACACACTTATAGAAATGTAAGGTCGTTAGAACTATCAGGGTCTAAAGGATACAATCCTATGACAGCCAGCGTCATGGTTTGTCTTGTTTCTAATGCCTAAAAAAACCATTTACTTGAACCCATAGGAGGAAACGTTATGTCAACCGTGATCATCATTGGTAGTGGCGGAGTCGCTTCTGTTGCCGCCCAAAAATGTGCCCAAAACCACAAGGTTTTTAAGACCATCATTATTGCCAGTCGCACCTTAGCGAAATGTGAAGCGATTGTTCAACGAATGAAATCTTTCCCCGTGAAGGCAATTGCCGAACAAGTGGATGCAGAATCAAAAACTCAGATGATTAAGTTAATTCAAAAATACAAACCAACCTTGGTGATGAATTTAGCATTACCCTATCAAAACATTCCCATCATGGAAGCATGCATTGAAACCAAAACTCATTACTTAGATACCGCTGCAGCGGAAGTCAGGGAAAAAGCTGGATT
>JBILRP010000015.1:0-22935 GCA_044372565.1 Bacilli bacterium | reverse complement strand
TTGAAAGTCTATTAAAGGCACAAGGTTTTGTTGTCCAAGGGGAAATCAAAAACCTTGATGTATTTGCCGTTAAAGAAAAGTTAACCATCGCCGTGGAAATGAAATTAGCCATCAATCTTAAACTGATCTATCAAGTCGTAGACCGCTTAAGGCTTGTTGACCTTGTTTATCTTGCCGTTCCCCAAAAGGCGTTGAAGGCTTTAAAAAGACAGCAAAAACTATTGTTGGCATTATTAAGAAAATTAGAGGTTGGGCTAATCACCGTCCAAGATGATCGCGCCATCGTTATCCTTGAAGCAAAACCATTTGACGCGGTTAAAGTTCACCAAAGAAACAAGCGAAAACAACAAGGATTGATGAAAGAGTTCCTACAACGACTTGATCACCCTCAAATTGGCGGGGTCAAAGGTCCAAGATTAACTGCCTACCGTCTTCGGGCGATGAAAATTAAAGACGCAATGATCAATGGAAAAACCTACACGATTAAACAATTAAAGGCCTTAACCAATGTTCATGACGTTGCCTCGATTCTTCGTCACAATTATTATGGTTGGTTTACACATCCTTCTCGTGGCCTTTATTCAAGAGCTCGTATTTAATTCTTTTTTCAAACATCCATCCTCGTTGATTATTTTGTCACCAAAAAGCCGTTATTTGTATCTATCAATAGGATTTATTCAATTGCATACACGGGGTTAAAGTAAAAAACAAATAGTCGCGCCTTGTATCCTATTTTCAAGTATAATTTTCTAAGGATTATGATTAAAATACTATCTCGACTTAGAACCAGCACTTTATTGATATTATTTTTTGAAATGCTTGTGATTGCAGGCATAATTATTGCCTATTATTACAACGTTGCCAATTTTCAATCCTTTTTATCTTATCCCGTCTTATTTTCTGTGATGTCTGTCATTTTTGTTCTTAACACCGTTTTCATGCTTACCTTCCTAGCGACGATCCTCAATAACCGCCAAAAGAAAGATTTAACCACCGCAGACTTACTAGGATCAGACATCCCTGAAGCTTATCGTTATACAGGTTTAGGGATTATCCTTCTTGACCAAGACGAACAAGTCATCTGGGTGAACGAAGTTGTTCAAGATCTAGTTCCTAACCTCATCGAAACCAACATTCTTGATTGGAAAAAAGAACTTGTGCCCTTATTACAAGGAACCAAAGCCAATGTACAAATAATCCTTGCAGGTAAAAACTTTGAGGTTAAATATCTCAACACCTCACGCATGTTTATTCTTAAAGATGTCACTGCCTATGAAAACCTTTTACAAATCAACCGAAAT
Source organism: Bacilli bacterium (assembly GCA_044372565.1). Classification (GTDB taxonomy): domain Bacteria; phylum Bacillota_I; class Bacilli_A; order RFN20; family CAG-826; genus UBA970. The sequence continues at coordinate 21,634 of JBILRP010000015.1, read as the reverse complement.
CAAAGTCCAGTCATGGGGTATGTTGTCTTGGACAATTATGAAGAAAACGCCCCCGCATTTGATGAAAAAAGTGACTACATCTCCAAGATTCGTTCCACCGTCATTGGGTATTTTTCAGGCTATGGATTTGTGGTTCAACGCATCCGTAGTGACTCTTATTTTATTCTTGGTCCAGTCTCTTCATTTTTAAAACTCAAAGAAGACAAGTATCGTATCGTTGAAACTATTTTTAGTATCGATAAACAACAAGAAAGACAAATCACCTTGTCCATCGGGATGGCATTCGGCACCAGTGATGATTACACCAAACTCAATGGACGCGCGATTGAAGCTCTTGAACTTGCGGTCGCCCGTGGCGGTAACCAAGGCATCATCGATGAAGATGGCACCAAACAATTCTTTGGTGGTTACCGATTAAACCAAGACAACGAAATGAAAACGGCCCAACGTATTCGCGAAAGAAATGACAAGATTCTCCGCAACTTAATTGAAGCAAAAAACGTTTATATTGTTGGTCACTTGGATGCAGACATGGATGCCTTAGGATCTGCACTAGGGGTTAAAGCCATTTGTGATCATTTAAACATTCCAAGCCGAATCATTTTTGATTATGCCTATTCAGAAAAAAGAGCAAAGCAAGCCGTTTCAAGTGAATTCTCCTCCCAAGAAAACAAACAAATCTTTGTGAGGTCTCAAGACGCGATCGCCGCGATTAAGGAAACTGATCTGATCGTCGTGGTTGACGTCAGCCGGCCTTCGTTGGTGATGGGCAACCAAATCCTTGATAAGAATGTTCCTACCATCGTCATTGATCACCACAAGCGAACCGATGAATTCATCGCTAAGGTCACCATGGAACCCGTCATTGATACCTCGGCATCAAGTGCCACTGAACTAGTCGTGGATATCATTCTCCATAACAAGTATTTCAAAGCCTTTGAATTTAAACTCCCATCCTTACTTGCCACGATCATGTTGTCAGGGATTTACTTAGATACTAATTTTTATAAACTTAAAACGGTCGGTCCACGAACCTTTGAAGCATCCCGTTTCTTGATTGAAAAAGGTGCAGACACGAACAAGGCTCATGAATTGCTAAAAGAAGACTACAATGATTTAATGATCATCAACCGGGTCATTTCTGCCACTGAAACTGTGGATACCGATGTCTTGCTTGCCACCTTCTTAGAGGAAGAAGTCATTAACGATGCGGCGATGATGGCCAAAGTTGCGAATGCAATCATGGACATGCGGGGCGTCAAAGTTGCCATTGTCATCGGCCGAGTTACCCCAAGTGGATTCACCAAAGTTTCTTGTCGAAGTGATGGTTCGATCAACGTCTCCATGTTGATGGAAAAGATGGGTGGCGGTGGTCATTACACGGCAGCAGGGTATGAAACCAAAGTGTTAGAAACAGTTCAATCTGTCAAGGTTCGCGTGATCGATACATTAAAAGAATATTTGACAAGAGCGCGAGAAATGCAAGGTAAGGAAGGGAATTAACCATGAAAGTTATTTTACTAAAAGACGTCAAGAACTTAGGAAAGAAAGACCAAGAAATTGAGGTCGCCAATGGTTATGCTGCCAACTACCTTTTCCCAAATAAACTTGCTGTTGCGTTAACGGAACGCGGCAAAGAGATTCGTGACGAACAACTTCAAGAAATCAAAGATGTCGAATCCAAAAAAGTTGGTGAAGCCCAAGAACTATTAGGAAAACTATCAACCATTACACTAGAATTCAAAGCAAAAATTGCCGGAGATGGTCGAATGGTTGGCACGATTTCCACCAAACAAATTGTCGATGCTTTAAAGGAAAAACATCAACTTGTCATTGATAAACGTAAGTTTATTGATCATTATCTAGTGAACGCCTTAGGATTTACGCGTTTAAAGATTGAATTACATAAAGGCGTTGTCGGTGTTGTTAACGTCCACGTGACAGAAGGTAAATAATCTATGGCGAAACCACTCCCCCATAACGTCGAAGCTGAAAAGATCGTCCTCGGGGCGATGATGACCAACACTGCCGCCCTAGCTCAATGCATCAACGGGGTGACGGTTGATCATTTTTTTGGCACCGGTTCCCAACATCAATTGGTTTACCAAGCGATTCGCAATCTTTTTGATAAACATTTACCCGTGGATATTCAAACCGTCTTAGAAGAACTTGGGTTGATGAAAGAAAGCATCAATGCCGGTGGGATCGACTACTTAAAAGAGTTATTGGATTCGGTCATTTCTTTATCGAATTTAGATTTTTACTTGGTGATTTTACAAGATAATAAAGTCTTACGGGATTATTTATCCACGATTGATACCATTCGCCAAAACTATGAAAGCGAAGAAATTGATGAAATTACTCAATTCTTATCCCGATCAGAAACGGCCTTACGAAAAGTCGCTGAACTTCGCCGGATTGAAAAATTTAAAACTGCTTTAGAAATCTCCCAACGCGTGGAAGCAGAACTAAAGATCTATCAACGCGCGGATGGATTAACGGGTGTGGATGTTGGCTATAAAAAACTTAATGATTATACTCATGGTTTGCAAAAAGGGGAAATGACCATCATTGCCGCGCGTCCATCGGTTGGAAAAACTGCCTTTGCCCTTAATTTAGCCTACAACGCGGTTAAATTAAACCCAATCTCTGTCGCCATCTTCTCTTTAGAAATGCCTTCAGAACAATTGGTTCGTCGTCTCATTGCCACGGATGCAACTGTATCGTTAGATAATATCCAAACCGGGACTCGCTTCTTAACCGCAGCGCAAAAAGCGACGGTGGGTCAATCGATTAAAAATATCGGCAATTCAAAGTTATTCATTGATGACACCCCGGGGATAAAACTCATTGATATCCTTGCCAAATCAAGACAACTCAAAGCTGCTCATGATGATCTTGGATTAATTGTCATTGATTATATTGGGTTAATCACCACCGGTGAAAAGCGCATTGAATCTAGACAAGTGGAAGTCTCCAACATTTCCCGGGCCCTCAAAGAATTAGCCCGTGATTTAAAACTTCCTGTGTTAGTCATCTCTCAGTTATCTAGACAAGTCGACTCCCGCGATGACAAACGTCCCTACTTATCGGATTTACGTGAATCAGGTGCGATTGAACAAGATGCTGACTTGGTGTTTTTAATGTATCGCCCTGGGTATTATAAGAATCTTGGGTTTAGTAAAAACGTCGGTCAAGATGAAAAGAAACGCTTTAAAGAAGAACGGGAAAAAGTGGAAGCGCTCACCAAAGAAATCGGTGAATACGCTGAACTCGTTGAAGTCATCATTGCCAAAAACCGTAACGGGAAAACCGGGATTGTTCCTCTTCTGTTCTTTAAAAACTTTGGTCGCTTTGATAACCCAAGTGAAGATTATGAATCACGTTTAAAATTGATTCGTCAAGAACACGGCGCGCCTGACATCGAAGAATAATGAAGTTCTACATCCTTGCCTCAGGATCCAAAGGCAACGCCACCTTGGTTGAAAGCCGTGGGTATTTATTATTGATTGATGCCGGGTTAACCAAAACCCGTTTAAAAGAAACCTTTGCAAAAACCCCTTATGAGATGGAACAAGTGCAAAGCATCTTATTCACTCACGAACACAGCGATCACGCGATGGGGAAGGATTTTTTCCCACTGGATCGGCGATATGCGTCAGAAAAAACCATGTCGATTCTTCCTGGTCATATGTTGATTCCTTATCAACCGATGTTCTTTCAGCACCTTAAAGTCACCCCATTGGCCATCTCCCATGATGCTAGGAACCCATTAGCGTTTGTCATCGAAGATGACACCTCTTCACTCGTGTACATGACCGACACGGGTTATGTCTCTGAAAAGAATATTGAATTGATGAAGAATAAACATCATTACATTCTTGAAAGTAATCACAATGTCAAAATGCTTCTACAAACCAACCGTAGTCATGAACTCAAAGTAAGAATTCTTGGAGATACAGGACATTTATCCAACGAAGATAGTGCGATGTTTTTTTCAGAAATGATTGGACCCAATACCCGTTCGGTTTACTTAGCCCACATCAGTGATGAGGCCAACACCCCTGAATTAGCCTTAGAAACATATCAAAAAGTATTAAGAAAAAGAAGACGACTCACGCCAACCTTAATCATTGACGTGACGAAACAACACGATGTGGTTATTGGTGGAGATGATTTAACCAGGTAACTTATCAATCGCTGCAAGCCGGTCATGCATCGGTGGATGAGAATACGTTAAGAGCACTTGAAGTGGGTGTGGGGTTAAATTACCAAAGTTTTCTTTAACCAAGACTTTTAAGGCACCAACCATCGGTTCTTTATAACCTTGGGCGACGGCAAAGGCATCGGCAGCATATTCTGCTTTTCTTGATAACCAATTGGTGGGTAAACCTAATAAGAAATCAAACGGTTCAATCAAAAAGCCAAAAAGAATTAACGAAAACGCAAAGAATGGCCCTGTAAAACCAAAGGCCGTGATGATGGCGAGATTGCCTAAGAGTAGATCAAGCACCAACGCATAAACCCCAAAGACCAAGATTTGTTGGACAATCAATCTAATTTCATCAAAGTGTTTCGCATGGCCAATCTCATGAGCCAAGACAGATAAGATTTGTTTTTCATTTAATTTTGCAATTAAGGTATCGAATAAAGCAATTTCACGAATTGGCCCAAATCCAGAGAAGAATGCGTTCAATTTACTTGAACGTTTGGATGCATCCATCGTGTAGATTGCTTTTGCTTTGAAACCAGTTTTGGTTGCGAGGGCTTGAATCGAATCCCTTAAGGTTCCATCCGGTAAAGGGGTTAGCTTATTAAAGATTTTGACGAAGACTTTGGTGTTGAGCATAAACAAAATCACAATGATCACGGATAAGGCGATCCATGCACCGAAGACAAATGCATCCCCTAAGCCATTGTATAAAGCTTGCAGCAACACAGCGATGCCAGAAGTTAATACGGTAGAAAGAACGATATTTCTAAGCACATCCTTAAAGAATAATGATTTGGTACTTTTATTAAACCCATAACGAGCCTCAATCGAAAAGGTTCGATAGTAACTAAAAGGCAAGGTGATGATGGTATTTAAGATTGTTAAGATTGATAAAAATAGGAATGTTTGTAACAACTCATTGTTGGTGATTTGACTACTGAGTTGGGCAACAAAAGGAAAGAAACCACCGACTAACAAGCCAAGCATCAAAAGAAAACTAAACGTTGAACGAATCAATCCAAAGCGGGTGTTTTCAGCAAAGTACGCACGCGATTGTTGCAGTTTATCCTTGGAATAAATCTCTTTGACATTCGCGGGTAAGGGTTTTTTCTGATAACTTAAATTAAGAAGACTTAACCCAGCACTGATCAAATACATCAACGTCATCAAGCCAACAATCAACCCACTCCATTCATTGAAAATCATAAAATGTACAAACCTTCTTTCTTTTTCTAATTATATTACTTTTTATTTTTGGTGACTACGCCAACATTAGACACATAAAGCGAAATTTCTCCGCACTCAGGACAGATTGCAACCTTAGGCTTTTCAATTCTTTTTGCAAACATACCTTCACCACTCGATACCTTGATGCCATAACCAGCACCTTCGACTTTGATATCAAACCCTTCAACCATTTCTTTTTTGCAACGATGACAAGTTCTCATATTTTCTCTTACTCCTTTTCCCTAGAAGATAAAATATTGAAAATGGGAATCAGTAAAAAGAATAGCCAAGAAATCACATAACCCGATCCCTGACCAGGAATGGAAATATATTCACCACCCAAGACAAACAATGTTGTTACGATAAAAAATAACAACTCTCTAAAGGGGAACTTCTTCGCCTTAAACAAAGTGTAACCGGTTGGAATGATCAATAACATGAGCCAGCCTGGGTGCCATAATCCTGTATAAATACCTAACAATATATATCCCGTTACAATGACCAAGATAAAAGAAAGATTTAATATGAATTGTCTAACTTGGTTGTTATTTTTAAAATCTACATCCAGACGAATTGGCACATTGCCACTGATTTGAATCATGCCGCTCATGAATCCATAAACAACGATGGGAACAAACAACAAAAGCAATACATTGAGATACAAATCTCTATTTAAATAATTAATAAATGGCAATATTTCTACGTTAGGTTCGAAAGATTGATAGATGATTATTGTATACAAGGAAATATAAGCAAACACCGCGATGAATGTATAAATCTTCGCATATATTTGAAAGGGTTTTGTTCTTTCATTGCGATTAAACGGAATGATGATTAAAAATAGTGCCCAAGCAGGTGCCCAAGCGTTGTAAAATGTACCCGATAAAATAAAAATAATTAAAATCACCCAAAAAATCAATGCATTCTTGTCAGTCTTTTTTCGAGATAAAATGCTCGTGAGTGGAATGAGTAAAAAGACTAACCACCCTGGATGCCAAGCATTCAATAGATTACCCAATAAAAAGAATACTATGGTTGTCAGAAAAGGCATGATTGCAACAATTCTTTTTTCTTTTTGTGGATACTGCTTTGCTAAAGCCGATGCGACCTTTTTTGGATTGCCCATACGCTTAACAAAAGAAGCAACGGTTTCTCCGCCATCGATTGCATCACCAATCATCGCAGCATATTCGTTGATTGTGTCCTCGATAACTTGAGAAGGTATATCTTCAAACTCAAGTTCAATTCTAAGTTCCGTTAAAAATGTTTCTTTAGTCATCGTTAATGATCCCTTCGATGGTTTTTCCATATTGTTCCCATGTTTTTTTCATCTCACTTAATACTTTTTTTCCTAGGTTTGTGAGCTCATAGATTTTTCGAGGTCGAGGATTCACCATTTCCCAATTGCTTACTAGCAAACCTTGAGACTCCAACCGTCTTAATAACGGATATAAAGTATCGGTGTCCATGTTAATCTTCGTTTTTTCAATTCTTGTTAACAATTCATAACCATGGGTAGAATCCTTGAGCATGGTTAGCACAATTAAGACTAACGATCCTCTTCGCAGTTCCTTTTCGAAACCATCTAACAGTTCAAATTTAACTTTTACTTCCATAATGTATATCACACACTATATAGGGTGTCACACACTATGTCAACATCTTGTATGATGAATGTATGTTAAAAATAAATATTCTTGCTATTGGATCCATTAAAGAAAGCTACATCAAGCTTGGGATTGAAGAATATCAAAAACGCCTTTCTCGCTTTGTGGAATTAACCATTCTTGAATTCCCTGAAGCCGCCGTTAAAAACCCACACGAAGAAGACATCAAAAAAGCATTAAAAGTAGATGGTGCTCTTTTAAAAAAAGCAATTCCTCAAGGTGCTTATGTCATTATTCTTGATCGCCAGGGTCAAGTGTTCAATAACGAAACCTTAGCAAAAAGAATCGATACCCTTCAACAAAAAAATAGCCAACTGGTGTTGATCATTGGCGGATCCCATGGTGTCGACGAATCTATCGTTGCTCTTGCAAAAGAAAAGTGGAGCTTTTCCGCTCTCACTTTTCCTCATCAATTGTTTCGTTTGTTTTTATTGGAGCAAATTTATCGCAGCATGACAATCCTTAAAGGCCACCCGTATCACAAGTAGTTAATCGATCAAGCCAAAGTGTTTGACAGCTTTTGCCCATCCATCTTCATCCACAGTAGCAGTCACATAATCTGCGACTTGTTTGACTTCTTCTTTACCGTTACCCATCGCCACAGAAATCCCGGCAAACTCTAACATTTCCATGTCATTAGGCGCGTCACCTAAGGCCATCACGTTTTCTGGTCGCCAACCAAAGTGTTCTAACACGGCAAGAATCCCTTTTGATTTGTCAGAATCTTTTGGCATGATATCCACCGCGTACGTATCCCAACGCGCTGACTTACAAAGCTTTAAATGCGGAAGAAATAAACTTTCATCCAATTCATCACAAAACGCAATCGCCTGATAAATTTTTCGGTCGTAGTGATCAGGAAAGGTGCGAGGTTGTGGGAAGCGCGTTCCATATTTTTCATGGGATTGAATGACGCGATCATCGACATAGTTGATATGACCGCCATTTTCTTCGACCAAGGTTAAACCGAACATCAAGCGTTTAGAAAACTTAATTAACGCATCCACTTCCGTTTCTGGTAAGGGATAACGGTGAATGACTTTGCCGTCGATGATGGCGTTCGCACCATTCATCGTGATTAAACCATCTGGTTTGATGACATCCAACACCCCTAGTTTGGTAATTAAATAACGATTGCGACTTGAGGCAAGAAAGACTTTAATCCCCTTTGCCTGCAAGGCTTCAATTGCCTTGATCGCAGATACAGGAATAATTTTACTTTGATGAGAAAATAAGGTTCCATCAATATCGGTCACGACAATTTTAATATTATATTTTTTTTGTTTCATAAGTTACTTTCATAGTAAGGTATCCAACCCAATTAGTCAAAAGCCCATCGGTTTCGTGTAAAATAAGTCATAGTGAACGGGTTATTAATTTATCGTCAGCTTGCTGACCAAACCAAACAAACAATCCAACTAGAAACCATCATTGCCGCTTTTAAGCAATGGCATTTAAACCTCGTCGCCGTCACCACCCAAGACACCAATCGTTTATTAGAAACCTCCCAACGAGGGTTCTTTAAGTTTGCCATTTTACTGGATGAAGATACCCAGATTGCCCGCTACCTACAAATTGAACACCGTATCAAAGTGTTCAACGATGAATCCTCCATGAATCTTTCGATTGATCGAGCTTTGTTGTCGATTAGTTTAAGGAACGCGCTGATTCCAAGTCCTGCCACGATTGCCTTACCCTATGTCGTGAACGTCAACATCATGCAAGGTATTCAAGAAGTTAAAGCGATGATGCAAGATATTTTATATCCCGTCCTCATTAAAAATCGTTACCCCCAAGTGCAAGAAAAAATATATTTCGTTCGCGATGAAAAAGAGTTAATCAAAACCTTAAGTCCAATTGGCATGCAGCCCTTAATCGTTCAAGCTTACGTCCCACCGGAAAATCGTCAAATGTTTAAAGTGCTTGTCATAGGTAAAAAAGTACAAGCGGGGATTGAAGTTGTCACGGTCAATCAACAAGACTATCTTAAACAAGCTAAATTACCACCTTCCGTGGCTAAGGTTGCCCTCAAAACTGCCAAAACCATTGGCGCGACCTACGCGCTGATTTCAGTCTTTTACTTAAATAAAAATAATCCTTACGTGTATTCGGTAAAAACCAATCCCAATATAGTAGAATTACAACTAGTAACAGGCATCTACTTATCCTGGTACCTTGCAAGACACATTCACCATCAAGTGAAGAAGTTAAAATAAAAGGACATCATGAACATCACAATCATTGGCGTTGGTTATGTTGGTTTAACGAACGCACTGTACTTATCCAAGCATCATTATGTTTTTGGCTATGATGTTGACGTCAATCGAATCAACGAACTCCAACAAGGCCAACAATTCTTTCACGAAGAAGGGTTTGCTACGCTACTTAAGAAAAACAAAACCAAATTATCCTTTGTTCACGAACCTGCCAAAGCTTTACAACAATCCCAAGTGGTAATCCTTGCTGTTCCTACTCCCGATGGTCAACAAGGGAAACCAGACTTAACCGCCATCCATGACGGGTTTGATAGGATTTTAAAAGATGGAAAAAAAGACATCTTGGTCATCATCCGATCCACGGTTCCACCTGGTACGCAAGCGAGCTTGGTTCTTGAAGCAAAGAAACACGAGCGTGATGACATCAAAATCGTTTCAATTCCAGAGTTTCTTTCATTAGGTCAAGCTTTAAACGACATGACCCATCCAAGTCGAGTGGTTGTAGGTTTAGACCACCCTTCCCTGCAAAGCGAGATCCACAACTTGTTTAAGTATCCCAACCACGTTGCCTTCTTATTCACCACCCCTCAATCCGCAGAACTCATCAAATATGCTTCCAATGCTTTTTTAGCAACCAAGGTTTCTTTTATCAACGAAATGTCTCAGATTGCCGAAGTCACGAATGCCAACATTGAAGACGTCGCCAAAGGCATGTCGCTTGATCCACGCATTGGTGAAAGTTTTCTTAAACCAGGCATAGGGTTTGGTGGAAGTTGTTTCCCCAAAGATTTAAAAGCACTTCAATCGATTGCGAATGACCATAACATCAAAGACCACTTGATTGAAGCCACCCTCAACATGAACCAACAACAAATCAAGCGGTTTATGACTCGGGTCTTTGATTGTTTTCAAGGAAACATCAAACAAAAAAAGATTGCAGTTCTTGGATTAAGTTACAAAGGATCCACCAACGACGTCCGCAATTCTCCAGCATTTTCAGTCATTGATATGCTCACCGATCAAGAGGCGATTATTTTTGCATATGACCGCCAATCGACCTTTGATTTCTTTCAACAACGTGGAGAAAAACCTTGTTTGGCGTATGCTGTCGAGATTGAAGACGCTCTTCGGGATGCGGATGTGGCCATTGTCTTGAACGACGCTCCTGAAATCAAAGCCTTACAACCAAAAGACTTTATTAAACTCATGAAAACACCAATTGTTTTTGATGGACGAAATTTATATCAACCTTCAACGATGAAGGGTGTGGAATATCATTCGATTGGTCGACCAAGTAGCAAAAAGTAATGTTATTTTTTAGCAGGTGCGGTTGCAACCATATCAACGGGTCGCAAGTAACGAGACGATAACCACATCAAGCGCAAACCAACAAACAAGACAAAGGCTGTGCCTGCAAATTCAGGGAATAATGCCCCGGCAACGATGGTTAATAAGGCAGGTGCTAACAGTGCCCATGCGCCAATTTTCATCGTATCGGAGAACTTAAAGTGTTTATTCGGATTATTTTTGCCTCGAGTCATGATGAAGATGACCAAGGACATTAAGAGGGCCATGATCGCATTCACCACAAACGTTAACCCAGTTTGGGCTAACAACAATTCAGATTTAAAATTGGCAAAACTTTGATCAAAGAAGTTTAACCAATTATCAAAGACGACTCGGGTATATAAGACAAGATCATTTGTGTTAATCGTATTCCCATCAACATCCGTAAGGACAAAGTTTCCAAGACTTGTTCCAGTAGGAATCGCATCATAGGTTCCACGGAAGGCAGTTGTAAACCCTTCACCCATCGCGGTATTTGCAGTTAAGGCGGCAGGGTTGTACACATACATGTAGACTTCAGCGTTACCTAATAGTAAGAAGGAACCTATATTATCATCACCCGTAGGAAGTGCTAGCAAAGCGTTGGCAAAAGCTCCTGTGACTTCATCACTATTCTCATTTTGGTAAAACACCCTTAAACGAACTTGATTGTTGACGGTGTATTGAAAGAACGGAAAAGTAGGGTGGGCTGTTAATGTTTGGGTAAACACAGATTCCCACGCAGTGCCTTGATTATCCAATTCAGCGATTGTGACATCTGCTTCGTCTCTATTGGTGACAACCAAATCCACATTTTCTTCTTCTAGCGTTTCGGAGAATAACACCAAAGCATTTTCAATAGAATACGTGTTCCCTGATAAGAAGTTAGATCCTTCACGGTTGTTGATTTGAGTATAAGTTGGAAACGTTGCCAACAAGATGGAAACCATAAAAATGATTAAGGCAAGATACCAAGGTTGGTTTTTGGCCTCCATGATGGGTGCGTTACTGAACAGCGATTGAAAGATAAGTTTTAATGTTTTCATATGATGCCTCTTTGCGTATCCATTATATATTTAACTTGAAATAAATAACATATACATTTTAAAGATTTATAACGTTGAATGGTTGTAATCTCATCAAAAAAACCATAAGATAATCTTGCTCTATATGAGCAACAACCTGGGGATGTCATGGTTTCGACAGGGTTGTCATCGTGCATTAGATGCAGCCGAGTGGTGACGTTATCACCAAAAAATAGTAACTGGCAACAGTTTACAACTCGCAGCAGCTTAACTTTTAAGCTCCGATATACTGTGACCCGCTCAGGCGGGACTGCGCGCTACCGTTGGTTTCGCTTCTCACGCAACGGACCAGTGTCATACCAAGAAGCTAAGCGACTACACTGATTCACGTAGTTGACGAAAAATAATGAATCTCGCCTTTGGCTAGTTCGTCGATATCTACGACAAAGGTTAAATCAATATCGTCTAAGCTGTAGACGCTAATGTAGGATCTTCTCTGGACCGGAGTTCGACTCTCCGCATCTCCACCATTCTTACCCTATTGTAAAACGCTGAAAGTACCTATTAAATCAGGAAAATTAACCAGATTTTTAGGTAAAATATCAGCGTTTTTTCTTTTTAAAATCGCTAATTTTAATATTTAGCTATCGAAAACTCATAGTTTGATTTTAGCCACAAAAGAAATAAGATTTGTATTTCAATCCCCCTACCTCTCTTTTATTAACGTGGAATTAAGGGGGTTAAGGGAAGTTTGGATAAAAAATATCTTTGAATTAAAAGCTTTAAACCTTGAAAAAAATTCTTTATGCTTTATTTGCATCACTAGTAATTGCTGGTTGTTCTTCAAATACAGGTCCTAATTCCTCACTTATTGTTGGACCGAACCAAGTAATAGTAACATTTGGAAGAACTGATTCAATTAGTGTAAGTGCTGGTGAGACCGGTTTTGGAATTAGCGCAGGTTCTGAATTTTCATCTAGTTTAGGGCTAGGGTATTTCTATCAAGAAACTAGAACAGTTTCAGAACCGAGACATTACGGGTCGCAAAACCGAATCATAAAGCTCATCGGTTATGAAGAGCTTTTTTTGTCTAATGAAACTAATTTGAAGTTATGTATATCCTAAGCATATATTTAATAAGAGGGCAAAAAACTACTAATTATCCGAGAAGAAAGTCGATTAATGTAAAACAAACTTGACATGTTTATTATAAAGATGCTAGTATGTAAATTAAGCTTTACAGTGAGGTGATGTTTTATAAAAAATCACATAGAGTCATTTAGAAAAAAAGTAAATTTCAGTCAAGAACAACTGGCTACAGAAGTCGGTGTTTCTAGACAAACGATTAATTCAATTGAAAACGGAAGATATCAACCTTCTATTGAGTTAGCGTTTAAATTGGCACACTTTTTTAATGTATCAATTGAAACTCTATTTATATATGAATTCGTTGAAACAAATAAATCAAAATCAAATAAATTGAAACTATAATGAAAGTTTCAATTTAAATCTTCATTATATGTAACATGGATAAAGAAAAAATAAAAATATTTGTAAGGAGAAAATATGTATCAAACAAAACTAAGAAGTATAAAACGCTTAAAAATTGGTCTCATGTTACTTGTTGCTGCACTTAGTCTATATTTACTAGATATAAAAAACTTTCCAGATATTTTTCTTGGTTTGATTGTTGGTGTAAGTATTCATTTTATCATCAGCTCTTTGTGGATACTATCAAGTAAAAAAACTCTTCATCAAGTGTCGATTTTAAATCAAGACGAAAGGGAAAAAATAATAAGACTTAAATCATCCGATTTAGCATTCAGGGTGTTCATGTTTGGTTTAACAGGTTTCATTATTTTTAAAAGTATTGAACAAGATGAAAGTGTTCTAATTTTGGTTTTATTGATGATGGTGGTTACAGGTGTAGATATTATCGGCACATTTTGGTTTAGAGAAAGAGGGTAAACAATGTATGTCAGTTATTGAGATAAATAATATAAGTAAATCATTCAAATTAAGTAAGAAACAAAAAAAACTTAATAAAACAACATCAGATTATAAAGAAGCAGTCAAAAATCTTTCGTTCCAAATAAATAAAGGTGAGATATTTGGGCTTCTAGGACCCAATGGAGCCGGTAAAACAACAACATTAAGAATATTATCAACACTAATTAAACCCGATCAAGGTGATGTGTTGATTCAAGGTGCTAGTGTGTTGAAACAACCCGAAGTTGTACGCTCACATATTGGTTTTTTAACAAGCGAACTAAAATTAGATACATTTTTTACTCCAAACTATATATTTAGATACTTTGGTGCTTTACATGGATTGGACGATGATGTGATCGAATCAAGGCGAAAATCACTATTCAATCAATTTGATATTACATCATTTCAAGAAGTCAAAATTTCTGATCTATCTACTGGTATGAAACAAAAAGTTTCCTTAGTAGTTTCAATCGTTCACAATCCAGACGTGATAATTTTTGATGAACCGACTAACGGTTTAGATCTTGTCACAGCAAAAACAGTGACTGATTTTTTACTCACACTTAAACAAGAGGGAAAAACGATCATTCTTTCTACGCATATTTTTGAAATTGTTGAAAAACTATGTAGTCGTGTCGGAATAATTATAGACGGTCAACTTGTTTATTTAGATCATGTTGATTCTAATAAGGGGTCGTTAGAAAATATCTTTTTTACTCATTATGAAAAAATTCGGGGTATCCAATGAAAAAAATTATTGCAACATTTAAAAAAGAACTACGTCGCATCTTAACAGATAAACGGATGCTTATGAGTCTTGTTTTACCAGGTGTCAGTATTTATATTTTGTATTCACTTATCGGAAGTTTTACTACAATGCAACAATCAATTGAAGAAGATTATGTCTATAAGATTGCTACGATAGAAAAATCAATAGAAATTGAATCAATGTGGAAAACCTTGCCTTATAATTTAGAGATTACTGAAATTGAAGAAGTTGAACTAGAGACATACAAACAAAAAATTAGTGATGGAACATGGGATATCATCGTTATATTTGACAAAGACTTTTATGAAGAATTAAATAATTATGAAATCAATAGTGCACTCACAGCCCCCGAAATAAAAATATATTATAATCAAACATCTAATGAATCATTTATGATTTATCAGACACTTGTTTTACAATTACAGGTTTTTGAAGAATCAATAAGCAATCTCTTTGATGTTAATAGAGAGACAAATATCACATATAATTTAGCATCAAAGGAAGACCAGAGTATTGAATTTATTACGGGTTTAGTACCTTTTGTATTAATGTTATTTTTATTTACTGGAGCACAAACACTAGCATCCGAATCGATTGCTGGCGAAAAAGAACGAGGTACAATAGCAACAATGCTAGCGACGCCAGTTAAACGTTTTGAAATTGCCTTAGGTAAAATTTTTGGTTTATCTGTCACGGTTTTAATTTCTGCAACTTCAAGTTTTTTAGGACTCATGTTATCGTTGCCTAATTTAGTTGGATCAGAATCATTCACACTTAGTATGTATGGACCATTGACTTATTTTCTATTATTTATCATTATACTTTCTACGGTATTAATATTTATTGTATTAATTTCAATCATTAGCGCGTATGCTAAAAGTATTAAGGAAGCAACATCATTAATTGGACCTCTTCAAATGGTTATTTTAGGTATTGGATTAACTTCGATACTGGGCGTATCATCTAATAATGTTCTACTATATGCCATACCGATATATAATTCCGTATTAAGCATTACAGATGTTTTTTCTCTTGAATTACAAACAATCTCACTTGTTATCACAGTCGTTAGTAATTTTTCTGTCTTTGTTTTTGGAGCATTTGTTCTAGCTAAGATGTTTTCCCATGAAAAAGTAATGTTCAATTTTTAATATATTAACTAAGTAAAAAAATTCAATAAATGAAGACCTCAACAAATTATTTTGGAAAAAACAATAACATAAAAAAAGGAGTTGATATTATGTTTAAGTTAATTTTAAGCAAGGTTAGACCGTGGTTAGTAATGGTTGGCATTATTGTGCTATATTTATTACTAAATGTCATTGCAATAGTAGGATTTGAAGCTGTTATGGGTGAGTCTGCCACATCTGATTCAAATGTGTTGCTTTCAACTTTAATCATTACTCAAATTCTAACATTATTAATTGTTTTGTTTTTATATCGTAGAAAAGATCTTAAAGATTTTTTGAGAATTAAAAAGGTTAGTCTAAAAACACTAATTTGGTCATTTGTTGGTGGTTTCGGAACATTAGCAGCAGCAGGGATGGTGGTAGAATTAATTAACTTTCTGAATCCTGCGCTTGTTACTGAGTATAATGAAACCTTTGGCGGGTTACTTGGACAGGCTAACCCCATTCTAATTTTAATTTCGGTTGTATTATTAGCTTCAATCGGAGAAGAAGTGTTTATGAGAGGGATTCTTTTTAAAGAATTTGAAAAGGCTAAATATCCAACTTGGTCAATTGTTCTATTTAGTGGATTAATATTTGGAGCGTTTCATTTAAACTTAGTTCAAGGAGCTTTTGCAACAATATTAGGAGTAGCGATAGCTTTAGGCTTTTTATACTCAGGGTCCTTATATGTTCCAATTTTAATGCATCTTGGTAATAACTTAACGGCGACTCTAATTGGCTTTCTCCCTTTGACAATCCAAGAGTCTCCAATTCTTGATTTTTTCTTATACTCTTTAATAGTCTTATTACCGATTTCGCTTTATATGATTTATAAAGATAATAAGTAAAGCTATCTTTGTTCCAAGGATGAGTGTTGTCTATCCGAAAAGATATCCCTTCCAGGCAGAAATTAAGACGGAGAGCCAATAAGGTTCTTCGTTTTTTTATTCATCTCAACTAGATTTTTTGCTCTTTTAGGTAGCCTTTTTGCCCGAATTTCTTCCGAAACTAGTACTAATAAAAATTCATAAGCAATTTCGTCTATTCCCCTCTATTAACTAAATCAACTAAGTCTTGAAATACTAGCCAACGTTTTTCATAGGATTCACTCACCTTGATTATTAATAAGGGGGCATCCACTAAAATATCCACCCCACTTTCACCAAAGTAATAGGGTAAAGTTTGGGGTATAGCATCTCCACCAGTAATCTCCTATTCCGGTAGACTATAAACCTCTCACCTTCGCACCGGCGAAAATAATGGTGGGAGGTTTTTATTTTCCTTTGCTGCTACAACATAACTTGCCAATCCAACCCCTTTATGAACCCTAAGGTAGCTTATTCCTAGAACTGAGGGAATAGAGGGAATAAAGGGAATGAGGATCTAAACCTGTAAAGGTATGGCATTGAAATTCCATAGGTTTTCTGTCAAATTTCATAATTTATTAACCCTTAAAAATGCTATGATTTTTTTGTGAAAAGCAATCAAGAGGTTTTTACAGTCCTTTCAGAAGGTAATCCAAACAGTTTGGGTCGTTTGTTGGAAGTCCTTGAATGGATAAAGGCGAACGAGTTTACCATAGAAGGTCTTCTCGATTTATATGAGAAAGAAGACCGTTATGTTTCGATGCGAATTTCCAATATTCTTAAACGTTTATGGCGCGAAGATTCAATAATAATCCTCACTCACATTGATCGTATGATCAATCAAGCAAAATCACTTAAGAACCCCACGTTTCGATGGACGCTTGCTCAAATCTATGATGAAATATTTCTTGAATTATCCGCCAAACAAAAAGATCAATTAATAAATGAAATTCAAAAGAATTTAGAATTAGGGGATGATTGGATTATGCTCTCTCAATCCATGAAAGCCCTGCAAAAAGCGATTAAACAAAAAGCCTTTCTAAACATTTCAATCCAAACCTTATCTCGACTTAAAGATCATCAAAGTAAAGTCGTGAAGTCCCAGGCGATAAAGTTAATCTCTTTATTAAAAGGCACATAAAAACTTGAGGGGGTTGTTTATACAATTAAACAACGTATGGTGTTCGGTTTTGAATCAAGTTGTCATTATAAATACATTACTCATTATATAAATAAATCAATATTGACTTAAGACGTATTGAGATCGTTCACCTATTTATTTTTTTTCAAAGCGGAATAGGAAGGAGTTAGGGGAAATGCATCTCCACCAGTAATCTCCTATTCCGGTAGTATCTAACCTCTCACCTTCGCGCCGGCGGACATCATGGTGAGAGGTTTTTTTGTGCTCTTTTTTGTCCAGAATTTAGAAACTCAACTCATTGAAGAAACTGATTCATCTTCAACTTTGCGCATTATATTGATTTTATTGCTGCTGCATTTTAATTTTACAACGCATCCATGACGGATTATTTATTTTACTTAAATGATCCTTGAACTATTTTAATATGAGGATTAAACACCAAGTAAAAAGACTATACTTGCATCATCATTAGTATTTTTCCAACTATGATGTCATGTTTCATTTTTTCTTTATAATTCAACTCGATAAAATAATCATCGAAAGTGAGTCTTTTTCATGAAAGTTAAAAAACATATTTCGATGGCAGCCTTGTTGGTGTCTTTTTTGCTAACAACGAATGTCCAATTCGATGCCAAAGCGGACGGTCCACCCGTTCCATTAGCTTTTAAAAGTTACTTTAGTACTGCAACGGATATCAACCAACTCACCGTCAAAGCAAATGGTAATAACGCCAACCCCCCTCTACCAAGTATTATAACGTTGCCAGAAACAACCTCCTCTGTATTAAGATTGATTCCCCCGGGTTCGGGTTATGTTTGGAATTCTGCTTTTATCAATGAAAAAGTTGATATTAGTCGAGTTCAAAACAAAGGAATTTCTTCCTTTATTGAATTTGATGTTTACAAAGGAAGCACCAACGTGGTGGGAGATTCCTTTCAATTTATTCTTTCAAAAGAGGATAAGCAGATTACCCAACGTTTTACTGATAACAACAGCATGAATAATAGTTTAACGATCAATTTATCATATTACAACGCAATGAACGGACTCACCGATCTGACAGCCTCGATATTCGATAGAATCAATGGAGGCGTGACTAACAGACGTACCAATTATGTGGCCATTGATCCAAATTTTAGGGCCCATTTGTTAGGAATTTCCGCCAATCAAAAAGCGCGTAATTATAAATTTTGGTTTGATTATAATAAGACTTCTCAAACACTAGAAATCCGGTTACGCTTTGATGCTTCTTATGAACGTCCATCGACACCGACTGTCATTTTTTCCAACATTAACGCAGATTTCCTGGGTGATTCTTTCTATGCTGGTATTGCCGCAACCACCGGAGCCTATAATTTCGGAATAGATATACGTCAATGGTTATTCGCCAATCGCAGTTTAGATCAAGGTATTGATCCTACCCTTGATCCTAGTGCATTCTTAACCGATGCAACTCCACCCACCAACCCCACGGTCACACCAACGCGAACCGACACAGGGTGGCGTTTAAATCCTGTAAGTACCGATGATAGTATGACCACCATCACCTATGAGTATCAACTTGATGGCAATACGTTTACAACCCAACCTTCGGATTTTGTGATTCCAGATGGCACCCGTCAAGTCAAAATTAGGGCTATTGATATCTTTAACAAAGTCAGCGCTGAAACCACCGCCAACTTTTACCAAATCACTTTTCAAGCAGAAGGTGCAACTCAACCTGAAGTCAAGATTTGGCATCCAGAGGGAGTGCAACCTTTATTTCCAAACTTTTCAAAGACTGGTTATACCGTGCTAGGTTTTACCACCGTCGAGAATAACGCCAATGTCGATGTGTTAAGCTCGTATAGCATCTCAAGTGATACAACCCTATATGCAAAGTGGGCGATTAATCAAGTTGAGATTAACGCAGTGATTGGCCTCATTAACGCCATCGTAACCCCAATCACATTTGCCTCTGAAACGGCAATTGAAGAAGCGTTAGCAGCTTATAACAATCTGATTCCCGCCCAACAACAAGGTGTAACCAATCATGACTTACTCATTGGGTATGAAGAAGCATTTACAGCACTATTTGTACCGATCAATCAAGTCATTGATCTTATTGATCCTCTTGATCAAGTCATCACCTTGAATGACAAACAAGATATCCTTGCAGCTCGTGCAGCGTACAACGCCTTAACCACGGAACAAAAGACATACGTGACCAATCTCCAAGTTCTTATCGACGCTGAAGCGGCCCTTCTTTCTCTTGAACAAACCCAAGCAGTGAGAGAAATGATTGAAGACTTAAAGCAACCTAACGACATCACCCTTGATGATAAAGAAGAACTTGAAGCTGCTCGTGAAGCCTTTGATGCCTTAACCTCATCCCAACAAGCGAACATTGCTAATGAACTCAAACAAAAATTATTTGACGCGGAAGCAGCTCTTCTTGCCCTTGAGCAAACCCAAGACGTCATTGATATTCTTGAAAATTTACCCGACCTCAAATCCATCACGCTCGACGACCAAACAGCCATCGAGGCAGCACGCGCAGCCTTTGATGCCTTAACCCCTTCCCAACAAGCAAACATCTCCGACCAACTCAAACAAAAGTTACTGGATGCCGAAACTGAATTAAACGCTTTACTGAATCCTGCATCCTCTTTCTCATTGCTTCCTTTCCACCTTCTCAGTGGATTGATCATCGGTGTTATCTATTTCCTAAAAACAAAGAAAGAAGTTCAGTAATATGTTTATTTTCAAAATCATCCTTATTTTAGCTTGGTTTGTTGGTGCATTTCTCTTATACATCTACCTGCCACGGCCAACTAACTCAGAAACCAAGGTTATCAAACCTGTTGAGAAGATCATTGAAAAGAAAGTAGAAGTGAAGCAAGCAAGTCCAGTCGCAGAAAAGGTTGTTGACGTTAAACCTACCCCCGTGGTTAAAAAAGTTGAAGTTGTGGAAGAAGTCGTAGAAGTCGAAAAGGAAGAAGAAGTCGATTATGCGAATGTGGAAATCTTTACCACTCCCTTAAAAGTAAATTTAAACTTTTATCAGTCGTTATCCAGTGACGATAAAACGTTATTTGATAAGCTTTATGTTTTGGAAGGTCCCGATCATTTGGTCAAAACCCTTAACTACGTGGTGAATGGGGACAACCAATCATTCTTTAAATATGTCTTTAACCATCTTTATACCTATCGTAAACTCATGAGCTCATCCTTACTCGCAGTGTTAACCACCGAAGTCTTACGATTATCAGAAGGTAATCCCAAGATTCAAACCATCCTTTATGAAATCGCAACCCGAACGGCCTACTTTAGACGTAAAGATCTTACGTTTCTTAATCTCGCAGAAACCTATGCAAGAGAAGATATTAAACTACATCAAACCGTCTTTCAATCTCAAAATACCTATGTTTATTCCTATACCCGGTTAGCCATTATCTTAGAAAAGAAGAAACTCTTTCAAGAAGCCCTCAGTTTAATTGAGGAAGCATTACGCCTCAACCTTGATGACAAGACCGTGAACGGCTATAAAGGTAGAAAAATTCGTGTCGTAGAAAAAATGCAAAAGGTAAAATAATATGTTAAAAACCTTACGAATCATTTGGCTTGGCCTATTTGTTGTCATCGCGCTTGTGATTATCTTACTTTAATCCGACATTGAAGAAGATAAAACAGCTATTCAACTCAACCATCTTTTGTATCAAGTTAAATATTGAAATTCTCGCTATTTCTTGAATCGAAGCTGGAACTTCATTCATTTTCAATTCACTTCCTTGAAAGATGGTTCGTGAGTCAAACTCAGTGAAAATGTCATTACCTATCACTTATGAATGGGGGTAAATTTATAACTTTGGGCACCCCACTTTCACAAAAGTAATAGGATAAAGTTTGGGGAATAGCATCTCCACCAGTAATCTCCTATTCCGGTATCATCTAACCTCTTACCTTCGCACCGGCGAATATCATGGTGAGAGGTTTTTGTTTTGGTTCGTTGAGGGAACATAATTCTGAGATACAGCTCCA
>JBILRP010000024.1:0-6335 GCA_044372565.1 Bacilli bacterium | reverse complement strand
CGTTGTTTTAACACAGAAATCGCGCTTGACCCTGAATCAAACCAAACATCCATGATGTCGGTTTCTTTACGAAATTCACCTTGGGGTGAGGATGAATGCTTATACCCAGGTGGTAATAATTCCTTTGCCGTTGCCGTAAACCAATACGAACTTCCATGCTTGGCAATCAATTGTTGAATGTGGTCAAAGACTTTTTTCTCAATGATGGGGGTGCCATCTTCTTGATAAATAATGGGAATAGGTACGCCCCAAACGCGTTGCCGAGAAATACACCAATCCCCGCGATCTTTAATCATGTTATGAATACGAACTTGACCCCACGAAGGTGTCCACTTGACACGTTGAATTTCACTTAATAGTTTTGCACGAATTGGATCAATCGAGGCAAACCATTGGGGGGTCGCTCGATAAATCAGTGGTTTACCAGTACGCCAATCATGAGGATAAGGATGAACGTAGGCTTGTTGGGCCAATAAACTACCATCTGCTTTCAGCATCTCAATGACTTTTTTATTCGCTTCAGCATAAAACAAACCTTGTAACGATTCGCCTGCTTCTTGGGTCATGTATCCCCGACCATCGACTGGACATAAGGGAGGTAAGTGATATGTCATACCAACCATAAAATCTTCTTCCCCATGACCGGGGGCAGTATGAACAAAGCCTGTCCCAGTGTCGATGGTGACATGGTCTCCTAGAATCACGGGTGACTTCCTTGGATAAAATGGGTGCTTGGTTTCTACCCCTTCTAAATCTTTTCCTTTGAAGGTCTTTTGCAACTGACATGTGGTTAACCCCAATTGCTTCGTCACGTCAGCTTCTAACGCTTTGGCAAAGACAAGCAAACCGAGATTAGTTTGATAAAGACCATATTCAAATTGAGCATGCGCCGCAATCGCTAAGTTGGCGGGTATCGTCCATGGGGTTGTGGTCCAAATGACAATGCGTGCTTCTTTGGGTAAAAGATTCTTGCCATCGACAACGGTAAAACCAACGTGAATTGCTTGATCCGTGACGTCTTCATAAACAATTTCTGCTTCCGCTAGCGCGGATTCACTGCTTGGAGACCAATGAACAGGCTTTAATCCTTTATAAATAAGGCCTTTCAGGGCCATCGTGGCAAACACACCAATTTGTGCCGCTTCATAGGAGGGTTGAAGGGTTAAGTATGGGTGATCATAATCCCCAACCATCCCTAATCGCCGAATTTGATTTTTTTGTTTTTCAACTTGTTCTTTGGCAAAGGTTTCACATAATTGACGAAAATCAGAAACCGACATCGCTTTACGATTCACGCCATTCTTGGTGATGTAATTTTCAATGGGTAAACCATGCGTGTCCCAACCAAATACAAACGGGGTATCGTTGCCTAACATGTGTTGATAACGAACAACCACATCTTTTAAAATTCGATTCAGCATATGACCTACGTGAATATCCCCATTCGCGTAAGGTGGGCCATCATGAAGTTGAAACTCAGGTTTGCCTTTATTTTTTTCCCGCATCTTGTCATATAACTTGATGGTTTGCCAATAGGTAATAAACGTCGGTTCTTTCACCGGCAAATTTGCTTTCATTTCAAACGATGTTTTTGGCATCAATAATGTCGATTTTAATTCCATGGCACTAGCCTCCTAAAAAAGAAAACGTCCTTGGGTTCAAGGACGTGAGTTCACGCGGTACCACCTTGTTTCGTTGCCTTGCAACGCACTTCATGGACTCGATAACGGGAGTACCCGGTGTTCCTACTTTCAATTCGGTTCACGCTCAGAAGGGATATTGATGGTTTGTCTTCGTTTGCACCAAACACGAAGTCTCTAGGTTTGTCATCAACGTGTCTTCTTCAATGGATTACTTAGATTATACCTTAAATATAGGGGTTAAAGAAGTTAGGATAGTTTCTTTCCTGATAAGAATTCTGGAAGAAGATCATCGTCTTCATTCACTTTTTCTAAAGCAGGAAGGGGATGTTCTTGAGGTTTTAATAAGTTAGCATCTGGTTCGTTTTTTGGTTGTGATTTCATCCCACCTGATAAAGGTCCAGGGACAGTGGTGTAATCATATTCTTCAGGAAATTGGGCAGCAATGACAGAGACTAAAATTTGATCGGTGAGTTGGTCATTGATATTGATGCCAAACTTAATGTCTAGATTGGTGCTGGCAATTTCGCGAATGCGATCAACCGTTTCTTGAGCTTCATAAAGGGAGACAAGCGGACCACACGTCACGGCCACAATCGCTTTGGCAGCCCCAGCTAAACTTGATTCTAACAAAGGAGAACTGACGGCACTTTGCGCCGCTTCAAAGGCTTTGTTGGGTCCTTGACCTAAGCCAAATCCAATGAGGGCAAGTCCGGAATTTCTTAACACATTCCGCACATCGGCAAAATCTAAATTAATCATGGCTGGCATCAAGATGAGGTCGGTGACGGTTTTGACGGATCGGGCAAGCACATCATCTGCCATTTTGAAGGCTTGACCAATCGGTTGATTGCCCGCGCTCATCAATAATTTATCATTGGAAACAATAATGATTGCATCCACGGATTCCTTTAATTCGTTAAGACCTTTCACAGAATTGGCAATTCTTCCTTTGCCTTCAAAGGTGAATGGACGAGTGACAATCGCAATCGTTAGGGCTTTGGCTTCACGGGCAATACGAGCAATCACAGGTGCAGCACCAGTTCCTGTGCCTCCACCCATCCCTGCGGCGATAAAGACCATGTTGGCACCTTTGACAATCTCGGCAATTTCTTCTTTGGATTCTTCTGCTGCGAGTTTCCCGATATCTGGGGAACCACCTGCACCTAATCCATTGGTGGTTTTTTGTCCAAGAATGAGTCGGTTTTTGGCTTGTGAGGTTTGTAAGACTTGCCTATCCGTATTGGCAACAAAAAATTCAACATGGGTCATGTTTTCTGCAATCATGCGATTGACCGCGTTGTTACCCGCACCGCCAACCCCAATGACAATAATTTTTGCTGCTGGTTCTGACGTATCGACGACAAATTTTTCTCTTCCCATATTTATATCCTTCTTTCTTTGTTATTCTTCGTCATAATTGACAAATCGCCTTTTAGCCGATGGAGGCTGGCGTTCTAACCGAGCGTAAATGCGAATATCATCTTCGACCAAGGTATACCGATAGCTATAACGTAAGCCACCGAGTAAGGATAAGGTTTGTGTATGCCGCGCTCCTACCGTTCGAATGTAAGGTTTTTCGACCCCTTGACCTCGACCTAATGGCTTTAATAACGTCGTGATGCCGGGAAGCGCTGCTCCTCCACCCACGAGCACAAACTTCATGTCGGTGAGATCCATGGTTTCTTTATCGACGCGATATTCTTGAAGCACCATCATGATTTCATCGATCAAGTGATCATAAAATTCTTTGATGACTTGGTTAAAATTGGACTGGCGAATGACGATGCCTTGTTGTTGATAAATCATCCCGTCAAAGATTTGCTCACGGGTTTCAAATCCATATTTTTCTTTTAATTGTCTAGCATCAACCAAACTGATACCAAAACGATTGGCAATGATGGCCGTCAATTGTTCTGAGCCAGTTTCTAAGACTTCTGAACGAATAAGTTTGTGTTGAGAAATTAAGTTTAAATACGTTTGATTGGCCCCATGATCAATCAAAACATACGTGGAAACAAAGTCTTTGTATTGGGTTTCGATGATGTCGGCAATCCCTTGGGCGTCGAGAATATACCGTTTGACTTTAATGCCTACGCCTTCAAACATTTTGACAACATCTTGGAAAAAAGCTGCTTGGATATATTGAACATACGCTTGCAAGACAATGTTCGAGGTTTGTTCACCAATGGGTGGATTCAACGAGAATTTGTCCCCGTCAATTTGGTAGTTCATCGGTACAATCGACGCTTGGGCAACGTTGGTGCCGACAAATTCTTTTTGAAACATCGAATGTAAATTATGAATATCCATCGGATGAATAATGCCATTGGGATCAACGGTGTTGGTTCGTTTCTCACCGTGAAATACTTCCAAATGGATAGGTGGTAATACCACTTGTAAAGACTCACATTTTTTGCCAAGATGAATTTCCATATCGCGAATCATTTTCTTCATGAGTTGGGTGGTTTTTAAAGGATCAACCAATTTATCTTGAGAGAGAATTCGTTGATATTCCGTTTGCATGGTATGCAAAATCACTGGTCGACTGGATAGTTCATAACCAGCGAGTAGTTTGATGGTACCCGAACCAATTTCTAAAATAAAGACAGGAATATCGTGGGTCATAGCTTCCTATCGAATGATGTCAAACAAAGGCGTTGAAACATACAAAGCCAAAATGGCTGAGGTAATGAATAACACACCTAGCAAGAAGTTTCTGCGATTTTGGCGAATGACTTTTCTTTGTTGTAGCTCATTGGTAAAAACCTTTTCTAAGGTCTTCGTATTTTGTAATGAAATGGTATCCATCATCTTCTCCTTTTAATTTTTTACAACCAAACTGATGGTCACGTTGCCTTCATCTTCGATGACAATCGATGAACTGTTTGGTTCGGTTTGAGGTTCGCTACTGGACGTCGATGATGTTTCTTGTTCAGATGAAGAAGAAACGTCACTTGAGGAAGCAGGGATTGAACTTGTGTTTGAGGAGGAAGTTGCTTGGGCAAGGGTGAGCGGGACTACAACCACGATGGTGGCAACCATCAAGGACAAGGAAAAATATCCTAATCGTCGGAGACGATAATAGGAAGGTTTTCGATGCGTTTTGTAGAGTTTACTCTTCATCCTTTTTCCTTTCAATGATTCTTAGCACAGCACTTTCTGAACGATGGTTAGCCTTCACTTCAGCTTCACTTGGTAAGACGGGGTAAGGTTTAATTTTTTTATATAGTAAGGGTGCGTTAGGCAAGAACGCGTGAAGGCCATGGCGACTTCCTTCACTGACCGTGAGGGATTGAAACATTTGCTTCACGATGCGATCTTCTCCTGAATGGAAACTAATCACCGCCAAACGACCTTCAGGTTTTAAGGCAGCCACCGAGGCACTTAACGTTTCTTTAAGAACAGTCATTTCATCGTTAACGGCAATTCTTAAAGCTTGAAATACTTGTTTTGCAGGATGACCTTTTTTCGATAACGCTTTTTTAGGCTTGATACGTTTGATTAAATCGACCAATGCAAAGGTAGTTTTGATTGGATGAGTTGTTCTGGTGTTGACAATCGCTTTGGCGATGGGGTATGCAAAGGTTTCATCCGCGTAATCACGAAACATATTACTTAAGGTTTTTATGTCTGATGTTTCAAGGATAGAGGCTGCAGTGACGGATCGTCGTTGATCCATTCGCATATCCAGTGGCCCATCAAAGCGGTAACTAAATCCTCTTTCAGGAACATCAAACTGAGGACTTGAAACCCCTAAATCAAGAAGGATGCCATCCACTTTATCGACGGCATGTTTTTTTAGATGGCGAGGAAATGAGGTAAAGTTATCATGAAAAAGATGGGCACGCGGATGTTGGCCAAGCCAATCTTGTAAAGCTTCAATCGCACTAACATCTTGATCAAACCCATACAACGTTCCCTTGGTTAATTGCTCATAAATCTTGGTCGCATGTCCTGCTCTACCAATGGTTAAATCGAGATAAATCCCTTCAGGTTTAATGTTTAATCCTTGAATGACTTCCGTGAGTAACACGGGTTGATGTTCGTTCATTTTTTATTTAAATTCGCTGCATGACTTTCAAATTGATTTGCAGCGTCAGATTGATAGGATTCCCAAACTTTCTCACTCCAGATTTCGATGTGGTCATTGATACCAACGATTTTGACGTTTTTTTCAAGCTTAAATTGCTTAAGGGTGTCTAGTGGGATTTGAATCCGACCATGGTCGTCAATGGTTAACTCAATCACGGATGCCAATGCGGTCCGTAAATATTGCCGAACATTGACTTGGTTATAGTCGTATTGATTCATTTGTTGGACAAATTGAGCAAAGGTGGCCTGGGTATAGAGGGACAAGCAATGTTCAAATCCCCGCATGGCAAATAGGACAGGACCCGATTCCGATCGCATTTTTGAAGGAATCACAAGTCTGCCTTTATCGTCAATTGTGTATTGAAAACTACCAAAGAACATTTATCCCACTTCCTCCCACCATGCTTTTATTATAGGGTCAACCATAAAAAAAGCAAACATTTTCTAACATGTTTGCTTAAGATTGAAAAAGAAGGATACGAATTAGCTTCTTAACTGAATCTGACAATCACTCACCAAGGCACTTTTAATCGCTTGGATGGTTTGATTAATTTCTTCTTCTTGCAGTGTTTTTTGTTCATCCAAAAGAATGATTCGAAT
>JBILRP010000014.1:0-23836 GCA_044372565.1 Bacilli bacterium | reverse complement strand
ATCAGTTTAAGATTGATGGCTAATTTCATTTCCACGGCGATGGTTAACTTTTCTTTAACGGCAAATACATCAAGGTTTTTGATTTCCCCTTGGACAACAAAACCTTGTGCCTTTAATAGACTTTCAATTGGTTTGAATAAATCAGATTCTTTCATAGATAAATCTTAACATCTATGGATTCTATTTTTGAAATTTAGCTGTAAATAAAAAAATGACCCTGTTTCCAGGGTCATTTAGGGGGACTATGTTAGAGTCAAGATTATGACTTATTACAGCAACGAGCTCTTTACTGTTTTACAACAGTTTAACTTAGTCCATTAAGAATGGAATAAGTGCCATGAAGCGAGCGTTCTTAATCGCCACTGCTAATTCACGTTGATAACGGGCATTGGTGCCAGTGACGCGACGTGGGGAGATCTTACCGTTTGGGGTAATGAAGCGTTTGAGCAATTCCACATCCTTGTAATCAATAAACTTGATGTTGTTGGTGGTGAAATAGCAAACTTTCTTCTTAGGGCGCATTTTTTTGAAGGCCATGAGTGAAGTTCCTTTCTTTAGAAGGGGAGATCGTCATCGACGATATCAATACTTTCTAAGTTTTTATTGTCTTGTTTGTCAACTTCAGGTGATGGGGTTGGATCAGTGTTTGTTCCTTGGCCACTCCCTTTTGGATCGAGGAATTGAATCATATCGGTAAGGATGTCTAGCGAACTACCCTTACGACCGTCTTTGGTTTCGTAATTACGTTGTTGAAGTCTACCTTCCACACCAATCAAACTTCCCTTACGGGTATACTTGGCTAAATTATCCGCGGTGTTACCAAAGGCAACACAGTTAATAAATGAAGCGGTTTTTGGTTCACCTGGTTTGGTTCGGTTATCCACAGCGACGGTGAAGGAAGCAAAGCTGTTACCGGACGTAGATTTTCTTAATTCAGGATTCTTTGTTAAACGACCAACAATCACGACACGATTAATCATAGGTTAAACCTTCCTTATTTTTGTTCAGGATCAACGATGATTAAATGACGTAACATGGCGTTGTTAATTTTTGCAAGACGGTCAAATTCTTTCACCGCTTCTGCAGACGCTGTCACTTTGACAACGACATAATAGCCTTTACGTTGCTCTTTAATAATATAAGCAAGGTCACGAGATCCCCATTCGTTCACATTGATGATTGTGGCACCATTGGACGTCAAAACTGCGTGGACTTTAGCCACTTCAGCTTTACGGGTTTCTTCGTCTAAGCCATCACGTACAACATACATGATTTCGTACTTTTTCATAAAGCACCTCCCTCTGGACATTCTGGCTCCCATTTACTGGAAGCAGAGAGTATTTGAATAGCCTTCACGCTATACGTAAAGAGTATAAAGGACACCCTCGTTGATGTAAAGACAAAGTACCTTATTCATCGTCTCCTTACCCTTGAATAGGGACAAAAAACGACCTATCGTCTCATTATTTAGTTTTTAAGGTTGGAAAGAGGATCACTTCTCGAATCGAACTTTGGTTGGTCAATAACATGACCAAGCGGTCGATGCCAATCCCGATCCCACCAGCAGGAGGCATCCCGAATTGAAGCGCTTCTAAGAAATCAACGTCATTCTCAGAGGCTTCTTTATCCCCACGGGTTTTTGCTTCCACTTGCGCTTGGAAACGTTCTTCTTGATCAAGGGGGTTATTCAGTTCTGTGAATGCATTTGCATACTCTGATCCATCAATAAATAGTTCAAAGCGTTCCGTAAACCTAGCATCCTTGCTTTTCTTCGCCAATGGACTGATTTCTAATGGATGACCCGTGACAAAGGTGGGTTGAATGAGTTTCTTCTCACAGAAGGTTTCAAAAAATTTGTTGATGACATAACCCACTGCATTTTCATGCTTATCCAAATGGATGTTATGTTTGTCGGCAAGGGCTTTGGCTAGTTCAAACGACATCGGTGCAAAGAAATCAATGCCGGTGTGTTCTTTAATCAAGTCCACCATATGCACACTACGGAAAGGTGGTTTTAAAGAAATGGTTTTTTCACCCCAAGGTAAGTCATAGCTTCCAGTCAACGCTTTCGCAATGCTGGATAATAAATTCTCTGCAAGAGCTTTCATGTCATCGATGTCACCATACGCTTGATAGGCTTCAATGGTGGTGAATTCTGGGTTATGACGTGTGTCGATGCCTTCGTTTCTAAATAAGCGGCCAATTTCATAGACGCGTTCTAAGCCACCCACAAGCAATCGTTTTAATGGAAGTTCGGTGGCAATGCGCAAATAAAAATCACGATCTAATGCATTATGGTGCGTGGTGAATGGACGAGCCGAAGCTCCACCTAGCGTGGATTGGAGCATGCTGGTTTCAAATTCAACAAACCCTTGTTGATCCATGTGTTGTTGAATCATGCGAATAATTCTTGGGCGCATCAACGCAACTTTGCGAGCGTCTTCATTCACAATTAAATCAACATAGCGACGACGATATCGTTCTTCGACATCACTTAGTCCATGATATTTTTCTGGCAATGGTCTTAGTGATTTGACAAGGTGTGTGTAGGTGGTGACTTTAACGGTGATTTCACCGGTCTTGGTTAACATCAAGGTTCCTTGAACCCCAACAATGTCACCTAAATCAGCAAGTTCAAAAATACTGTACGATTCGTCACCAATCACATCTTTGCGAATATAAGCTTGGATGGTTCCTAACTTATCTTGGATGGTAACAAAGCTTGCTTTACCCATGTTGCGTAGTAACACCAACCGACCCGCGATGGATGTTTTAATCGCAGCGGCTTCAAGTTCATCATGGGTTTTACCTTCGGCAATTTTTTTTGCCTCAACAGAGTGATGAGTGGTTAAAAATTTTTGACCAAATGGGTCAATGCCTTTGGCGGTGAGTTTTTGAAGTTTTTCTCTTCGGACAATTTCTTGGTCAGTGAGCGCCATAATTATGCGTCCTTGTCTTCTTTCTTTTTCCGTGGTTTCTTCACGTCTTCGCTTACTGGTTTGTTGTTGAGGATTCCTTGGATTTCTTCAGCGGTAATGGTTTCTTTTTCTAATAACGTTTTCGCAATTAATACAACATCTTGTTTCTTTTCTGTTAGAAGTTTTCTTGCTTCTTCGTGGGCGTTATCGATGATTTTTCTAACTTCTTTATCGATTTCAAATGCCACTTGGGTTGAGAAATTCTTTTGGGTTGAATTGTAATCTCTTCCTAAAAATACTGATCCTGTGTTGGATTCATATTGAATCGGTCCTAATGAACTCATCCCGTATTCAGTGACCATCATTCGAGCGATGCGGGTGGCCACTTCAATATCATTTTGGGCACCTGTAGAAACATCACCAAAGAAAATTTCTTCTGAGGTTCGTCCACCTAAATAGCCAATGATTCTTGCTTCTAATTGATTTTTGGTCATTAGGAAACGATCTTCTTCTGGGGTCATCATGACGTGACCACCGGTCCGACCTCGTGGCACAATCGTAATCTTTTGAACTTTATCAGAGAACTTTAAATTTAAACCAATGACTGCGTGACCGGCTTCGTGGTAAGCAACCACTTCACGTTCATGTTCTGACATCCCTTTAGAACTCTTGGCAGGACCAGCAATACGGCGATCGATGGCTTCATCAATATCTTTAATCGTGACCAATTCGCGGTTGCTGCGAACGGCAAGGATGGCAGCTTCATTCATGATATTGGCAATATCGGCACCAGAAAAACCAACGGTGCGTTTCGATATATTATCAAAGTCGACGGTTGGATCAATCTTCTTATTTCTTGAGTGAACTGCAAAGATGGCTGCTCGACCTTTACGGTCAGGTAAATTAACAGTGATTTGGCGATCAAAACGACCCGCTCGTAAAAGGGCTGGATCAAGAACATCATCCCGGTTGGTTGCCGCGATGACAATGATGCCGGAATTATCAGCAAATCCATCCAATTCAACAAGCAATTGGTTTAAGGTTTGTTCTCGTTCGTCGTTGCCACCACCCATGCCTGCGCCACGTTGACGACCAACGGCATCGATTTCATCAATAAAAATTAAGCAAGGGGCATTGCGTTTGGCTTGGCGGAACATATCACGAACACGACCTGCACCAACCCCGACAAACATTTCCACAAAATCAGAACCAGAGATGGAGAAGAAAGGAACGCCAGCTTCCCCAGCAACTGCTTTAGCTAATAATGTTTTTCCCGTTCCTGGAGGACCGACTAACAAAACCCCTCGAGGCAATTTGGCACCAAGTCTCGTAAATTTGGCAGGTGTTTTCAAATATTCAACAAGTTCAACAAGTTCAGCTTTTTCTTCTTCAGCACCTGCAACATCAGCAAATTTCACTTTAGAATTGTCTTCACGACGAGCGCGGGAACGATTGAATTCTAAGGCTTTATTATTCGTGTTGTTGACACTTGAATTCATTCTCGAAAAGATAAATAAGAAGACAAGGGCAGAACCACCGACGACAAAGATGGTTGGGCCCCAAGCATCAAACCATGTGGTTTCGAATGCGTTGTTGGTGTTCCAAATTTGCGCATAATAAAATCCTTGGGTTGGATCATTTTCATTAATCAAGCGATTACTTAAGGCTTCATCCACTTCGTTTTTAATGAAGGTGTTGCTTGTTTCAAAGGTGGCCGTAAAATAAATGGTTCCACCTTCTTCACTCACATAGTTACCGGTGATGGTGGTGACGGTTTCTCGTTCTGTGGTGGTGATTTCTTTAATGTCTGCGGTTTGTAAAAAATTACCTAAGTTGGTGGCAGGAATGCTGACCGAACCTATTGGGTTGGAAAAGAATACAAGCCATACAAAGGCTAAGACAGCAGCTGCCATCATTAGGTATGGAAAGAGATAGTTCAGTAAAGCGTTGGGTTTGCGATTCATGATTGCTCCTTTGGTGCAGATATATAGTGAAAATTATACACGATATATCTTCGTAAACTTATTATATTCTATTCGACTATTTCAAACCAATTATTCGCTTGGTTAGCAAGGTTTTTCTGATAGCGAGGAATGGTCAAGATCTTGCCTTGACTATTGGTGACCACAGGCCACATCTCTCTTAAGAATAGGGGAATCTTCCAATCAATCGCCAGTCGGCGAAAGGTTTTCTTATAATTCTTGATCTGAATTTGATCCTGACCACGAGCAGAACGAACAATACAATCTTGAAACTCTTTTGGCGTGAATTTGAAATCAAATTGAATCAAAGGCAGGTTGACCGCAGAATCTTTTGTGTGAATTCGGTAGGGTTTTAACCATGCCTTGGCGATAACCCATCCATCATCATAGGCTTTTTCAAACCACCAACCCTTGACTAAAGCAACGCGAAGATTTGGTTTTTTGGATGAACAAACCGTCTGAATTTTCTGAAGAAATGCTTGTGTGATGGGGAAATGAATCCCTTCGTGTTTAGATTTACTTAACCAAAATAAAAATTGTGAGGTTGGATCTAGGGTGAGGTATTGGGTAAGGGTCATTCGTTTGCGGATAGATAAAGCAGCAACCTCACCCATCTTTTTTTCTAATATAAGATTACGTTGCTGAATGGTTTTTAATTGGATTTGTTTTTCGTTCTCAGTTAAACCAGAAAGCGAGAGACGAATTTTATTTCTAGTGTAGATAGGTTTTTCATTACTCGCGTCAAAGGAAAAACCAATCTTCATTTCATTGCAAAACTGAAGGATAGTTGATTTAAAGGTTTGCAAAAGTGGGCGAATCACTGGCGTTCCTTGCCAATCACTTTCTGGACGTATGCCGTAATAGTCATGAAGGGATTGACGTTTGATCTGCATGGTGGCCGTTTCTAAATCATCATCCGCGTGGTGAGCAGTGATGATTGCAGTTAAGTGATTCTCGATGGCAACTTCTTTAAAAAAGTGATAACGAATCGTTCGTGCTTGATCTTGAAAGTTTCCTTTCGGTTTGGTTTGAACATCTAGGATGTGTAAGGCAATATCGTTCTGCAAACAGACTTGTTCAAGTTGTGCTTGTTCAAAATCACTCACGTCTCGTTGGTGATAATTGACGTGGGCAACTTCAACTTGATAACCAAGATTCAATAAAGAAAAGAGTAAGGCCATGGAGTCTGGGCCATAGGACACTGCCACCAAATAAGATTTGGATTTATCGAGAAGGTTTTCGTTGAGGTTGAGGGATGGTTTCATAATTATCAATGGGGTCTAAGACGCGAATGCGAATGGTTTTTTCTTTGAAATAAATATCAAGGATGTCTTGAGGTTTCACCACATAACTTGGTTTGGTCAGTGTGTCGTTAACACGAACTCTATTCTTGTCGATGGTTTCTTTGGCCAAGGCGCGTCGTTTCACGATGCCGATATGTTTGATGTATAAATCTAAGCGCATATCTTTAGTTTAGTCCTTTTTGCTTAAAGAATCGTAAGTTTCAACCAAGGCACGAATCAAGTCCATTAAAATACTGAACCAATCTCCAGTTTTTTGTAAACGAATTCGCAGGATTCGATTCGCGTAGTTCACCTTTAATACTTGTAGATGTTGTTGAATCCGGTCAAATAACACCGTCCCTGATCGATTCAGATTGGTAAACGCTTCGCTACAGAACACATCAAGGTAAGCTTTGGTTTCTTGCCAGGATCCAACCGAGGGATGAGAGGTTAATAAATCGAAGTGACGTTTCTTGAGTAAGTTTTGAACTTGATCAGGAAGACGGCCATATAAATCGCGAATATAGGCTTCAATGGTTTGCAATTCTTCAAAGGTTTTCGCCGTTTCAATCGCTTGATATAGTTCTACTTTATCTTCGTTCTTGGCGTACGTTTCTGGAATATAAGCATCAATCATGAGGGAGGCAACCGATGTGATTGGTGGGGTTAAGATCCCAGTTTTCTTTTCTTGGATTGCTTCATTGAGTAATTGTAAATACATGTCTAAGCCAACGGTATCAATAAACCCAGCTTGTTCTGGACCCAAGATATCTCCTGCGCCACGAATCATCAAATCACGTTGGGCAATTTTGTAACCACTACCGAGTTCGGTAAATTCTTGAATCGCTTTTAACCGTTTGTTAGCTTGTTCGTTTAATCGTTCTGCTTCTTCATAGAGTAAATACGCGTACGCAATTCGGTTGCCTCGGCCGACACGACCTTTGATTTGATACAACTGAGCCAAGCCAAAATTAGCTGCGTTTTCAACGATAATCAAATTGGCATTGCTGACATCAATCCCGTTTTCAATAATTGATGTGCACACCAACAAGTTGATGGTGCCATTATAAAAATCCACCATCACATCTTCGATTTCATCTTTGTCCATTTGTCCGTGGACAACGCCCGCTCGACTTCCTTTAATCTTTGTTTTTAATTGACTGGCAACCAAATAAATATCCTCGACTCGATTATGCAGGTAATAGACTTGGCCTTCTCTAGCAAGTTCACGCTCAATTAATTCTTTAACCACCAACGGGTCATGGCGCATAACATACGTTTGGATAGGAACGCGGTTTAAGGGTGAGGTGTTGATTTGAGATAGTTGGCGAATCCCCAATAATGAGATTTGTAACGTACGAGGAATGGGTGTCGCACTTAATGTCAGCACGTCGACATTGGTTCTAATTTCTTTGATCTTTTCTTTTTGTTCAACCCCAAATCGTTGTTCTTCATCAACGATGAGTAAACCTAAGTCGCGATAAACAATGTCTTTACTTAACAACCGATGGGTACCAATGATCAGTTGAATTTTACCTGCGAGGATAGCTTTGATATATGCTTTTTGTTTTGCTTCGGGAATCAGTCGAGAGAAGATGGCAATTTGAATCCCAAAAGACGCAAATCGATCGGCAGCCCGTTCATAATGTTGTCTAGCTAGCAATGTGGTTGGACACAAAATTGCCACTTGTTTGTGAGCATTGATGGCTTTAAACGCTGCGCGAAAGGCAACTTCTGTTTTCCCAAATCCAACATCACCACATAACAAACGATCCATCGGAAATGGTTTTTCCATGTCCGCTTTGATTTCTTTCACCGATCGTTGTTGGTCGGGTGTCAGTTCATAAGGGAATTGGTTTTCAAACTGGCTTTGTAATTCATCATCTGCAGGAAAAGCATAACCAGCCGTGACGGAACGATTCTTATAGAGTTCAACAAGTCTTGCTGCAAGATCATCGACTTTCTCTTTGATTTTCTTTTTGGTGTTTTCCCAATCTTTGGATTGAAGACGGTGCAACCGAGGCGCTGCGCCTTCTTTTCCTGAGAACTTTCTGACTAATTTAAATTGTGATAAGGGAACATAAAGCACATCCGTCCCAGCATATTGAATATGCAAATAATCTTTGTGAAGGTTGTCGATTTCGATCGTTTTAATACCTAAATATTGACCAATGCCTGAGTACTCGTGAACGACATAATCACCCACGGTTAAGTCTTCGTGAGAGGTAAGGATGGTTGCTTCTTTATAACGAGAAAAATACTTGGAAGTCTTTTGTCGGTAGCCAAATAACTCTTTGCTGGTGATGCAGGCAAAGGCAAAGTCAGGGATTTCAAACCCTTCATCCATGTTCTTTAAGGTAATGGCGATGCCTTTGTTTGGGATGATCATGTCATCGACGAGCTTGTAAGGAAGGTTAAGTTGGTTGAGGTGTTCAATCAAATTATCTTGTTGAAGTTTGGTGCTTACAGAAAAAAGGATTTTTGGGTACTGCTCCACTGCATGTTGGATCATCGATTGAACTTGGCTTTGTTGACCGCTTCCAACGGCAACAGGACGGATGGTTAAACGCTTTCCTTGTTGGGTGACAAATTCTTGGTTGTACAACACAGGAGAAATTGTGGAAAGGACGCGATCAAGTGGTCGATACATTTGTAAGTGGGTTAATTGACGACCTTCCGCAGACAATTCTTGGAAGTAAGACCAACCTTCTTCGAGCAATAACTTGGCGGTGCTTTCGACTTGTGATTGGTTGGCAATGAGGGTGATGGCGTTGGGTTGATAATCCAAAATTGAATAATGATGGGGTTGGGCAAACGCTAAATATCGATAGTGGTGATTGTTGGTTTGATGTTGTTGAATGGCTTGTAAGTCTGCCATCGTGATGGTTTCTAGATTGTTAAATTTATCCGGTCCGATAATCTTGAGATCATTCGCAAGTTGCGTTAATACTTTGTGCTCTAATGCTCCACGTTCTTCGGGGGTAAACAAGATATCACTCGCAGGTAAGATGTCAACATGATGAATGCTTTCAAAAGAAGTTTGGGTGGCAATATCAAAGTAGCGAATGCTTTCAATTTCTTCACCAAAGAATTCAATACGAACGGGGTGGGGTAAATTGACACTGGCGATATCTAATATATCTCCTCGAACAGCGAATTGAAGCGAGGCGTCAACTTTGTTGACCCGTTGATAACCTGATGCGATCAATAACTTTTTAATATGTTGAATGGGTTTAGATTCACCAAGTTTAAAGGATAATTTTAGGCTATCGATATAGGACGGGTTAGGTAAGTACTTAAGAACGCCCGCGGTGTGGGTGACGGTGATGAATGGTTTTTTGCTTAGTAACTGACTCATGACAAAGAGTCGTTGAGCGAGCATTTCTTTGTTGTTGGCAATCGTGTTTGCTCTTAGCAGTTCATCCACTGGATAAAACAAACAATGCGTTTCACCAATCAGACTTGTTAATAAATCGTACACCTTTTGCGCGTTATATAAATTAGAGGTAACCACATGAATACTTTGGGGTTGTTGTTGATAGGCGGCGGCCACCACAAGAGCAATCCCAATCGTGTCATCTAAATGAAAAAGCCCCTTTTTATCAAGAAGGGGGGAGGTGATGTTGGTGGATTGGATGGTTTGAAGTAATGTTTTCAGTCTTGGCTACCTCGATTGTATCGGTTCATCGCGTGTGAGAAATCATGATGCAAGTAATCCTCAATCGCCAACGTTGCTTCGGTGATGGCTCGATTGATGTTGAGTTGATCAGAGGGTGAAGGAATGCCTAAGACATAATCTTTTCCTTTGTCTTGAATGGGGACAGCACCAATGCCGACTCGAATGCGCTTGATGTCTTGGGTTCCTAAGATATCAATGATGTGCTGCATGCCGTTATGGGCGCCACTTGAACCGCTTAATCTAAGTCGGATTTTCCCAGGTTCTAAAGCGAGGTCGTCGTAAACCACAATCACATCTTGAGGTAGAATTTTATAAAATTGCATGATGAGTTGAACCGCGGTGCCGCTTGCATTCATGAAGGTGGTTGGTTTAAAAAGAATCGTTTGCGAGTTAGAGTGAAGAACATATTCACCTTGGAAATTAACTTTAAAGTTTCCTGATTGCCATTTTTTCGCTAATGCATCTAAAACCATGAACCCCATGTTATGGCGAGTTCTTGCATATTCCATTCCTGGATTTCCGAGTCCAACAATCAGTTTCATTGGTTTTTTCTTACTTATTTATTCTATCACGAGTGATATACTTGGCATGTATTGATGATGATAAAACCAAACTTTATATCTTATCTTCTTAAAGGATTAGCCATCGGTACTGCGGCGATCATTCCTGGCATTTCTGGGGGAACGATTGCTTTTATGCTTGGGATTTATGATCAAATCATTG
This sequence comes from Bacilli bacterium, assembly GCA_044372565.1. GTDB lineage: Bacteria > Bacillota_I > Bacilli_A > RFN20 > CAG-826 > UBA970. Next base: position 13,251 of record JBILRP010000014.1, on the reverse strand, counting down.
AAGCGATTGTTTCCCTGCGGCGTCACACCAAAAAATCTCTAGAACTATTATTGCCGGTGGGTATTGGGATTGTTGTCGCCATAGGTTTATTAACCTATCCGATGGGTTTGGCATTAATCTATGCACCTTTTCCTACCGTGACTTTGTTTGCAGGATTTATTCTTGGTAGTCTTCCTCAACTTAGAAAAGATTTGCCGGTGACATTGAATCTGAGGGCTTGGGTGTTTTTATTCGTACCTGCAATCATTGCCATGCTTTTGGGAGTGTTTTCTGTGATTGGTGAACTCGATGCAACCACCGTGTTAACTGCAGATGCAATCCTACCAAAATTATCCTTATTGGTGGTTGGTTTGCTTGGTGTGTCTGCATTTGTGGTTCCAGGTATTTCTGGATCGATGTTGTTATTATCGATTGGGTTTTATGAACCAATCATATCCAGTTTAAGACGTCTACTTGATAACTTGTTTGATCTCAATGGATTGATTCCAGAGGTGATTAATTTTGGTTTATTAGGCGTCGGTGCGTTGGTTGGGTTTGTGGTGATTAGCGTGGTCATGAAGTGGTTACTCACCCACCATCGACAAGACGTCAATCTTGCGGTCTTTGGTTTTATTCTTGGCTCATTGGTGGCCATTTTTTATAACTACGAAATGGTACCAGTGTATGAACAACTTGATGTCTTCATGGTTGTGCTTGGTGTCATCACGTTAACCTTAGGTGGTTATATCAGTCTGGAGTTAAACAAACGATATGCGACTCGATAAATTCCTTGCCCATGCTGGCGTGGGGACAAGAAGTGAAGTTAAAAATCTGATTAAGATGGGTGTGGTTACTGTCAACGGTGAAGCGATTTTTGGCAGTGATTTTAGCGTCAATCCAGATCAAGATGAAATCTTAGTGGATGAAAGTCCGGTGTCGTATCAAGAATTTGTTTATCTATTATTAAATAAGCCTGTTGGCTATGTTTCTGCTCGAGAAGATCGTAAAGACCCTACCGTGATGAGTTTAGTGACCGGGTTTGAACACCGTGACCTGCATATTGTGGGTCGGTTGGATAAAGACACCACGGGCCTTATCTTGTTAACCGATGATGGTAAACTCACCCATCACCTCACTTCTCCCAAGCATGATGTTTCTAAAACCTACTTAGTGGAAGTCAATTCCCCTATCGATGATGTCCTTGTGGACACCTTCGCCAAAGGGTTTGGTTTAGGTGAAAACGACAAGATTCTTCCTTCGAAGTTAACGATTCTAGAAAACAAAAAAGAGGCACATTTAACCATCTTTGAAGGAAAATTCCATCAAGTGAAAAGGATGTTCTCAAAATATGGATACACGGTGGTGACCTTACAAAGGATTGCTGTGGGTCCTCTGGTGCTCGCGGCGTTAAAACCAGGTGAGTTTAGAGAACTTACCACCGACGAAGTCAAGCAACTTAAATCGCTTTAATTTTAAAAAAAGAGGAGTATATTGGTATAAGCAATTATGATAAAAATATTTAAATATGTCTTGCCGTTATGGAAACGTTTGCTGCTCATTTCTTTTGGATTTGCTGCGATGGCGTTTTTACAATTACAAATTCCACGCAATGTTGGGATCATTACTAACCTCGTGTTGGCCAATGAACCAACCAGCGAGATCTTGTTCACTGGTTTATGGATGTTGGCGCTTTCCTTAGGTGTCATCGCGTTGGCGATTGGTAATGCGTTATTGAACTCATCGATTGCCACTGGGTTTGCAAAAAATGTTCGTGATGCCGTCTTCCAAAAGGTTAATCGGCTATCGTTAACTGAATTTGAAAAGTTTGGGACCTCGAGTTTAATCACCCGAACCACGAATGACGTCCAACAAATTCAAGGGATCTTCCTGTTTGGATTAAGAATCGTTGTCACCACACCTGTCACCTTGGTGACAGCGATTACCTTAACCTTAGGAACCAACCCGCTACTTGTTTTTGTCTTTGCTGTGTCTGTTCCTGTGATTTTCATCGCGATCGGGATTACCTTTTCCATCGCTTCACCTTTATTTGAAAAAGTCCAAAAGAAGTTAGATCAATTAACCCTTGTCCTTCGTGAAAATCTAACTGGTGTTCGCGTGGTTCGTGCCTTTAATCAAGAAAAGAAAGAAGCGGCTCGATTTGCCAAGTCGAATGAAGAACTCACCCAAACCAACATGCATGTTAGCCGAACCATGTCTTATTTAAACCCATTTGTATCCTTGATCTTTGATTTAACGTATTTATCTATTTTCTTTGTCGGCTTTGCCACCTTTGATGGCCAAACCTTAGCGATTGGCGATGTCAACGTTGCTTTCGGTGATATCTTATCCACCGCGCAATATTCCAGCACCTTGATGTTCTCGTTATTAATGTTTGCCGCAATCTTAATCATGTTACCAAGAGCAAGAGCCTCAGCAAAGCGTATCAACGAAGTGCTTGATACCCATTCTTCGATTGTGGATCCAGCAAAACCAAAGAAATCCAAGACAAACCAAGGTCGAGTGGAATTTAAGAACGTGGTCTTCCAATTTAAAGATGCGCAGCAACCAACCTTAAAAAATATTTCCTTCACTGCTAAACCAAAACAAGTCACAGCAATCATTGGTTCAACGGGAAGTGGCAAGTCATCTATCATTAACTTGATCCCACGTTTCTTTGATGTGTCTGGTGGCCAAGTGCTCATTGATGATGTGGATGTCAAAGAGATGAAACAAACTGATCTACGCGCCAAAATTGGTTTTGTTCCACAACAAGCGTTGTTATTTACAGGAACTGTCAAACATAACTTAAGTTTTGGTAAACCAAAGGCAACCGATGAAGACATTTGGCAAGCACTCGAAGTTGCCCAAGCCGACCACTTCATTAAAAAGTATCCTGAACAATTAAATGTTCAAGTGTCGCAAACCGGAAAAAACTTTTCTGGTGGTCAAAAACAACGTTTAGCGATTGCTAGAGTTTTGGTCAAAAAACCTGAAATCTATGTCTTTGATGATGCGTTCTCTGCGTTAGATTATAAAACCGATATTCGTTTAAGAAATCGTTTAAAGAGTTATACCAATTCTGCAACGGTGATCATTGTTGCTCAACGGGTGAGTACGATTATTGACGCTGATCACATTGTGGTTCTCCATGAAGGAGAAATTGTTGGTCAAGGGACACACCAAGCGTTATTAACCTCCTGCAGCATCTATAAAGAAATTGTGTATTCTCAATTGGATCCAGAAGAAGTTGAAAAGACCTTAGCGTTAACGCATAACGATATGAAGACAGAAGGGAGTCAAACCTAATGGCAGGACCACGATATGGCCGAATGGGTGGGCTCACCGAAAATGAAAAACCCAAAAACTTTAAAGGCACCCTCCGGCGTTTGGTTGCAGACTTTAAACCTTATTTAGCAGCCCTTATTTTTGTCGCGGTCATCATCACCGTGTCGGTTGTTTTTACTTTACTATCACCACTTTATATTCGTGATATCCTCAACGACATCATTGCCCAACCAGCTTTATTCTTTAATGAAGTGGGTGGGGTTTTATCCTTGAAGTGGCCTGACATACTGATGCGTTTTGGCATCATTGTTGGTTTTTATTTTTTCTCTCACTTGTTTACATGGTTGTCTGATTTCTTATTGATCCCCATCAGTAATCAATACTCCTATAAGATTCGCCAAGCATTCCAAGCAAAAATGGACCGTTTACCATTAGCGTTCTTTGATCGGCAAACGTACGGAGAAATTCTCTCCAAGGGCACGAACGACGTCGATAGCGTCTCCCGTTCATTACAAGGTATTTTAGGATCGGTGTTAAGTTCTTTATTCTTGTTTATCGGTACCTTGGTGATGATGTTTATCACCAGCTGGGAACTCACCTTGGTGGCGTTGGCAATTCTTCCCTTCTCTTTATTCATCACCATTTTTATTGCAAAGAATTCACAAAAGCGATTCAAAAGCTACTACGCGAAATTAGGGATGTTGAATGGGTTAATTGAAGAAAATTATAGTGGTTATAAAATTGTTAAATTGTTCAACAAAGAAGAAGAAACCGTGAAGACGTTTAAGACGATGAATGATGATTTGGCTGAAGTCGATCGGATGTCGCAATTCTTTTCTGGGATTATCTTTCCCGCGATCAACTTTGTGAACAACCTTGGGTTTGTCGGCATTGCCATCGTCGGTGGTTTACTCGATAACATCGGTAACATGGTGGCGTTCTTTATCCTTGTGTCTTTATTCCAACGCCCCTTTCAAATGCTTGGACAAATCTCCAACATCATTCAATCCTCGATTGCGGCTGCTGAACGCATTTATAAAATCATGGATGAACCTGAATTGCCTGCAAACCAAATCAATGCGATTGTCGACAACAAAAACATTAAAGGAAAAATCGAATTCAAGAATGTTTCTTTTGCCTATAAAGCGGATCAACCTTTATTCACTGGGTTAAACTTACAAGTCAATCAAGGCGATACCATTGCCATCGTTGGACCGACTGGGGCAGGTAAAACTACCCTCGTGAATTTGATGATGCGGTTTTATGAAATTCAACAAGGTGAGATTCTCTTGGATGGTAAATCACTGAAAGAATATAGTTTTGCTGCCTTACGGACTGCTTTTGGCATGGTGTTACAAGACACTTGGTTATTCAAAGGATCGATCAAAGATAATATCCGTTATGGAAAAATAGACGCCACCGATGAAGAAGTGGAAGCAGCGGCGAAAGCAGCATTAGCTCATTTCTTTATTTCAACCTTGTCGGGTGGTTATGACTTTATGTTGAACGAAGATGGCACGAATATTTCTCAAGGTCAACGGCAACTCTTAACCATTGCTCGTGCAATTTTAATTCAACCCAAGATGTTGATTTTAGATGAAGCCACCAGTAGCGTTGACACCAGAACTGAAGCTTCCATTCAAACCGCGATGACTTCCTTGATGAAAGGGAGAACGTCGTTTGTGATTGCCCACCGGTTATCCACAATCAAGAGTGCAAAATTAATTCTCGTCATGAAAAATGGGGCGATTGTCGAAACAGGTAGCCATGCTTCATTACTCAAGCAAAAAGGTTTCTATGCCGAACTTTATAACGCCCAATTTACTGGCAACAATCAGATCACTGATACTAACGAAGAAAAGTTTTAATCATTCACGACCATCACGTCAATAAGCATTTCTTTTTTTGTCATTCCTGCATGATGTGCTTTCATCGTCGAAGGCATCGTGTCGGTGATCAATCCGGGAGTGAACGCATAACGGCCTTTAGCAATGGCGATGAAGTCACCAACAAAATCATTGAAACGAGGGTGATTCGATCCTCGTCCATAGAGTTGTTGGGTAATGGCTTCTTGCTTACTCATTAAAAAGAAATGTTTTCCATAGTAACGAAGAAAGGTTTCTTTAAAGTTTGCAAGGAAGGCTGGCTTGACGTAAAAGGTTGCTGCTCTTGGTTCTAAACCAAAACTACGAATGAGCATCTGAGACAATGCGGGATAAGTTTGGATATTAAGAAAGGTGACGTCCACCAATCCGTGATCGGCAAAAACCACAAAGGTGGTGTCTTTATGCTGCTGAGTAAGTATTTTTAATTGCGATTGAATACTGGAAACAATCGTGCGAATCGCTCCATCAGATACGCCCAACTTGTGAATAGTCTTGTCTGGGTCTAACCAATACCCATAGGTGAAGGATGGTCCTGGTTGTTGGCAAGCGGCGCTGAGTTGGTTCATCCAAGAAGAAAAATCTTTTGCGCCACCTGGTTTGATGTCAGGCCACACTTGATGGATGTTGAGGTTAGGTTGCGCGCGGTGAATTTGTTCGAAGATAGATTCATATTGAATCGTTGCTTGAACGTCTTCTGGTTTGAATGCAGGTTGTTGTTTTAAATAATCTCTTCCTGTAAACAATTCTAAAAACTGATCGTGTTCAGGAAAATAACTTGCCCAACCTAACCAACCTATTTCGTTGGGATATCTCCCTGATAAAAAAGCATTGGTCGCAGCAGCGGTGGTGCTTGGAAAGGTTGAGGTGATGGTTAATTTGCGATGTCTACGTAACCAAGACCAAGGAGATAAATGTTGTCTAAGAATGGTTTGACCCATCCCATCAAAAAGAAGAAACACAATCTTATCTTTTCCTTGGAGTGTTTTGAGTAATGAAGGAATCGGTTGATGATGGGTTGGGGCCTGATAACGAGCAAGCAAAGTGTTAGCAAGATTCACTAACGAATGGGTTTGAGAATAAAAGGTTTTCATGTCTTGGTTTGAAGATACTTTAACGTGGCGAGGGCTGCTTGTTTGGAGGCAATTGAAAGATTCTTTTCAAACGATTGATTCGCGTGGGTTTGGCCGTTATCAGAAATGCCTCGGATGGATGAAAATGGAATGTCTAACGAGGAACACATCGTGTAAAATCCAAAACCTTCCATATCAAAACCATCAGCCTGAAAGGTCTTTTTCACATGGTTGGCTTTCTCTGTGGATGCTAAAAATGAGGAACCTGAAACCAAGATGTGTGGGGTGATGGTTTGTTTTTTCTCAACAAACAACCGCCCCATGGATCGTCCAAAGGCAGTCAAGTCCAAATCAGCATTGAAGAAAGTTTTGGCGTGAATCACATCACCAATGGCTTGTTGTTTTAAGCCAGCGCAAGAACCAACTTGTATTACTTCACTTGGTTTAGGATTCAATAAGGGTAGCAATCGATAGCATTGCAACATCGTGATTCCGGTGGTGATGAGTTGAACGGTTAATTTGGGATTGAGTTGGGTTTCAAGATAACCACTTTTTGTTACTAAAATTTTGGGTAAAACGTCGACCATGGCTTGCATTTCTTCTTTCATCGCGAACACAAGGACAATGGTTTTCATTGGTTAAATTTGATCAAATTCCGATAGAGACTAATGAGTTTTGGATAAATTTTTGCATACACTTTTTTATATAAATACGTGTAACGCTTCACCGCTTCTTGGTTGGGAGTAAAGGTTTTGGTTACGCGAACCATCGACGAGACAGCTTCCTCTGGGGTCTTGAAATCTTTGCTAGCGAGGAAAGCAGCAATCGCGGTGCCGAGGGATGACGTTTCGTTGGTTTGCACACGCGACACAGGTAGATTAAAGATATCGGCGGTGATTTGACAGATGGCGTCGGATTTTGACCCACCTCCAGAGACACGGATTTCTTTGACGCGGTGTTTGACTCGTTTTTGCATCCCGAGAAATCCTTCTTGGATGCCGAAGGCGATGCCTTCCACAATTGCTCGATACAGATGGACTTTGGTGTGCACATCGCTCCAACCGATGATTGCCCCTTTGGCTTCCGGTCGACGTAATCCTGGACCCCAATAAGGAGAGAGGACAAGACCTTCTGAACCCGGAGGAATCTTCATCATTTGTTGATTTAACTTTTCTTCAACCGCCATTTTGTCGATCATGGATTCAGCCGTTTCTTTGTGAGCAAAATTATCTCTAAACCAAGAGATCATCCAATACCCTCGATTAATATGAACCTCTAGGTTATAAAGATTAGGAATCGATGATGGATAACCCGGAAGATATGGTTCTGGTTCAATATAAACCTTACTTGGAATCGTCATTGATACGGACGTTCCGTAGGATAGATTGGCGACATCGTTGGTCAAACAACCTGTTCCTAACGTTTCTGCAGCTTTGTCAGGACCCGCAGCATAAATCGGCAATCCTTCGGGTAATCCTAAATATGACGATGCTTCTTTGGTGACTTTGCCGAGTAATTCACCAGGATTTTTCAGCGGGACTAACATTGAAATTGGAATATTAAACACCGCGGCTTTGACGTGGGTTGGTTTGTACCATTTGCTGGTGATGAAATCGAGGGGGTAATGACCAATCATGTTGGCGGCGCTATCGGTTAATTCTCCGGTGAGCAAATAGTTAAAGTAAGTGGATAAAGCTGAATAATATCGAACTTTTTTCCAAGTCTCTGGTTCGTTTTGTCTCACCCATCGCGCCATCGTTCTCTTTGAGTTAAGTTTAGCCGTCTCATATAGCCCAAGATATCGATAAGCGATGTTGTGGAATAGTGAAAAGGGTTCGAATGTCGCCATCCGTTGATCGAGCCATAAAATCACTTTTCTAACTGGTTTTTTATGCTCGTCTAACATGATCGCTGTGCCACGAAACGCCGTCATCGCTGAGGTGGTCACTTGGGATAATAATTCCGGTTCGTCTCGTTTTAATTGTTGGGTGACCTCACGAAGATTCTCCCAATAAAAACTTGCTTCGTGTTCAGCGTAACCTGGTTTTTCTGAATGATAGGTTGGTTCATAAACTTTACGTTTAATCGCTAAAATATCACCTTGTTTGTTAAAGATGGTGACACGGACAGATTGGGTTCCAAAGTCTATGGTTAAGGCGAGAGGGCCCTGACTTTTTTTCATAAGTTTATTATAGCGATAAACCCATCGTTTGTCGCATTCGATTCTGTAGCACCTTTTTAGGGTTTATGGTATCATTTTACTCGCGAGCATATCACCACAAGAACGTGTGAATGCAAGAAAAGGAGCACTTATGGCGACAAGCAAACAGTACGTCTATAACTTCAATAAAACCAAGGGGATGGGTAAAGATCTCTTAGGTGGTAAGGGTCTTGGTTTATCCCAAATGACCTTGATGGGAATCCCGATTCCAGAAGGGTTCACCGTCACCACGGAAGCTTGCAATTTATATTACGCAAGCAAAAATAAATTACCAAAAGAACTCATTCAAGAAATTTATGACGCCATCACTGTGGTTGAAAAAGACACCAAGAAAAACTTTGGTGGTAATAAAAATCCTTTACTCGTTTCTGTTCGCTCTGGGGCCCGTGTATCGATGCCAGGAATGATGGATACGGTTTTAAACTTAGGTTTAACCGATACCACCGTTGAAGTCATCGCTCGCGAAACCAACAACGAACGCTTTGCCTATGACTCCTATCGACGCTTCATCCTCATGTTTACCAATATTGCAAAAAACCATGGTCGTACTGAAATGGATAAGATGCTTGAAGAAATGAAGCATAAAAAAGGTGTGAAGTTAGACACCGAATTAACTGCAGAAGATCTTAAAGCCCTTGTTAAAAAATATAAAGATTACTATAAGAAAGTTTTTGGAGAAGAATTTCCAACCGATCCAAAAGTTCAATTGATTGAAGCCATCACTGCTGTGTTCCGTTCATGGGACAACCCACGTGCGAATATCTATCGTAAGATGAACAACATTCCATACGAATGGGGTACTGCTGTTAACGTTCAATCGATGGTCTTCGGTAACAAAGGTGAAACCTCAGGAACTGGCGTTGCCTTCTCACGTAACCCATCCACCGGTGAAAAGAAACTTTATGCTGAATACTTACCAAATGCTCAAGGAGAAGACGTGGTTGCTGGGATTCGTACTCCATTACCAGTGGAATACTTACAAAAAACTCAACCTAAGGTTTATCAAAACTTCTTAGACATCGTCAAGATTCTCGAAGGTAACTATAAAGACATGCAAGATATGGAATTTACCGTAGAAGAAGGTAAACTCTACTTCTTACAAACCCGTAATGGTAAGCGTACGGGTGCTGCGGCATTAAAGATTGCTTGTGATTTGGTTGATGAAAAAGTCATCACCACTGAAGAAGCGGTCATGCGTGTGGATCCTAAATCCTTAGACACCTTGCTCCACCCAAGCTTTGATCCAAAAGCTTTAAGTGCGATGAGTTCGATTGGTGAAGGTTTACCAGCCTCCCCAGGTGCTGCCACTGGTAAGATTTCATTTACCGCTGAAGACGCTGCAAAACGCGGTGCTGCTGGTGAAAAAGTTATTCTTGTCCGTGCAGAAACCTCTCCAGAAGACATCGAAGGCATGGTCGCCGCCCAAGGGATTTTAACCGCTCGTGGTGGGATGACCTCACACGCTGCTGTCGTCGCACGTGGCATGGGTAAGACCTGTGTTGCTGGTGTTGGCACTGCCGTGATTGATGAACATAAAGGCACGGTGAAGTTTGGCAATAAGATCTATACAAGCAAAGATGTGATCTCCATTGATGGTTCAACTGGTTTGGTTTACGAAGGCGACATCGCCCGCGTGGAAGCTGGATTAACTGGTTACTTTGGTCGAATCATGACTTGGGCCGATCAATATCGCACCCTTAAAGTTCGTACCAACGCCGACACACCAAAAGATGCGGCAACCGCATTAAAGTTTGGTGCTGAAGGTATCGGTCTATGCCGTACAGAACATATGTTCTTCGACAAAGAAAGAATCTTCTACGTTCGTAAAATGATTCTTGCAGAAACCTTAGTGGCAAGAGAAGAAGCGTTAGCCAAACTCTTACCATTCCAACAAAAAGATTTCTATGAACTCTTCATGGCGATGAAAGACTTAAACGTCACCATCCGCTTACTTGATCCACCTTTACATGAATTCTTACCACAAGAAGATGACAAGATTAAAGAATTAGCCACCGAATTAAAGATGACGGTTGCTCAAGTCAAAGCGCGTATTGATTTCCTCCATGAATTTAACCCAATGATGGGTCACCGTGGTGTTCGTTTGGATGTCTCTTACCCAGAAATTGGTAAGATGCAAACCAGAGCCATCATCCGTGCAGCATTGGATGCGCAAAAGAAATTAGGAACTAAAGTGGTTCCTGAAATCATGATTCCTTTAGTTTTAGATGTGAAGGAATTAAAGTTCGTGAAAGACATCATTGAAACAACGGCCCAAGAAGAAATCGCCAAGAGTGGTCAAAAATTAACGTACCAAATCGGAACGATGATTGAAATCCCACGCGCAGCCTTGTTAGCAGAAGAAGTCGCCACCGAAGCACTCTTCTTTAGTTTCGGTACCAATGACTTAACGCAAATGACGTATGGTTTCTCGCGTGACGATGCTGGTAAGTTCTTACCAGACTACTATAAGACCAAAATCTTTGAACAAGACCCATTCCAAACCGTCGATCAAAACGGTGTCGGTAAGTTAATCAAGATGGCAGTTGAAGGTGGCCGTAAGACCCGCAAAGACCTTAAAGTTGGGATTTGTGGTGAACACGGTGGCGATCCACTCTCCATTGAATTCTTCCACAACGCTGGCTTAAATTATGTCTCTTGCTCACCATTCCGTGTCCCAGTGGCAAGATTAGCCGCAGCTCAAGCCGCGATCAAAAGCAAACGCGCTGCGAAATAAGCCTAGTTTATAGAATATAAAAACCCACGATGGATTCGTGGGTTTTTTGTTTATTGATTTTACTTACCGATTTTCTTAAGCCATTGTTGGTAATACTTTTCTTTATTGGTTTGGCGCGATCGAGCAATGCCCATTTCACCTTTTTTCACGTCATTGACGATGGTGCTTCCTGCAGCAATGAGGGTTTCATCGGCAATTACCACTGGACTCACAAGGGTAGAACCTGAGCCAACAAAGACGTTTTTACCGATCACTGTTTTATGTTTTTTATGGCCATCATAATTGGCGATGATTGTTCCGCATCCAATATTCGTATTTTCTCCAACTTCACAATCACCTAAATAAGATAAGTGGGCAACTTTGACACCATTTTGTAAGGTCGCAGCTTTGATTTCCACGAAGTTACCGACGCGTGCTTGATCGTGAAGGACCACATGAGCACGTAAGTGGGCGTAGGGACCAATCAGGTTTTGATTGCCGACCACAGAATCAATGATCTTGGAAGATTCAATATGATTACCTGTACCGATGGTGGTGTTTTCAATCACCGAGTTCGCACCAATAAAATTGGCTGTGCCGATGGTGACTTTGCCAATCAAATAAACCCCTGATTGAATCGTGGTGTCTTGACCAATGACCACGGAAGGAGAAATAAAGGTGTTGTCTGGGTTTTCAATGGTGACACCGTTGACCATGTGTTGATGATTAATTCTATGTTGCATGATTTTTCTTGCTTCTGCTAATTGGGCTCGGTCATTGATCCCAAGCGTTTCTTCAAAGGCATCAACCGTGGAGGTGCCGACTTTTAAACCTTTGTCCATAAACATTTTAATCAGAGACGTGATGTTTAACTCTCCGTTTTTAGGGTTGGGGATTAAATCACGAAGGTTTTGAAATAATAATGAATTATTAAACACATAGAAACCAGTGTTGATTTCTTTGATCTTTTTTTCTTCTTCATTTGCGTTAATTTCTTCAACGATCGCTGTCACTTGACCTTTGCTGTTACGAATCATTCGGCCATAACCAAAAGGTTGGTGAACGATGGACGTTAAGATGGTTAAATCAAACTTACCTTGAATATGGGTTTGGACGAGTTGATCTAAGCTCTTGGTGGTGATTAATGGGGTATCCCCAGAAACAATCAAAGTGGTTCCTTGTTTGCCTTCTAGTAACGGTGCGACTTGGATGACCGCGTGACCGGTACCTTTTTGTTCGCGTTGCCAAACGATTTCTGATTGACCTTCCACGACTTTGGACGTGGTTTCTCCACCGTGTCCGACGATGGTAATGGTCCGGTCTAGCTTAAGTGGTTTTAACGCGTTAATCACGTGGCCAACGAGTGGCACACCAAGCAAGTCAAAAGCAACTTTACTTTTGGTTGAATCCAGTGATTTCATGCGCGTGCCTTTGCCGGCAGCCATGATGATGGCAAATGTGTTCATGTGTATATCCCCTCTTGTATTATATGGTTTTTTTCTTATAAATTAATTGAAATAAACTTAAATATTCCTGAACAGAAATCGTTTCTGGTCTTGCTTGAGGGGAGACCTTGATCTTGGTGAGTAACGCTTCTGCCTCTGGGCGATCCATGCCTAAACTAATCACATTATTCAAGATGGTTTTACGACGGTGTAAGAATAGTTTCTTGATGAAATAGAAGAATGGTTTAGGTTCCACCAAAGGACCTTTAGGAAGTGCGTCAAGTTGAAAAAGGATCGATTGAACGTGAGGTTCAGGAAAAAAAGAAACAGGGCTGACTTCTAGGATAGGGGTAATGGTGCCTAAGGTCGCTAAAAAGATGGCGAGGGGTCCATACACATCATCCCCTGGTTGGGCGGTTAATCGCGGCATGACTTCTTTTTGCACCATCAAGATGGCGCGCGTGAAAGAGGAGAAATCTTTGTAGATCTTTTCAAGAATTTCCGTGGTCATGTAATAGGGTAAATTACCGATGATCACATGGACGTCTTCAGAGGTGGCTTTTAAGAAGTTGAGTCGAAGATGGTGACCTTGGGGGTAAGTTTTTTCTAGATATCGATGAAAGGTCACATCAATTTCATAGGATGTGTATTG
>JBILRP010000016.1:0-20105 GCA_044372565.1 Bacilli bacterium | reverse complement strand
TACCGATGATCACATGGACGTCTTCAGAGGTGGCTTTTAAGAAGTTGAGTCGAAGATGGTGACCTTGGGGGTAAGTTTTTTCTAGATATCGATGAAAGGTCACATCAATTTCATAGGATGTGTATTGCATGCTCGTGAGGTCTAATCCTTTGGTGATGGCACCAAGCCCTGGGCCAATTTCCATGACCTTTTGTTTATGTTTTATCTTTGCCGCATTCAAAATGGTTTGAATCACTTGATCATCAATGAGAAAATTTTGCCCATAACGTTTCAAAGCAGAAACGTGAAGGCTCGTTAATAACTGTTCTATTTCAGGGTGATATTTCATAAGATGGCTTTCAACTCATCATACCCAATTCCCAGGACATTGAGTCTTTTTAACATGGTTTTGACATTACAAGGACCAAGGTGGAAGTGTTGATTTGTTTTTGCTCTTAACATAGACGCTTGCTGGTCACCGATAAAACCTAGGTTAGCAAGGTCTTGCATGGTCAAGGTTCCACTGGTTTTTGGATGGGGCATTAGTTTTTCAGATAAGGCTTTGATAATGGCAGAAGGCGTTGCTTCTGCCACCCCAACCTTGCCGTGACTAATCGCAAACTTTTTTTCAACGAAAGCGTGGGTTAATCCAGGAATCGCTTGCTCAAGCGTTTGTCTAATTTTTTCTCCAGGAAAATCAGGATCGGTGAAGACAATCACTTCTCTTCCTTTGGTTTTTGCTTGGCGGATAAACTCAATCACATCAGAAGATAACGCCGATCCATTGGTGGTGACAAAATCTGCATCAATCAACGGGGTTAATTTTTGAACATCTTTGACACCCTCGACCACAATTAATGCATTCAAGGTTAATCTCATAATGTTTTCACGTGAAACACTTGAAGTGTGTTTTGATATAGGGTTGTTGTTAGTAATTCCTTCGATATATTCAGTGTTTCTTGGATTTTGTCCACGATGATGGGTAAGTGGATGGGGCTGTTTTCTTTACCTCGGAAGGGATGGGGGGCCAAATACGGACTATCGGTTTCTACCAAGATTCTGTTCAATGGGGTGGCAAGTAAACTTGCCCTTGCGTCGTGAGCATTCTTAAACGTGATTGGCCCACCAAAGGAAAGATAAAAACCAAGAGAAATAAATCGAGGAACGAGTTGGCTTGGTCCAGCATAACAATGCATGATGCCACCTTGTTGAACTGGGTGGCGTTCTAAGATAGGTAATATGGCCTCATAGGCATCACGACAATGAATGACCACAGGAAGATGAAGGGTGTTGGCGAGATGGATTTGAGCGATGAACGATTGTGCTTGAAGTTCATGTTCTTTAGGATCTTTTTTCCAATAAAAATCTAAACCAATTTCTCCTATCGCAAGGATGCGACTTGGGTGTTGTTGATAAAGGGTGGTGATCCAATCAAGAGAAGAGGTGGGTTGAACGTCGACAGGATGTAAACCAATCACCGCATGAAGTCGTGGATCAAGGGTTGCTAATGCTGTCGCGCGTAGAGAACTTCTTTCATCCCAACCCACCACCATCGCGTGATCAACGCCAACGGCTTGCGCATCATGAAGGATTTGTTGCCATCGATGAGAAAACGTGTCTGCGTTTAAATGACAATGGGTATCAATGATTGCCATTATTTACCAACACAAAATCTAGAAAAGATTTCACTTCCTAAATCAACTTTGCCTTCTAGACCAAGCAATTGAATCACTTCTTGATAAGCGAGTTGAAGCGAAGAAGAGATGAGGTCGGTGGTGAGGTCGGCTTTTGCGTCTTCAATGGCTTTCAAGAGGTGTTCTCTGATTTGTTTTAAAGAACCTAATTGCCTGCTGTTGTTAAAACTTGGCGTGTAATAGTTAGCTTCTTGAATCCCTAACGATTGCATCATCGCATCCAACAACGGAAGAATATCTTTGCTTTTAGCAGAGATATATAGTTTTTGCTTGTCGTACTTGGTGAGTAAATCTTTTTTGTTATAAACGTGAATCACAGCCTTGGTTTTTAATAAAGCATTCAGCGCGTCATCGTCAAACTCACTGGGGTTGGTTGCATCCTGAACATAAATCACCACATCCGCTTGTTCAACGGTGGTGATTGCTTTTCTAATCCCAATCGCTTCAATGACGTTATCGGTTTGGCGAATTCCTGCGGTATCAAGAATCTTTAAGACCACCCCGCGGAGGTTTAATTCTGCTTCAACCACATCTCGCGTGGTTCCTGCAATATCTGTGACGATGGCTTTTTCTTCGTTAATGAGTGCATTCAGTAATGAAGATTTACCAACATTAGGTTTACCAATGATGGCAACCTTGATGCCTTCTTTAATCAAGCGACCTTTTTCACCTTCACCGATGAAGGTGTTGATTAAACCAACGATCTCACCACAATCGGTGATCACTTTTTCTTTGGTTGCCTGTTCAATATCTTGATATTCTGGATAATCAATATTGACTTCAATCAACGATAAAATGTCAGCAAGACGATGACGAATTGGGGCGATTTTTTCACTGGTTTGTCCAGTTAACGACAACAATGATAAACGTTTAGCTTCAATGGTGGTTGCTTGAATGACATCATGAATAGCTTCTGCTTGAATTAAATCAACTTTTTGATGAAGAAATGCTCGGGAAGAAAATTCACCCGGATTGGCGTTTCGCGCGCCTTTGGCGATGAGGGTTTCAATGAGTTGATACGCAATCAGGGGTGATCCGTGAATGATGATTTCAAGCAAATCTTCTCCGGTGAAACTCTTAGGGTCCAAGTATTGAATCACCACTGCTTGGTCAATGATGTCGTCACCATCACGAATGGTCCCAAGGTGAACACCGCGTTCTTTTTCCAACGTTAAGTCTTTAGAAAAAATAGAAGAGAACATTGAAAAAGCTTGGGGTCCAGAAAGACGAACAATCGCCAACGCACTTTTGGTTGGTGGGGTGGCTAAGGCTACAATGGTGTCACTTAATTGGTGCATACATGATTAAAAAAGCCCTTTCGGGCTGATTGGTTATGGAATATAACGAATGCAAATGGCGCGGTGATGTCCTTCGCCTACACTTTCGGTTTTGATGTTTGGCATCCCTGTAAGTGCGCCGTGGACCATCCGTCTTTCATCGGCGGGCATTGGATCTAACGTGACGTCGACTTTGGTTCTTGTCACATCACGAGCAATCCGTTTTGCAATCGCAATGACTTTGTCGTATTTGGCTTCCTTGTAATCGTTAATGTCTAATAAAATTCGAAAGCGTTTTTTGAATTTACTTGATGTGGCTAACCGAACCAATTCATTTAACGCTTGAAGTGTGATTCCGTTTTTACCAATCAAAATTGGATTGCGTGATGAGTTGATGGTGATGTTAATAATGTCGTCTTTAAGGGTTGTTTGGGCAGTGACATCAATTCCCATTTGTGAAATGGTTTTGATTAAATATGCTTCTGCAAAAGCAACCGCATCAGAGACTTCGTAGACTTCAACAACTAATTTTCTAGAAAAGATTCCGGTTTTTTCATCGACGATTTTATACGATAAATCGTTGGCAGGAATGTTGAGTTCTTTTTCAGCTTGGGCCAACACATCTTCTAGGGTTTTTGCGATGTAAGTTTTCATTTTTTATTCATACCTCCAAGGAGTCGCCGTGTTAATAATGTTTGTGCTAAAGAAATTAACGCACCAATAAACCAATAAATTCCCATCGCGCTTGGTAGCGAGAAACCCATGACGATGATCATGATGAACATGACATTGCTGACCATGTTCGCTTGGGATTGTGAGGATTGAGCGGCGTTACTTTTCACGGTGTGAGCGACTTTCTTTTGTGA
This sequence comes from Bacilli bacterium, assembly GCA_044372565.1. Lineage (GTDB taxonomy): Bacteria > Bacillota_I > Bacilli_A > RFN20 > CAG-826 > UBA970. Next base: position 16,289 of record JBILRP010000016.1, on the reverse strand, counting down.
TTGTTTTTGAAACCACATCGGTAACTTCATCGCGATAAATTGGGCGAGGGTCATCAATACAAAGATGACGACCGCTGTCCACCACGAGGTTTGAAACCAATTGCTGGTGATGACGCCACCTAAGGGAGAGGCAAGATTTAAATCTAAGAAACTACCAGTAGCTAAGACTGCCGATCCTGTCATCGCACCCCAGACGGCGATAAAGACTGGGAATTGAACGAAGGCAATTAAGATTTGATTGAATGGATTGACACCATGTTTTTGATAGATAGCCCATTGTTCTTGTGCCATTCTTTGTTTTTCGTATTGGTTGGTGTTTGCGTTGGGATATTTGTTTTGTAACTTGGCGATTTCCGGTTGGAGTAAACTCATCTTTTGTGATGCTAAGGTAGATTTAAAAGTCACCGCAATCATCAATCCACGAACAATGATGGTGGTTAATAAAATCGATAGGACTTGGCTTAACCCGGGAACATTGGATGCAAAAGTGGTGTTAAAAAATTCAATTAAGAAAGCAACTGGATAAACAAATAAACCTTCGATTAATCCGCGAGAAAATGCTTCCGCCCATGACTTACCTTCAAATAAATATTCACCATTTGGACCATAACTTCCAGTGGTGGTGGTGATGCATGAACGGTACTGAGTGGCAAATTGATTGATGGTGGTTTTATAAAGTTGTGTGAAATCAAAGTTAGGCGTTTCTGAGGTAGGTAATTCTAATTTAATTTCATTAACCCAACGGTCCCAGTTATTCCATAACACTGAATTGGTACCAAGGAATTTAACATAACCATAATTGGCTAAGATAGCTGTTTGATCAAGATTTCCTTCGTTATTGGTGGTGGCAGTTAATGTCGCGGTTTCTAAAACTTTTTCGTCGATGGCCAACCAAAAAGCATCGGATGGTGTATCAAAACCACTTTCTTCTGCTTGGGTGATGATGCCAGCAAGACCCGCGTTGGCGACAAATTGAGTTGGATCTTCGCTGACGTTACCATTTTCATAAGCGTACATGACGCGACTAATGTCTTGAGGGGAGCAAAAGGTTGCGGTGCAAGAAGATAAAACAAATAGACCACCCATTAAAATAATAAACTTATGTGTTTTCGATAGTGGTATCAAATGAGCTTCCTCCTTAAGGATGAAAGTTGACTGATGAGATGACTTTGATTTTCTAAGAATGTTTTACCTAAATAAACATGGCGCACAATCACGATGTAGTCGACGGGATCTGTTAATACAAATTGTTTGCTAAGCATCATTTTAATTTGTCGTCGGATTTTATTTCTAACCACAGCGATCCCGATTTTCTTACTCACGGAGATACCAATACGAGTTTCCCCTTTTTGTTTTTTGAGGCCGTAGATGGTGAATTCGGGTGATTTGACATGAATCTTTTTAGCAAGAACAACTTGGAAGTCAGCGTCTTTCAATAAACGATGACTGCGTTTCACAATGAAAAATCCTTAAGCAGAAAGCTTGGTTCTTCCTTGTTGGCGACGCAATTTCAAGACCTTACGTCCACCTTTGGTTGCCATTCTTTGACGGAAACCATGAATTGATGCACGGCGTCTTTTACTTGGTTGATATGTGCGTTTCATCCGAAAACCTCCAGGTCATACTTAGAGTATGCGCATAAAATTATAGTCATTTTGTCGGTGAAAAGTCAAAAGAAAACAAATCTTTTGGTGAACGAAAAAAATTGGTCAACGATCCCCTTGGTGGTTTTACACTTAAATCAGTGGTTTTGAGAGTTGTCCCCACGATACAACGTGGAAAATATTTGTCCACACAGTTATCCACAATTGCAAGATGTGGAAAGTGTGGAAAGTGGTTAAATATCGATACTTTTTAAGGTTGAAATGTGGACAACCAATTATTAACAAATTTCAGAGTGTTTTTTTACACATTGCTTACTTATAATGATGAGCATATGGTTGCCCCAACTTTATCAGAAATAGCTCAACTTTGGGACCGTGTCTTAGAACGGCTCCAAACCAAAATTAACGATCGACATATTTTCGATTCTTTTTTTGCTGATACCTATATTCATGCGATTGATGCGAATGAAATTAAGGTTGTGGTGAATTCAGGATTGGCATCGAATTTATTATCCACCAAATACATGGATGTGTTGGCGATGACGGTGGCAGAAGTCACCCAAACTAACTTCAAATTGGTGTTTTTACAAAAGGGTGAACTAGAAAAAAATATTAAGTTAAATGAGAAGAAACCTTCGTTCTTTGCAAGCTCGTTTGTGAACAGAAAATATACTTTTGACAATTTTGTGGTGGGAACTTCCAATCGTGAGGCTCACCAAGCGGCTGTTTTAATCGCTTCGAACCCAGGAAAACTGTTTAACTACAATCCTTTATTTATTTATTCCCAATCCGGTTTAGGCAAGACCCATTTACTACATGCGATTGGTAACTATGTCCGGGAAAACGCACCAAGTCTTAAAGTGCTCTATATTACCACCGATGATTTTGTCGATGAATTCATTAAGTATGTCAGTGGTGAAAAAGACTCTGATAACATGAAAGATTTCTTCAAGGCCATCGATGTCTTGATGGTGGATGACATTCAATTCTTATCGGAAAAAGTAAAAACAGAAGAGATGTTTTTCCATATCTTTAATCATTTGGTGAATGCTGGAAAGCAAATTATTTTAACCAGTGATCGTCACCCGAGTGAAATCCGTGGTGTGGAATCTAGATTGGTCACGCGGTTTAATTCTGGATTAACCATGAACATTACCGTCCCTGATTTACCAACCAGGGTGGCTATCCTAAAAAAGAAAATTGAAGCCAATGGGTTAGATATTACTTATTTTGATGAAGAAGTGTTTCATTTTTTTGCCGAACGTTTCTCGAATAATGTCAGAGAACTAGAAGGGGCATTAAATCGTTTGGTGTTTTATGTGATTAACATTAAACAAACCAAACACATCACCATGGCGGTGGCGATTGAATCTGTTCAACCACTGATTGGTAGCGGGGTGACACTGAGTTCACTCACAGAAAATAGAATAATTAATACCGTTGCGGATTATTACAACCTTACTTCTCAACAACTGACAGGTCGAATTCGTACGAATCAAATCGCGATGGCGAGACACATTGCCATGTACTTAATCAGAACCTTATTAGATGTTCCTTTTTTAAAGATCGGCGCATTGTTTGGTGGCAAGGATCACTCAACAGTGATGAACGCGGTGAAAAAAGTGGAGAAATCGTTGAAAGTAGATGAGGCTATTGCCACCGCTGTTGATCAACTAGAAAAACGTTTGAAAAAATCGTAATTATCGCTAGATTTTACCCATCTTATTTTCAGGAATTATGTTAAAATAAATGAAGTAAACGATGGCAAAGAAAGTTATCCACCAAATTCACACGCCTTATTACTATTATTAAATTCTTTAAGGAGAAATATAACCTATGAAATTTACTGTCAACCGTGAAGAATTATTAAAGGCATTGAACATTGCAAGTAAGGCAATCGCTATCAAGACACCTATCCCAGTGCTTAGTAATTTTAAGTTGGTGGTGAATGATAAAGGATTGACGATTGTTAGTTCCAATAACGAATTATCCATTGTCACTAGAGTCACGTATTCAAGCAAAGGGAAAGTGTTTTTAACTGACACCAAACACGGTGGTACGTTAGTGAATGCCAAATTATTTAGTGAAATCGCCCGAAAAGTTGTTGGAGAAAATTTAAGCGTTGAATTGTTTGATGACACGATTGTCAATGTTGGCGATGGACGTTCCAGTTATAAATTAAACTCCATCAAAGTGGAAGAATATCCCGAATTAGATCTAGATACCACCGGTGTCTCTTTAGAGATGGATACCAAAACGTTAAAGAAAGTCATTGAACAAACCGCCTTCGCCGCATCCACCAAAGAACAACGCCCCATCATGACTGCAGTCAACTTTGAAGCTTCTGATGGTAAATTAACCGCGACTGCAACCGATTCTGCTCGCTTATCAAGAAAACAAATCACCATCAACAAGCCAGTGAAGTTTGTCAGTAACATCCCGGCAAAAACATTATCTGAAGTGGTGACGATGATGGAACAAGAAGCCACCATCACCCTTTCTTTTACAGAAAAACGTGCCACCTTTGAATTTGGCAATACCTTGGTCATCTCAAGATTGATCACTGGAGAATATCCAAACACGAACAACATCATTCCGAAAACATCTAATTATTATTTAACCGCTAACTCAAAAGAACTTCTTGCCGTCATGGAACGGGTTGCCCTTTTATCGGTGGAACGAGAAAACGTGGTGAAGTTAACCATGAGTGAAACCGCGGTCGAAGTTTCAAGTAAATCCGCCCAAGTAGGATCTGCCAGTGAACCCCTCAGTAAATTTTCATTCAGTGGTGACCGTTTTGAGGTTAGTTTTAATGCCTTTTACCTCATGGAAGCCATCCGTGCTTTTGGGGCAGAAGATATCAAAATTGGATTTATAGGCGATATGAGGCCTTTTGTGTTAAAAAACGATAAAGATGACTCCCTCATTCAGTTAGCAACGCCAGTGCGCACGTATTAGTCATTTAAACGCATTCTGAGGGGTGGTTAGGGAATATTTATATTCCCTAATTTTTGTTTATTGTGGTAAAATTATAGAGGTGAAAAGATGGAAAAAAATACGACCATAACGGAAGTAGAGATACACACCTCCTATATCCAATTAGGCCAATTAATTAAAAAAATTGGTTTGGTTGAATCTGGTGGAGAAGTGAAAGCCTTCTTAAACCAAAACCCAATCCAAGTTAACCAAGTTCCTGAACAAAGACGGGGACGAAAACTCTATCCTGGGGATCGCGTAATCGTGTTAACGCAACACATTACCATCAAAGGTGTATGACGATTGATCGTCTAGAGTTGGTTCACTACCGTTCTTATACAAACATCGTACTCACCTTTGATAAACAACTGAATGTGTTTGTTGGGAAAAATGGTGCAGGAAAAACCAATATCGCGGAAGCGATTCATTTTCTTTCCTTAGCCAGGTCCTTTCGAACGAGTAATGATCAAGATTTAATTCAAAAAGGGCAATCTTTTGCAAAAATAAAAGCAAACATTGACCTCCAAGGGCGCAAACAATCCTTAGAAATTGTGATTACCCCTAAAGGAAAAAAGATCTTACTGAATCAAAAACCCATCAAGAAACTATCAGAATTATCAAAAGTTATCCATGTGTTGTTCTTTGAACCAAGAGATGTGATGCTCTTTGATGATTTACCGAAGGTGAGAAGAAAATTCCTGGATACCCATCTCAGCAAACACCAAGAACGCTACCTTCAACAATTAAGTCAATATGAGGCGTTGCTCGAGGAACGGAATCTATTATTAAAAAGTGGTCAACCTAACCGGGATCATCTTGCCGTCTTAACGCGGCAATTGATTGAAGCAAGTTATCCGATTGTCGTTGCCCGTCTGTCTTATGTGGGGCAATTGAATCGGGTGATGGGAAAAATCACCAGCATGGTGAAGGGTTCCACGGTCGATATCCAACTTCAATATGTTCCCTTTCTCAATCCAGCAATGAATTTCTTTGAAGAAGCGTCTAAGTTGTATGCGAATAAACTCGAAGAGGATATCAAACGCAAAACAACTCAGGTGGGCATTCACCGCGAAGACTTTGTGGCCATCTATAACCAACAAACGATCGCTTCGTATGGATCTCAAGGTGAAAATCGACTCGCTGCCATCGCCTTAAAAATCGCTCCTTACTTCTTGGTTCAAGAAACTTCTCTCAGGCCAATCATTGTGCTCGATGACGTCCTGAGTGAACTCGATGAACCAACCCAACAACGCTTACTCAAGTTCCTTCAGAAACTTCAACAGGTATTCGTCACCACAACCAACACCTTAGCCTCAAGCGCAACCACCTACATGATTCAAGATAGCCACATTCAAAGGAGGGCTCTAGAATGAAAGATATCAAAGAAAGTAAAGACCAAAAAATCGTCCGTGAACTCGCGGAAGAAAAAGAACGGGAAAAAGTAAAAACCGAATATAACGCCTCAAGCATTCAAGTCCTTGAAGGTTTAGAAGCGGTTCGTAAACGTCCTGGGATGTATATCGGCACCACCTCGGTTGCTGGACTTCATCACTTGGTTTGGGAAATTGTTGATAACTCCGTTGACGAAGCCCTTGCTGGTTATGCAAAAAATATTAATGTTGTTTTAAACAAAGATGGATCGGTCACCGTCAAAGATGATGGTCGTGGGATTCCTGTTGATATCGTTGCCAAAACTGGTAAACCGGCGTTAGAAACGGTGTATACAGTTTTACACGCAGGTGGAAAATTTGGTGAAGGTGGCGGTTATAAAGTCTCCGGTGGTCTTCACGGGGTTGGTGGATCGGTAGTGAACGCCTTGTCCGCGTGGATGCATGTCCAAGTTAGACGAAACCAAAAACTTTATGAAATTCAATTTGGTGAAGGTGGAAAAGTTTTAAAACCAGTGAAAGTCATTGGTACAAGTACTGACACTGGAACGACAGTCACATTCTTTGCTGATCCAACCATTTTTACCGAAACCACTGTTTATCATTATGAAACCATTCGTGATCGCTTAAGACAAATGGCCTATCTTAATGGCGGATTACGATTAACCATCTCCGATGTACGTGGTGACACCGAAATCAAAGAAGAGTTTTATTATGAAGGTGGGATTAAAGAGTACGTTCAATACATCAACAAAAACAAATTACCCATCTTCCCTGATGTCATCTTTTGTTATGGAAGTGAAGATAATATTTTTGCAGAAATCGCCATTCAATATAACGATGGGTATAACCCAAGTGTGTATTCCTTCTGCAATAACATTCATACCCACGAAGGTGGAACCCATGAAGAAGGTTTCCGTTTAGCAACCACACGGATTATTAACCAATACGCTCGCGAACAAAAAATGCTTAAAGACAGTGAAGAAAATTTCACCAGTGATGACATCCGTGAAGGAATGGCAGCGATTATTTCTGTCAAACACACCGATCCCCAATATGAAGGTCAAACCAAAACCAAATTAGGAAACGCTGAAGTTAGAAAAATTGTTTCTAACATTGTTGGTGAACAACTCCATCGCTTCATGATGGAAAACCCAAAACTTGCTAGAATCGTGATGGACAAAGTTCAATTAGCCGCCGATGCTCGGGTTGCAAGTCGTAACGCCAAAGATAATGTTCGGCGTAAAGGCGCACTTGATTTATCAACATTGCCTGGTAAACTTGCTGACTGCTCAAGCAAAGATCCAGTGAAGTCTGAATTGTATATTGTTGAAGGTAACTCTGCTGGTGGTTCTGCGAAGAACGGCCGCGACCGAGAAACCCAAGCCATTCTTCCCTTAAGAGGAAAAATCTTAAATGTTCAAAAAGCGCAGTTAAAGAAAATATTTGCCAACACAGAAATTGGTAATTTAATTATTGCCATCGGTGCTGGTATTCTCCCAGAATTTGATGTGAACAAAGCTCGATATCATAAAGTGGTGATCATGACCGACGCCGACGTCGATGGTAGTCATATTCGGATTTTATTATTAACATTCTTCTTCCGGTATATGCGTCCACTGATCGAAGCGGGTTATGTCTATATCGCTCAACCACCGTTATATAAAGTTGAGTACCACCAAAAAGCTTACTACGCGTATAACGATGGTCAATTAACCCAAATCAAAAAGCAACTCAACCTTCCAGAAGGATATCCTTTCCAACGTTATAAAGGGTTAGGGGAGATGGATGCGGAACAATTATGGGAAACCACGATGGATCCTAAAGCGAGAAAAATGTTACGCGTTGCTTTACAAGATGCGATTGAAGCAGATTCTGTGTTTGATGCCTTGATGGGTGAAAACGTTGAACCTCGTCGTGATTTTATTGAGAAGAATGCTAAGTTCGTTAAGAACTTGGATATCTAAGGAGAAGGTTTATGGCAGATAACAAAGATCCAAAAGTAGAAGGCGTCATCCAAGAAGGCATTGAAGCTGGTTTAAAAGATGTCGATATTTCTAATGAAGTAAGAACTGCTTTTTTAGACTACTCGATGTCGGTGATTGTCTCTCGTGCGCTCCCTGATGTTCGTGATGGATTAAAACCAGTCCATCGTCGGATCATTTTTGGAATGAACGAATTAGGCATGCAATCAGATAAACCTTATAAGAAATGTGCACGTATCGTTGGCGACGTCATGGGTAAATTTCACCCTCACGGTGACCAAGCGATTTATTCTACCCTTGTTCGTTTAGCTCAACCTTTCTCGATGCGTTATACCTTGGTTGACGGCCATGGTAACTTTGGTTCTGTCGATGGTGATGAAGCTGCAGCGATGCGTTATACCGAAGCAAGAATGGCAAAGATGGCGATGGAAATGGTCAGAGACATCAACGATGAAACCGTTGATTTTGTCGATAACTATGACGGCACGGAAAAAGAACCGGTCGTTTTACCATCACGATTTCCTAACTTATTAGTCAATGGTGGTTCAGGGATTGCGGTTGGGATGGCAACAAACATGCCTACCCACAATTTACGAGAAGTGGTCAATGCAATCAAAGCTTATTCAAAAAATCCAGACATCGATGTCTTGGAATTAATGCAAGATTATATTCAAGGGCCGGACTTTCCTACAGGCGGGATGATTCTTGGTAAAGCTGGAATCCGTTCAGCGTATCAAACAGGAACAGGATCGTTGGTGATTCGCTCCAAAGTGGATATTCAAGAATTTGAAAATGGAAAGAAAAGAATCATTGTTAAAGAAATTCCTTATCAAGTTAATAAAGCGTCGATGATTGAAAACATCGCAGACTTGGTTCGCAACAAAGTCATCGAAGGTATCACCGACATTCGTGATGAATCAAACAAAAATGGGATCCGTGTGGTGATTGAAGTTCGTCGCGACATCATCCCAGAAGTGTTATTGAATCAACTTTATAAGCACACCCAATTACAAGTGAGTTTCGGGATTATCAACCTTGCCTTGGTCAATGGCCAACCCAAAGTTCTTTCTTTGAAATCGATGATTCAACATTATCTCGATCATCAAATTGAAGTCATTGAACGACGAACCCGTTATCAATTAACCAAAGCAGAAGACCGTATTCACATTGTGAATGGTTATTTAATTGGGATTAATAACATTGATGAAATCATTACTATCCTTAAAAAATCCGCGAACACAGAAGCAGCAAGAACTTCACTCTCTCAACGTTTTTCTTTATCAGAAAGACAAACCAAAGAAATTGTGGATATGCCACTGCGTCGTTTAACTGGTTTAGAAAAACAAAAACTCGAAGACGAAAAACTTCAACTCGAAAAGAACATTACCTATTACAACCAATTGTTGGGTAACCGGACCATGGTGGTTGATTTAATCCTCAGTGATCTTGACGTCATTGCCGAAAAGTTTGGCGATGATCGGATGACGGAAATTTCTGATAACCTTTCCTCCATTGAAGATGAAGACCTCATCCCAGAAACAAACATCGTCATCACCGTCACCCAAAACGGTTATATCAAACGGCAATTACCTGAAGTGTTTAGAACCCAAAACCGCGGTGGTCGAGGTGTTCGTGGAGCAGGTTTAAATGAAAACGATATTGTTTCCATTATCGTCAACGCCCGAACGCATACCGATATTCTCTTCTTTTCAAACTTAGGAAAAGTCTATCGACTACGTGGGTATCAAATCCCTGAATTTGCTCGTACTGCCAAAGGCATTCCAGTGGTGAACTTATTAAGTTTAGAAAAACAAGAAACCATTAAGTCCATTATTTCTGTGGATGAATATATCGCCGGTCATTACTTATTCTTTGTCACGGAAAAAGGCGTTGTCAAACGTACTGAAATCAAAGAGTTTGAATCGATCCGTCAAAACGGAAAGATTGCCATCTCCTTAAGAGAAGGCGATATGTTACTCGATGTGAAACAAACCACAGGTGCATTGTTTGTTAGTCTTGCTTCCTCTACTGGCAAGATGGCAACCTTTGTTGAAAGTGATGTTCGTGACATGGGCCGAACTGCGGCCGGTGTTCGCGGGATGAAACTCGCGGAAGGTGCGAAAGTGATTGGTGTCTCCACAAGTTCAGAAGGTAAATATATTCTTGTGGTCACTAACAAAGGGTTTGGTAAACTCACCGCCTTTGAAGAATACCGCCAAACCAAACGTGGTGCCAAAGGGGTTAATACCATCAAGGCATCCGATAAAAATGGTAATTTAATTGCCTTGAAATCCGCTAATGGTGATGAAGATTTATTGGTGGTCACCAAAGCCGGTGTCATCATCCGAATCTCCTTAACTCAAGTTCGAGTCATCGCCCGATCCACCCAAGGGGTACGTTTAATTCGATTAGCGGAAAAAGAGTTTGTCTCTTCCATCGCGATCGTTGAACCAAGTTTAGAAGAACCTACTGAAGAAGTAGAAACCGTTGAATTGGATAATCCAGTCGAACCAGAAACCCCAGACACAGACGAAGGGGATGAAGACGAAGAAACGGAAGCGTAAGATATGTTGGACATTCAACTTATCAAAGATCAAACTCAAAAAGTAACATCATTACTTGCCAAAAAAGGATTTAAGGTTGATTTTCAACCCCTACTTTTAGATTATCAACAACGAAAACAATGGCTATTAGAAGTTGAACAAGTGAAAGCAGAAGCCAATAAATTATCTGCCACGGTTCCCCTTGCCAAAAAAGCTGGACAAGACGTCCAAGCTATTTTTAATCAAGTCAAACAACTCAATCAATCCATTCAAGGAAGAGAACAATCCTTGAAAGCATTAGAAGACAAGATTGATCAATTCTTGCTTGAACTTCCTAATCTACCCGATGAAGATTTAAAAGCGGGTGGCAAGGAAGCCAACGAAGTCATTCGCACAGTCGGTCAAGCACCTAAGTTTTCTTTTCCTATCAAAGATCATGTTGCGATTGCTGAAGGATTAGGCATCATTGATTATCAACGCGCGGCAAAAATCTCAGGCGCAGGGACTTGGATTTATCAAGGTTTAGGGGCGAGATTAGAATGGGCGTTATTAAACTTCTTTATTGCTGAACACTTGAAAGATTCTTATGAAATGGTATTACTGCCTCATTTACTTAACTACGAATCCGGATTAACCGCGGGACAATTTCCAAAATTTAAAGACGATGTGTTTTGGTTAAAGAAAGCAGAACCAGAAAAATTCTTATTACCTACAGCAGAAACTGGATTGGTGAATTTACACCGGGATGAGATTTTAGATGGACAAACCTTACCAAGAAAATACTTTGCTTACACCCCTTGCTACCGTTATGAAGCGGGGAGTTATCGTAGCGAAGAACGTGGAATGATTCGTGGATATCAATTCAACAAAGTTGAACTCGTTCAATACACACGAGAAGAACAAAGTGATGCGATGTTTTTAGAATTGGTTGCCAAAGCTTCATCGTTGGTTGAAAAACTTGGGTTACATTTCCAAGTCTCTAAACTTGCTGCTGGAGATTGCTCCCACTCAATGGCAAGAACCTATGACATTGAAGTCTTTATTCCTTCCTTAAAGATTTATAAAGAAGTGTCGTCAGTATCCAACGCGAGAGAATACCAAGCAAGACGAGGAAAGATTCGTTATAAAGATCCCCTCACTCAAAAAACCAAATTCGCTCACACCCTGAATGCCTCAGCGTTAGCCACATCGCGTATTTTTCCAGCGATTCTTGAACAATACCAATTGGCGAATGGTGATGTCAAAGTTCCCGATGTTCTCGTACCTTTCATGGGCGGAATCACCACCATTGGCAAACAAAAATAATCCCTCTGTTGTCAACCTGGATGATGAGCGCTGGATGCGTTTAGCAATTGAACAAGCAAGTTTTGCTGTTGCAGTGGACGAAGTACCAGTGGGCGCAATTGTGGTTTATGAAAAGAAAGTTATTGGTCGTGGATTTAATCATCGAGAAAAAAATCACAAAATTTCTGGTCATGCGGAAATCATCGCCATGGAAGAGGCGAGTCAGTTTTTAAAGTCTTGGCGGTTAACCGATTGCACCCTGTATGTCACCCTTGAACCATGTTTGATGTGTACAGGAGCTTTGATCCAAAGTCGAATCGAACGGATTGTTTACGGGGCGAAGGATGAAAAAACTGGGGCGATCCAATCCCAAATTCAAATTCAAAAATTACCAAGAATTCAGCACTTACCGAGCGTTCAAGGTGGTGTGCTTGAACTTGCTTGTCAACTCCAACTCCGACAATATTTTAAAAAGAAGCGACATGAAAACGAATAAACTTCTCTATGTAGGTTTGTTGCTCTTATCAGGATGCCAATGGGGAACCTCATCCTTATCAACGCCTTCATTTTCTTCATCCATTCCTATTCCTACTGGTGACTTTTCTCCTTATATTCAAGGACGAAAGTTTTTAATTGAACAAACCAACACATTGACCTATGCCACCACCCCATTAAGTGATTTCAACGAATTACCCTTATCCAAGATCAATTACCCAACCAATCAAGAAGTGGTCACTCCTTATGCAGTCAAGGATGCTGTGGTGGGTCAATTTGCCAATCAAACCATCACCTTTGATCTTAACAGCCAGCCCGATGCGCGTGACACCCTAGCATCGATGGCGGTTGGTGACATGGGTTCAGAAACAGAAACCCTGGCGTTGTTGCAACAACTCACCCTGAGTGATGAGGCATTCAATCAACGAACCAGCCAGACAAAAGAAAGAAACCTATCACACGCTTTTTTAGCATCGGATTACTACTGGTTTAATCATTATGTTCTTGAGGAGTCGATGACGATTCAACGTTATCCTAATCACGTTCTTTATGGCACAGCGAATCAAGTGAAAACCTTTCAAACCGAAGTCAGCATTCCTGTGGGTGTTCAATATCAACTTTACGCTGACACGAGCATGATTTATGAAATACGTGACGAAACCTATCCTAATAACTTCTTCGGAGCAAGAGATGTCAAATTCGAAACCATTCGAACTCAAGACAATTTTAAACAAGCATTAACGCTTGGCCCAGCAACAGAGATGATTGGTTTCTGGCATTTGTTAAACCAAGGATTGCTTCCTTATGGTATTCCTTTACAAGATCCGTTGGCCTCCTATCAAATCGCACTTGACATGGAAAAAACATCGGAAGATACCATGGGGTTTAACTTACGAATCTATCAAGGAGATGTTTGGTTGGAGTCCCTTGAAAGTTTTGAGTTTCAAGCTTCATTAAAAGGACAATCATGGCAAGAGGTGAGTCAAACCTACATATTATGGGAACCAAGTGTTACATGATAAAAGCTACCGTGATAAAATAATAAAAACATGAAAAAAGAAGATATTTATACCTTGATTGTCTATGCGATGATGGTGGCCATTGCTATCTTCGTCGGGGTTAACATCATTGCCCCAGCGTTTGTCACCTTGGGGATCACTGGGGTTAGTCAATATGTCTACGCGACCATCACGATCTTTTTTTCGTTTTTAATTAACGTGATTCTATTAGAATTTGGCCATATCCTTGGCGCGTTAGCAGGTGGTTACAGCATTCAAACGGTGAACTTTCTTGGTTTAGCATTCATCTTTTCTCCCAAAGGCCTTCGTCTACGTTTACAACCCTATGAAGGATTAACCGGTGAAACCATTGTCGTGCCAAGAGCAAAAAAATTAAAACCAAAACTATTCTTATGGGGTGGTTTATTGATGTATGTGATTGAAATGGTCCTCGCCTTTGTCGTTGGTTATGGCTTATTTGATCAAAGCCAATGGGGACGTTATGCATCGGTTGTTGTCATCGCGGTTGGTGGAATGTTGATGATTTATAATTTTATGCCTTTCAAGTTGGACACGGTGACAGATGGGTACAAGTTAGCAACCTTAACCACGGCAAAAGGCAATGACGCCTATGAAGAATTACAACGTATTGAAAAAATGTATAAGCTTGGAAAAAGTCCCAAACCATTTAACGTGTTTAAAGAACTAAACAACCTCAACGTCCAAATTTATTTTCATAAAATTTATCAAGCGATGGTGGATGAAGCATACGATGAGGCGAAGACTGATTTAAAAAAACTTGCCGCGTCACCACGACTTGGTGAAACCTTGCAACAAAAGATTTTTGTATTGCAAACCTACATTGCTTTCATTGAAAAGAAACCAAAAGCTGCTGGTGGCTTCTTTTATGAGTTAAGTTCAAAACAAAGAAAATACTTAAGTAACGACACCAACATGTCAACCTTAAGCACGTATTTGTATGTTGCAGGGTTAATTGAAGAATCGTATTCGGAAGCAACCTACACGATGGAACGCCAAGTGGTTTCTCTTAAAAAGATTCAAGAATCAGGACGGAAAGCCGCAGAAGCGATTCTATTTGATCGGATGTTAAAACTTGTCAAAAAGAAACATCCTTCCTGGCGTTTTTAACATGAAAGACTCACAAGACTGCAACTGAGCTCATCTTTTTTCATCAAGTTATGTTAAGTTAATCTTAGGAGGTCAACAAACCATGGAAGATATTTTATTTTTTGTAGTCGTTGCTGCAATGGTGGTTGTTACCCAAGCGCTAGTCTTTTTCATTAGAAATAGAACCAATCAAATTGGTTTAGCGTTATTGCCAAATCTAGGATTACTTGGAATTGGTCTAATTGTGTCGATCACTGGCTATGTTGTTGCCATGGGTGAACCAGGAAGTTGGGCTGATTTAGGTTTGATTATTTTATTAATGGTGACCTTCATCACCACGGGGATATCAACCGTGATTTCGTTGATATTAATCTTTGTCATCAAACTACCTCAACTTAAACCAACACCTGTCCAATCTCAACCTAAGAAAAAAGCTAAGAAATAACTCACTTGGATACATTGATTCAACAGCTATCTGGATTGCTACTTTTTATGAGCATCCAAGGCGTGGCCTATGTCATCTATCAACGAACCCAACAAACGCGCTTGGCGCTACTTCCGCATCTTGTTTTCTTGATTCTCACCATTGTGTTCGCCATCATCGTTTGGTTGTTGGCAGATCTTAGTGGTCCATTGGCGTTGGTTGCAACCTTTGTGGGGATGCTCGCGCTCGTTGGGATTGGTTTATCTGTTTTTATTACGTTGGCAATGATTTATATAATGAAACAAAGAAAAAACCAACCCATCAAGAAGTAGGTTGGTTTTTATATTTAAGAAATTAAGAAACTACTTACCAGAGATGGTAAGTTTTTTAATCCATAAACTTGGAATGTCATAGCCATTCGGTAAGAGTTTATTATCGTTGGCAACTTCTTTCACATTCATGAATAAATCCATGAGGTTTCCTGCAACGGTAATCAGGGTTAAAGGAACTCCGCGCTTTCCGTTTTCAATCATGAAACCGTTCGCTTGTAAGGAGAAGTTTCCTGAGGTTGGATTTAAACTCGCGTGAATGCCCATGACTTCGGTGATGTAAACACCATCACCAATTTGAGCAAAGATGTCTTCAAGTGATTTTCGACCTGCTTTTAAGACAATGTTTCTAAACCCAATTTCAATTTTTCCACCTGAGCGATAGCCGTTACCAGTGGTTTGAACCCCATCTTTGTGAGCAGTGTTCAAGTTATGGAAATAAGTTTGTAAGACACCTTTTTTAACAATAGGTTTGTTATAGGTTGCTACCCCTTCATCATCAAAGTATGTAAAAAACATATTTTTCTTTAATGGCATTTCTGAGATGGTGACTTTTTTGCTGGCAACCGGTTGGTTAAGTTTACCAATCATCAATGAGGTTTTCTTTTGAACTTCTTCCGCGGAAGCACTGTCAAGATAGGCGGCTAATAGATCGGAAACGACTTCTTTATCCAACACCACTTTGTAATCTTTAGAGGCACATTGAGTACCGTTAAATTTGACTAACGCTTTTTTAGTGATGTCATTGACAAAGGTATCGATATTGAGGTTGGTTAAATCGTTGGAGAAGTGAACATCGCCTTCGTTTTTTCTTTCTTCTCCTTGGATAGCCAAGACACTCGCGTAGTAGTAATAGTAATTACTCTTACGCTTGAGTTTTAAGCCATAAGAGTTCATTAAAACAGCTTCAGATTCTCTTTCTTGGTAGACGCAAGCATCGACTTGCGCAATCCGCTTATCTGCTGCTTTAAGCTTGCGTTCAATCTCAAAAAGGTTTTTCTTTTTTGTTTCAATCGATAGTTCTGCAATTGCTGGGTTATAAATATTCTTTTTCTTATATTTTTCAGAACCCTTAAAAATAATCGCCAATTCTTCTTTGGTGACCGTGCCAGCATTGGTAATGATTTCGTTGACT
>JBILRP010000011.1:0-38013 GCA_044372565.1 Bacilli bacterium | reverse complement strand
TTCAATCGATAGTTCTGCAATTGCTGGGTTATAAATATTCTTTTTCTTATATTTTTCAGAACCCTTAAAAATAATCGCCAATTCTTCTTTGGTGACCGTGCCAGCATTGGTAATGATTTCGTTGACTAAAAACGATGCCGTTTCTTTGCTGATTTTTTCTGTGGAAGCATAACCAATCTTACCTTTATAAATACCCCGGGCATATAAAGAGATATCTTCGGATAACTTATAACCTTCAATTTGGGCATTATATAATTTGAAACTTAGTGACTTGGCTCGGGAATAGTAAAGTTCAAAGACTTCAATTCCTTTTTCTTTTGCTAATGCAAAGTAGGTATCAAATTTTGCCATGTTATTGTCCTCCTCCGCGACCACCAACGGTGATTTCGGTGACACGGATGGTTGGTTGACCTACATCGGCAGGAATACTACCAGAGGCTGCCCCACACATTCCTTGCGCTCTTGCTAAATCATTGGCGACCATGTCGATCTTCGATAAGGTTTCATCACCTTTACCAACCAAGGCTGCACCTTTGACAGCTTCAGCGATTTTACCATCGCGAATCATATAACCTTCAGAAACCGTAAAGTTAAACTCACCGGTTGCAGGATTGACCGATCCTCCACCCATATTCTTTGCATATAAACCGTATTTGGTTGCCGAGATAATTTGATCAACCGTGTGAGGACCATTTTCAATATAGGTATTGGTCATCCGTGAGGTTGGTTCAAATTTATAATTTTGACGGCGGGAGTGACCATTGTGTTCTGCCTTCATCCGACGACCATTGAATTGATCAATTATGAAATTGGTTAAGATACCATCTTTAATCAATTGTACTTTTTGAGCAGGAAATCCTTCGTCATCAACATTGGTTGAACCCCAAGCAAATGGAATGGTGCCGTCATCCACTGCGTTGACGATTGGGTTGGCGACTTGTTTACCGAGTTTATCCCAAAACACAGATAATTTTTTAGAAACAGCAGATGCTTCAAGTGGGTGACCACACGCTTCGTGGAAGATAACCCCACCAAAGCCGTTACCAATGACCACTGGCATTTTTCCGGATGGGCATTCTTTTGCACCAAGTAAACCAATTGCACTCTTGGCGATTTCAATCGCTATGTCTTTTAATTTGATTTTTGAGGTAAAGAAATCAAAGCCATCACTTGCACCTGGTCCTTCACCGAAGTTTTCGATTTTGCCATTTTCCGCGGCGACTGCGATTATATACATACGACCACGTCGGCGTGTATCTTCAACAAATCTTCCTAAGGTGTTAAAAATGGTGACTTGCTTGACCATATCGGATAAATAAACATTGGTTCGAATAATACGTTTGTCATAACTCGACATCGTATCGTTGACCAATTTTAATAACTTGATTTTTTCCGTGACAGAAATTGTTTCCATTGGTTGCGTGGATACATTAATCATTTCTTTCACCTTCACCTTTTGAAGTTCTGGAGGTGTTAGCACTCTGGGTCCAGAAAAAGCTTTTCCGACATCCTGAGCAAGTTTTAATAAACTCTTCTTGGATAAATCAGAGGTATATCCATAGGCACTTTGTAAACCTTTTAAGACGCGGATCCCTGCACCATAGCCATTGCTTGTGCCTCGTTCTTCGATTTTTCCATTTTCCATGGAAATACTAGACGTTAAGGTATCTTCTAAATAGATTTCAGCAAAATCTGCACCGAATGCAGTTGCTTCTGTGAGTACAGCACTCGCCAATGTCTTAGAAATCATAAACGACCTCCTCTATAATAAAATCATTTTAACAAGTTTTTTGCAATATGCGTATTGAAAGTTAGTTGAATGCAACCATAAGTAGCGGAAATTGGACATTCAACCAAGGATGTTGTATAGTGTAACTACTCTGGTTGTTTGAACAACGTGTCAAACAAGGCATCGACTGATCGGCATAAGATCCGCTCTCATGGTATGCATCACCAGGGCCAATACAAAAAAACAACAAGTTTCTCATGGGTAGTGAGAAACTTTTTATTTTATATCAAACTTTTTTAGTCGCCAAGATACGATACGTTACTTAACAAAGACTATTTGAATGGATTAACGAGCAATCTTTTTAATCACATCAAAGCGATTTTTGAATTGAATTAAACCAAAACCCAGGGCGCCGAAAATCCCTACCAACGCAACGATTAAACCAATGAAAATAAAGATATTGTTGTAATTATTTGGGTTTACAAATCCGTAATTGAAAGCTGGTTCTCCAGATTTAAAGTTGACCGTTAACCCAATAATCGTGTGAATAATAAAGTATACAAAAGGATAAATAAGAACCGTGAGCGCATCACGGTTTTTAAGCACGCCGCTACCTGGAATCAACACAAAGACCATGATCATCAATACCGTGGATAAGTTGTGGGTGAGTAATTCAGATAAACTCGATAAGGGTTCCCATTCGCCGTTTTGAACAGGGTTTAACACAAAGAAGACGATAAAGAAAACAATCAAGGTGTTAACCGTGATGATAATGACGACGATTTTCTTGGTTAACCACGTGATTAGGTTGGCGAGATTAAAGACTTTACCAACCCCATAAGCAATGGACCAAAGGGCGACCATGATGTTGGTTTGATACGTAAATAAGTACCAGAAGCGCCACCAGTCGTCAGTGGGGTCGTTAAGAAAATCGACCACAAATTTTTCTACCAAAACGCCAAATAACAATAATCCATAAGCGAGAACTAGATACGTTAACCAATGTTGTTTGAATGACAGTTTCATATTGTTTAACTCCTTTTGTTGGTCTTATTATAGAACTTTATTGAATTATTACAAATAAACTCATTTCCATTGCATCCACGAAACATCAGTGGTAATATTTCATAGCACTTACTTTAAATCCAAAAGTGATTTAAGGCGGAAGGGAGCACGCATCATGAAACAAGGCATCCATCCAAACTACAAGCAAGCCAAAGTGACTTGCATTAGCTGTGGAAATACCTTCGAAGCAGGATCAATCTTAGACGAAGTACGGGTCGACACATGTGCCAGTTGTCATCCATTCTTCACCGGTAAAGATCGCTTTAACAAGATTGACGGTCGCGTCGATCGCTTCAATAAACGTTACGCGAAGAAGTAAAATGAATTACAAACCACTTCCTATCAAGAAAGTGGTTTTTTCTTTATAATGAACCATATGAAAACAAAATTTTATATCACCACCCCGATTTACTACCCAAGTGCAAAGTTACATATTGGCCATGCATACTCCACGGTGGTCACGGATGTCTTTGCCCGTTATAAACGGATGGCAGGTGTTCCTACCTACTTCTTAACCGGTACTGATGAACATGGTCAAAAAATTCAAGAAACCGCAGAAAAAAATGGTAAATCCCCCCAACAATTCGTGGATGATGTGGTTGTAGGCATCAAGGAATTGTGGCAAAAACTTCATGTGAGTTACGATGATTTTATTCGAACCACTGAACCTCGTCATGAACTCGTCGTTCAATCCATTTTTAGCCAACTGCTCAAACAAGGCGATATTTATTTAGCAAAGTATGAAGGTTGGTATTGCACCCAATGTGAATCCTTTTGGACAGACACTCAAATAGGAGAAGCCAAGGTTTGCCCAGATTGTAAGAGGGCTGTTAATCCTGCAGCAGAAGATGCCTATTTCTTTAAAATGAGCAAATATGCCGATCGTTTGGTTGCCTATTATCAAAACAACCCAATGTTTATCACCCCAGAATCTCGTAAAAATGAAATGATCAATACATTCATCAAACCAGGTTTACAAGATCTTTGCGTTTCAAGAACATCATTTACTTGGGGCGTCAAAGTCAAAGAAGATCCCCGACACGTGGTTTATGTTTGGCTCGACGCCTTAACCAATTACATCACTGCCTTAGGATATGGAAGTAAGAATCCCAAGTTGTATGAAAAATTTTGGAAAGATGAACAATCAGAAATTGTTCACATTGTTGGCAGCGACATCACTCGCTTCCATGTGATTTACTGGCCAATCTTTTTAATGGCCCTTGGGTTACGTTTACCTGATCGCGTGTTTGCTCACGGGTTATTGATGATGAAAGATGCAAAGATGTCCAAATCCAAAGGCAACGTGATTGATCCAATTCCTTTAATTGAAAAATATGGTGTCGACGCCTTACGTTATTACTTGGTTCGTGAAACGGTTTTTGGTGGCGATGGCCAATTCAGTCCTGAACAATTTGTGGAACGCATCAATACTGATCTTGCCAATGACTTTGGTAATTTATTAAATCGGACCATCAACATGGTGAAGAAATATTTTCAAAGTGTTGTCCCTATTCACCAAGAACCAATCTCAACCTTTGATCAGCAACTTGCAAGTTTAATTAAACAAACCATTGAAGACTATCAACAATTAATGAATCAACTCTTGATTACCGAAGCCTACTCCAAAGTGAATCAATTGGTCGCTCGGGCTAATAAGTATATTGATGAAACCCAACCTTGGAACCTGGCTAAAGATCCAAGCAAAAACAAAGAGCTTCAAGTGGTGATGCATCAATTGATTTATGCACTCTATGTTGCAGGCACACTTTATCAACCGATTCTGGTAAGCACTGCAGATGCCTTTTTTTCGCAGTTGGGTGTAAAAACCAAACCAACATTAAACAACATTAAAAAACCAACCGTTGTCAACGGATTGCTTTTAACCACCCCTGTGCCTTTATTTCCTCGATTAGATCCGTTAATTGAAGTGCCTTATATTCAATCCACGATCATTAAAAAATAATATTATTTAATCTTGCTGTTGACCGAACTTGGTTCAAGAATCGTTAATTCAACGGTTTGATTATTCTTTTCATCTATTTTATCCACCACTTGAAAGGGTGTGTTTTTGAGAATCTCATAAAGATGATCCATCGTATGAAAGAAGGGATAAATCATATCTGCTTCAGAAAAAGTAAAGGATAGATTGTTCACTAAATCATGGTGTAAATCAAACAACCCTTCAAACGATGTTAAGCGAGCATCTTTTTTCACGCGATGGTCAACAAAGGATTTGGTGTTGACCACTTCCTCCATGCTCATCGGAATGTATCCCTTGGTCATTTGATTGGCGGTCCAACGTAAGTGTTCTTGTCTTGCGAGTAAATTCCTAAGTTTCTTGGCAACGGGTTTGTAGCGATTGAGATCGGCGTCATTCTTTGCTCTTGGGTGACTACGATGGAATGAGGATTGTTCATCCACATCATATCGCTTCATAAAATTAGCTTCGGTTAAACCTTTGGGTTGGACAGCAAGATCTAAACCCATGAGGTTGAGTTTAAACCGTAAACTAATCGCCTCATACAATAAACTTTCTTTTTCTTCACTCACGAGTGAATCAAAAGGAATCGAAGGGTTTAACGTCGATTGAATTTGACTCGCGATCTTGGTAAAAATTGGATTGGTGATTTGATTTAAGGAATAACCATAGTCACCAAATCCAAAGGCGATGACATTCTTTTGTTTAAATAGTTGACTGGTTTGAACATAATCCCGGTTCGTCATTTGCACAAAGAGGTGATAGTGGTTGAGTCGTTTTTCAATTAAGTAAGCAAGTACTTGTTGAAGCACCCGCAAGTTCATCACATCGTCATCAAAAGCGATGATTAAAACATGGTAAGGATCTGATTTTTTAAGCTGTTTGTCAAAGTGGGATACAAAGGAACCATCATGAAAACTCGTGATGATTTCTTCAGTGGCTATAGAAATAGGTGGGTTAGGTAAATAGTCTTTTTTGGACTGAAGAAGGTTCGTGAATCTAGGAATTGAAATCAATGAGTTCGTCGGATCACGGTAAATATTATATTCAATGGTTGGTTTTTTGTAGTTGGTGATTTCTTTGCCAAAGAACTTGGAGGCTTTGGGTGGAAATTGATTCGTCACAAACAGATGGCGGTAAATTTCTAAATTGGTTGGTCCAAACCCAAGTAGATGATATTGAATGGTCACATCATCCAAGGTTGCTTTTTCCGTATCGATGAATTGGCGAGGAATGAATGATGTTAACGGATATTCTAGGATCAATTGTTGGGCAATGAGTTGGTGATAAGAGAAGAAACGCATCTTATGTTTTTCTTGGCTAAAGGATTCATAGATGGGTAAGTTTTGTTTGTCCTCATAAAGAATAAAAGCCTTTAATTGACTGGTTGGATGTTGTTGGTAATGGCGATTGAGTTTTTCTACCAAGGCCATCACGTCTCGATCTTTGGTTAACAAACTCACCAAGATCACATCTTGACCACCTTGAGCCACCAAGGCATCAAGGGATTGGTTACCCACATCAAAGGTTGTCACGCCTGGATGAAAACGATATTTGGTGTTGAGTTCTTTCGCGGCTAAAAAGGTTTTAGGAACAGCAACATTCATTCCGCGTTGAAGTTTGGATGAGGTTGAGTTTTGTATATCTTTTTCATAAGCTTTTAATAAATAGGTTAGTTTTTCATCATCACCAAGGATAAGAAAATGTGGTTTTCTTGATTGTAGATAAAACCGCATCTTAAGGCCAAGGTTCTTAAAGAAGATTGCAAAAATTAAAATATACGTATAACCAAAACCAATCACGTGGATCGCATACGCAGAAATTAAAAATAAAACATCATTGTTGATTCGGTCACTAATCTCAGCGGTTCGAAAGATACCCCGTAGAATGGCGGTGGTATTTCCAAACGCTTTTAAGACCAGGTCGATGCCGTTAAGGGTTTCTCCGTTAAAAGATAAACCATAACTATAGATGGCAACACCCATGATGACGATGCCGATAAAGAAATGGAATTTATATTTGGATAAGTCTAAAAAAATCATCGCCGCAATCAGCGATAATGTCCCAATCAATAATAGGAAAGAGATGATGTCCATTATGTGATAACCCCCGCAATTTGGATACCTAGATACAACAATAAAACAACGACTAAGATGACCAAGACAAGTTTCCAATGACGAACCATCCAAGTCACCGATTTAATGAGGAAGCCGCTCGCACCGAATAAAAACTTGATGGGTGTAACAAGCACTTTACCCATAGTTTTAAGGAAGTTCACCAATCGATTTCTTAAACGAGGCAAGCGACTCTTTTTACCGGTTTCATAGACCAAACTTTGAACAGGAACCGCATAGCGATGACCATGTTCTTGATAGGTGATATGGTAAACCTTGACTTGAGATAAGGTGGTTTCTTCATAATCAAAGTCAGTGACATTTCCACGCTTAAAAACGACTTGGCTAAGTCGGTATCCATGCTTTGGTCCTATCACCACGACATAACTATAATTGGCCGCTTGTTTTTGTTTTACTTTGATTTGGTCTGTTAATCGATAAATGGAGTCATAGCGATACTGCTTATAAGAAAAGAAATTTTGAACCACATTCCAATCAGACTTTTTACCCGTTTCAATTTTTCGTGGCTCTTTTGCAATCGTTTCTTTTTTATCGAGTAAGAATTTTTCTCCATCAAGAAGTGGATCAACATCTTGGGTGTCGATAACTTTTTTTGCTTGGTAGACATAACGACTTTCTTGATAAGAAACTTTCATGTCGACGATATCATCAGGGATAAAATATTTTTTTTGTTGGTGATCAAATAAGTTAAAGGCAACATAGTAAAGCTTAACAGCCTTAGCTTTTAGTGATGACACATCGCGATAAGTCAGGGAGCGTCCAACGAGATCTTCAAACTTTTGTTGAATGGTGGTCATATCGACGACATCGTAAACCAGTTCACCTTCAAGTTGGGTTTGATGATATTTTTTTGAGTCATACATGTATTGACCATTGAGCATACCAAAGACATGTTCTTCGTTGACAACAGAGGTTGTTTTCTTGAGGGAGTCGTCGATAAACACATACTCAGTGACATGTAATTTACCTGGTTTAAATGGAAGAGGGATGATGTATTTATGAACAAAACCTTCTTCGTCTTGAATTTGCACACCATATCGATTTTTGTTAATGACCACATCTAACAAATATTGCCCCGCGACTGGAACATAGAAAAAGATCACAAGTTCTTTTTTGTTTTCAAATAAACCTAAGATCGTTGCCTGAAATAAAGGTGCGGGGGTTTGTTTATATTTTTTTAAATCAAGTTGGATTAAAAGCGCATCTTCCACCAGAGGAGAAAAGCGGTCTAACTTGAATTTATGGAGGAGAACGGTTTCATCTTTCATGATTTTATTATACTTGATTTTTCCTTCTAGAAAGGGGTTGTTTTTGTCATTTGTTCGTAAGATTAGATAAGAACTCGTTATAATAAAAACAAGGATTTATATGAAATTACATCATCAAACCAAAAACTTTATTGAATTAACATGGCGTGACAATGAACGTAGACCATTGTTACTCGTGCTTCCGGGTGGTGGTTATGAATACACGTCTTGGCGCGAAGCTGATCCTGTGGTGAAAGCTTTTGAAAGTGAACCATACCACTCAGGTGTTTTTTATTACCGAGAAGAAAAACTCCTCCATCCTTATACCCATCAAGAGGCAAAAGCATTCTTAGATATTCTTCGCGCTGATCCGCGAGTGAGTAAAATTTATGTGATTGGGTTCTCTGCGGGTGGACACTTTGCTGCGACTTTGATGACCAAATATCCCTCGTTAATTAATGCCGGAATCTTAGCGTATGCCCCCATCACCTCAGATATCAAATACCGTCACCTTGGGTCGTTAGTGAATTTACTTGGGCCTAATATCACCAAAGACATGGCCGCAGAGGTGTCACTGGAGTTACATGTGACGGACAAAACCCCACCTTGTTTTATTTTTCACACCCAAGATGATGCGATTGTCCATGTCGACAATGCATTGATGTTTGCAGAAGCGTTAAGAAAACACAATGTCCCCTTTGCCTTGCATGTTTATCCAGAAGGGTTACATGGATTTTCTGTTGGAACGGACGAGGTTGCGTATAGTGAATATTCACTTGAAGAATTCCACCGACGCTTTGCCTATATGAAAGAATGGGTTGAACTAGCAAAACGGTTCATAAGGAAATACTAATGAAATCATCATTCACTTTGTTTCCAAATAAACTTAATCTTCAAAGCATGTATGTTCGCCTGAGTTTTGTTTTGATTTTTGTGTTTACCCTTGTTGGCATTGTTCGAAGTCTATTACATATCTTTCTTCCTGATGGTGGGGCGCAATTGATCGCGACGATTCCGTTGGATTCATTTTCAGAGGAAGCCAAAGCGGTCGTCATTGGCATGTTTGCCTTATGGGGATTATCCCAACTCTTATCGAGCTTGGTTTATATTTATATCCTGATGAAAAGAAAAGAATGGTTACCCTTCGCTTGGCTCTTGTTGTTGATTGAATATGCATCACGATGGCTCATTGGTCAATTTAAACCATTTGAAACAGTGCAAACCGCACCAGGTGCGATTGGTAATTATGTATTTATGATCTTGAGTGTGGTGATGTTAGTCTGGTATATCGTTAACTATAAAAAGTTAGTCAGTTAGTTTTGTCCCATTCGCATCGGTGGTAATCGTGCCAGTTAAAATTTGAACAGCTTCAATCAACGCCCACACCGTTGCGACAATAGGTCCAACAAAGAGTAAAGAACCTAGGGTGGTTAATAACAATTGAATAACTCCGCGATCGTTATAACCTAAATAGAAATTATGAATACCTAGACTACCCACAAAGATGCCGAGTAAGCCTGCAACGAGTTTTGATTTGGGTTCTGTTTGTGGATTGGATGATTGAGATTGGTCTCTTTTGACATCCTTTTCATTCATCACTTCTGGTTCAATCGGTTTTTCTTTTTTTGAAGATGGTTTATTCATCTCTGTACCACAAAAGCCGCAATATTTAGTTTGGTCTTGAGTTTCGCGGCCACAATTTGGACATTTCATACAAGTTACCTCTAGAGTAAGTATAATATGATTGCATGCAAATGAAAGTGATGACTTTTAATGTAAGAATCGATGTTCCGGTGGATGGTGACAACCAATGGAGATTTCGCATTCCATCCGTGAAAGCAATGATTGAAAAACACCAACCCGATATTTTAATGCTTCAAGAAACCACCCCTGCGATGTTAAAAAATTTGGAAAACATTGAAAGTGTCTATGGCTACTACTATGTTGGTAGAAACGCAGACTCCCAAGGCGAAGGTTGCCCAATTTATTATCGTAAACAAGATTGGCGAATCAAACTTGCCGATACCATTTGGTTAAGTCAAACCCCACGAACCCCAGGTTCAATGGACATAGAAGAAGGTTTTCCTCGCATTGCCTCGATGGTGGTCTTACAACATACGAGCGGCGTTAGGTTCCGGTTTGTGAACACGCATTTGGCCTACCGATCCACACGCGCGAAAGACCTCAATCAAAAAGTTCTGTTTGATTTTATTCAAAACTTTCCTGAACGTATTCCGACGATCTTGGGTGGAGACTTTAATGAAGAAATCCATGTGATCAATAAATACCGAACCCGTGACTTTGCCTTTGCATTAAGTCCTGAACACGGACCAACCATCCACGATTTTAAAGGTGGACAAGGAACCGCCCAAATTGACCATTTGCTTTACCAACCATCGTTTCTTCTCAGCGAGGTTCAAATTGATCGGCAATTAAGTTTGGGTCGCTTGCCATCCGATCATTACCCAGTGATAGGAGTATTTCAATATGAATCCTGATCGACACATCAAAGGCATTTGCACGGACTATACGCACGATGGTAAGGGTGTCATCAAACACGAAGGCCTGCCTATTTTTATTCCTTATTTATTGATTGGAGAAGAAGCAGAAATTGTCATCACCAATCACCGCGGTAAATATGCAGAAGGTCGCGTCACCAAACGCATCACCACCTCACCGCAACGGGTGACGCCACCTTGCCAATATTATGAAGTGTGTGGAGGTTGCCAATTGCAACACTTGTCTTACCAAGAACAATTAAGAATGAAGAAAATGCGGGTCGCTGAAGTGTTAAGACGGATTGGAGATTATAATGGCAAGGTCGATGATATTGTTCCTAGTCAACAACCCTTACATTATCGAAACAAAGTTCAATTTCCATTTGGGAAAGATGAACGTGGCAATTTAATCGCAGGTCTTTACCAACAAGGTAGTCACCGCATCATTGATATTGATGAATGCTTGATTGAAAACGCAGAAGCGGATCACATTGTTCGTTTGATTAAGAAACTTTGTGTTGAACACAACATTGAGCCATACGAACAAAAGTATCGTAAAGGATTTATGCGAACCGTCATGGTTCGTAAAGGCATCGTCACCAATCAATTGATGGTGGTCTTAGTCACTGGCAAAATTAACTTTCCAGAAAAACAAATCTTTGTGGATGCCTTGGTCAAAGGTTTTCCAAACATTCGCACGATCGTTCAAAACGTTAACCCAGAGTTTACGGATGTGGTTTTAGGTTATCGAGAACACATTCTTTTTGGGGATGGGTATATTGAGGATGAATTATCGGGATTAAAATTTAAGATTGCTGCAAAGTCTTTCTTTCAAGTCAACCCTTATCAAACGGAAAAGTTATATGCAAAGGCGTTAGAAATTGCAAAACTTACCAAGGAAGATGTTGTTTTAGACGCTTATTCTGGAGTGGGGACGATTACCTTGCTCGCGGCCAAACAAGCGAAGCACGTCACGGGTGTGGAGATTGTACGGGATGCAGTATTAAACGCGATTGAAAATGCAAAGTTAAATGAGATTCGTAATGTTTCTTTTATTGAAGCCGATGCTGCGCCTTATTTGGTGGAACGTGCTGCCAAAGGAAAAAATTACGATGTGCTATTTGTGGATCCTCCACGCAATGGATGCGAAGAACCTTTTCTTAAATCCATTAAAATCATCAAACCAAAAAGAATGGTTTATATTTCTTGTGAACCATCTTCATTAGCAAGGGATTTGAAGTACTTATCCGATACGTATGAAGTCAAATATGTTCAACCTGTGGATATGTTCTCACAAACCTACCACGTTGAGACGGTGGCATTGCTTCTCCTAAAGTAACTTAATTCTTCATATATTTTCCAAACGTGCAATTAAAAAAGCAATTCCATGTATCCTGGAATTAGTACTTCCACAAACCATCGTTAACGCATTGATAATTAAGGTCTCATAATTTAGTTATCTAGCCGAACTATCAAATGATTATTGAGCTAGATTTATGAAAGGAATGGCCTGAATGAATACACCATTACAAACGGGAGAACTGATTAGACAAAGACGAAAAGAATTAGGATTAAGTCAAGGTCAATTGGCAGACTTACTAAAGATTCAAAACACGACAATATCCCGATGGGAGACGGGTGAGGGATACCCTGATATTTCAATTTTGGTTGAATTAACTAAAGTTCTGAAAGTAACGATAACTGAGTTGCTTGATTCAGAGGATCCGCTCATCACTTCGATATCTTCAATAAAAAAAGATTCTCGAAGCTGGGTTAAATACATTTGGTTTGGTATCAAACTTATCATTGTTGCCATTCCAATTGGCGTTCACGGATGGTTATACACTTTGTCATTACAACAAACAATCGTTAGTTTGGGAACGAATTCTTGGATACCTTTTGCATTAAAAGCTGGATTTCTTTTAGTTACAACCATAGTCGTCTTATTTAATCGAATCTTTGACCATTGGTTAAAAAAGTTTGTTAATCGGTATGTGAAGAAAACCGAATCGGGTGAACTCATGCCCAAATACGGATTTTCTTTCTTCATCAAAATGGTAATGATTATGACAGCGTTTGTCATGGTCATGTAAGGAGAATCACATCACATGGGACCAAGTGGACTTGCTAGTTTCTTCTATATCATTGCTTTTTTCTTTTTTGCTTGGATTAGCTATCGGTTAACCAAAAAACACACCAAGCCATTAGTTGCTTTTTATCCAACTTTTATCACACTGGGTATAACACTAATCAGCGTGTTCCTGATCTGGATTTTAAGTCTTTTGTTAAATAACCAGAACTTAATCTTCGTGCTAGTTTCTGTTTTTTATTTTGGTTTAATTTTGACTGCAGAAGCATTCATTGTAACTTTATTGATGATATTTGTATTTAAAAGAATCATTAATGCATTTTTTATATTTCTAATCTTCGTAATTCCATTAACATCTTGTGGCCCCCCAGAAGGTGGCTATACGGATTCTTTTGTTGGTGTCGTTAAGTTAAACGAAGGCGAACCAACTAGTGTTTTAATTCCTAATATTGGTTTAGTCGAATTACCCGAATCCGATAGCACCTATTTCTTAAATCAATTTGGGGAAGATTATGAATATGAATTACAGCATGGTGATTTGGTAGGTATCTCAATGAGTAAACGTAAGGATAAAGATTACTTTGAATTCGGAGAACGGATACGTTTTAAGGACAAAGCGATAATCATTTCTGTTTATTACGAACGATCACAAGGCGTAGGTTTAGAAGTGTTGGATGACCAGTATTATCTTTTCGGTATCCACCGGTATGATGAATTAATTAATCTTGAACTTGAAGATTTTGTTTTTGTATATAAAAAATTCTATGAAGAAGGAGGCATGTACGAACGATTATTGACTGCTTATCGCGTTAAGGCAATCGATGATGATTTAGTTTGGCTCCAAATACCTCATTCAATGATCGAGCCAATTTTACAGGGATATCCAACCGAGCAGTATCTTTTTTACGACTCACCATTAACAAGCACCTTTCCAAACTAGATTAAATTGATAATCTCTAACATGAAGTTTTTTACACAAAGGAAGTATCAGAGTAAAAGATGTTTCTTTACCAAACACAAGGTTGGATATAATAGCAATAGGTGGAAAACCACGCACGTGGAGAAAGTGGTCCTTCTCAGTTTAAAAAATGAAATCACTAAAAACCCATAAGATTATTCTTAATATCGGTATTTCATTCCTAAGCCTTGTACTTATCATTCACTATGGTTTTTATGCATTAACCGACGATAAGTATCTAAATTATGAATTGATCAATATTTTTCCTATCGTTCATATGGTCTGGGGTCTTTGGTTCATCACTTTTTCCTTATTTTTGATTATCCCACTGAAGAGAAGTAAATACCTTGTTGTTCCTCTAGTCATCTTTTTTTCTCTTAGTAATCTCTTGGTAGGCATCCTACGACTTGATCGATATTACGAGTTTATAAGTAATCGTGATCACAAAATCTACGTTGAGCATTATCAGTTTTTGTGGGTAAGATCTTATTACTTTTATTATGAGTTGAATTCTTTATATTCTGTTTACATAGGTTATATAAGTGAAGATGAAAATGAATCGTCGTATGAACTTGTAGGTGATCAACTTATTTTACGTGAGTTTAATTCGGAACCCTATGAGCTTTATGAAGAAAAAATTATCGATTTGTTGTCATTAAAAGAATGAAACCAAAGAGGGTTAACATATGAGAAAATCAATTGAAGAATTCAAGGCGTTTATTAATAAGGGCAACGCGGTTGACTTGGCGGTAGGCTTGGTCATGGGGACAGCGTTTAATAACATCATTAAAAGTTTAGTCACCCATATCATTACCCCTTTTATCTCACTACTTGGGGGAACTTCGCTTGCCCAGTTGTTTATCTTGTTACGAGGCACCGCAACCTATGACGAACTGTCAGGAATTTATGTTTTCTCAGAGAACGCGATTGTCTTGGAGTATGGTTTGTTCATTACGAGTGTTGTAGATTTCTTTATCATTGCCATTGCGTTATTTTTAACCCTAAAACTTCTTGTCTACCTTAATCAATCGGTCAAAAAAGTAAGCATCGTCAAAAAAGATAAAGCAGTTAAATAAATCGTTTGAAATCTTTTCATATTCATTGATGGGTCTACTGACTTGGTTGAATTAAAAAGAGGATGATCAACATCCTCTTTTGGTTGTGAAATGACGTAAGTAATTAATTAAGCACGATGCCTAAAAAGACTAACCAGGCAAGCGTGGATTTACCAATTAAGCTTAACCACACGTAGCTCTTTTCGCCATAGACATAATCTTTCCATTTGCCAACGCGAGCATACTGCAAGATTTGGTTAAAGGCAAAGAGATTAAAGACCAAGAAGTAGAAAGATAAGCCAGGTAAGACAAACCAAGGTAATAAAGACAAATCACCAAAATTAAGTAAATAGAAGAGGATGATAATCCAAGGAATAAATCCTGCAATCCAACCAACGAAATGGGCGGTCCAATCCGTTTTTGTTCGGTTTGGCGGATTCATTTTTTCCATGAGTAAGCCAAGTAAATTCATCACCGCGTTAATCCCAAACACACCCAACAAGCCTTCGATGCTGGTGATGCCAAAAAGGACGGATAACAACACAATCATGATTGAAGAAGAGAATGCATATTCATACCAACGTAACGGGTTAATCCCTTTTTCAATATTGGCGAGGTATTGTTTTTTAAACGGGACAGAGATTAAAAAATGGAACAAGGCGCTGAATAAGATAAATGAAGCAGCTAGGATGGCAACTGGAAGATCAAACAATACTTTTTCAAATTCAAAGTAAGGTGCAGCATCTTGAGTGAAGAAACGACCCAGGATATAAATAGAGGGTTGATAGTCTCGAAACAAAGGCAAGGTTAAGGCATTACCAAGCAAGAACATCCCTTGAACAAGGTGAACGATCCCCATCTTAAGATTAAAGCTAACTAATTTATTCATAAATTTTCTCCTCGATTAAATAATATATCACTAATTTCGAAGTCATTTGCAAAAAACACTCTTTATTCTATTTATCTGAACTTTTCTTCATTGGTTTGAGCAGGGACTTCGTCGGTTTTATCCATTCTTTTTCAACAAAGTATTTCCAGAGTGCCATGGAGTGACCACGGCCTAAATGGTAAGTTTTAGCCAACCAAGTTATCCATTCTGTTGCGGTTAATCCTGTGATTAAAATTTTGCTTTTGATTGCATTTTGTTTGATGGCCTCAGGAGTCTTCCCTGTGAGTTCTTGAATGTTATTGAGATAGGTTTGAAATGACATAAATAACCCTCTTGGGTTTATGATGCGAAGCTAAGATAAAACTTAAGCGGGCGATCACCCATCGCTAAAAACAATAGGGCAATCTCGTCATTAAATAATCCAAAATCATTGGAGAAACCACCCCCAAGATCAGTGGGTAGAACATTTTCTAAATCATTGACGAAGGCGGGAAATTCTTCATAAGTGCCATCGAAATAGTTGATAAACTCAAACCGAAACTCTCCTCCCGATTCTAAACCAATCCGATGTTGAAAGGTCATGCCAAAATCCACCCCGTGAATACCATAAGAGCCAAGAATGTAGCCTGAATAAAATTGTTTGGTGAGTTTGTGATAAAACCCAATCGAACCAGAGGTGTGTTCACCCATAAAGAATGACTCAGTGCTTTGGAAAATACTCAGATTTTCGATGAAAATCATGTCTTCCATGTCGATGATGGCAGAGGTTTGGTTGTTGACTTCATTGTTTTTAAAACGCTCTAAAACATGGAGTGGTGGGATGAACTTAACATCATTCCAATAAAAAGCATTCATCGATAAGTCAATGGTGAGGTTGTAGGATCTATTCGCATATACTTCATATGAGAATCGACCAGGACCAATTTTATAGACGATGTATTTATCACTTTGATGAATAAAATACTGCAGGTTGTCTTCATTGAGCGCACGAAGATTAAAGATGGTGTTGGGTATGCCACCACCATCATCGTGATAAAGCATCCGTTGCGGGTAATACATTTCTGGTTCTGGATAACCAAGTAGATTTAACATCGCAATCATCCCTTGGTTAATGTCAGTTTCTTCGTCTAAAAGAAATTGTTCCAAATGTTCATACACCAAATCAATTTCAACATTGGTCATCAGTCCGCCATTAATGTTACGGGTTTGAAGTTCTGAAACAATCGAAGGGTCATCAATCACATAGCAAAACTCTTCACCATAACATGCATCATTTAAAATGCCGTTGGGACCACCTAGAAGGACAACCCCTAAGCTTACCGCTAAAGCGACACTTGCACTGGCAGCGATGATGGGGCGCATTGGCAATTTCTTTTGAATGGTCTCTTGGTTAGGTTGATCGGAAAAATAATTTAAAGGAACATCAAAATAAACACAAATAAGTTTTAAATTATTGATGTGAATGTGTCTTGAACCATTTTCCCAATTACTGATGGTCGTGTTTTTAACAAAAATAGCCTTAGCAAGCTTTGCTTGGCTAATTTTTCTTTTTACTCTAAGTTGCCGGAGTTTTTCTCCAATATCGATAGTCTTTTTCATAACATTATTATATGACAAAATGGCTTTTTCATTTTTTGCAAAATGCTTAAGGGTTGGTATAGTGAATCCATGCCCCTTGATATCACCAACACGTCTATCCAATCCTACATGGATAACATTCCCGAACCTCGCAAACAAGATATCACTTGGATTGTTTCACAAATGGAAAAGATCACCCAAAGAAAACCAAAATTATGGGGTTCGATTATTGGGTTTGGTCGGCTCTATTATCGTTATCCCACTGGCAATGATGGATACATGCCTATCTTAGGATTGTCAAACCGTAAACAAGCAATCACGTTATATTTATCATTTACATTAGAAAAATATCCTGAATTAAAAAAACTCGGTCAACACAAAGCGGGAAAGAGTTGCCTTGACTTGCAACGCTTAGCGGATGTTGACCGTGATGTCTTAATCAACATGATGAAAAAAGCCTATCAAGAAACTTTAGGTTACGCCATCGTGAAAGTTCTTGAGTAATCCAAGATGAAAAAGCCCAACCTTTTTGTTTGGTTAGTCCTCGCGGGTTTGATCAAAATCTACACGATGTGTTTAGGTTTAAAAATTGTTAAACAAGTCAAGATCAAAGGTCCAGCGATTGTGTTGGGAAATCACAACGCATTTATGGACTATATGTTTTCTACATCCGCTTTATATCCAAGAAGAGTCACGTATTTAGCGGCTGCAAAAATGTTTAAAGAACCTCATCGCCGACCGTTCCTTAAACTTGGACGGGCGATTCCTAAAACCATGTTTGAAAGCGATCTTGGGGCGATTAAATCCACTTTTGAAATCTTAAAACAACAAGGCATCGTCTGCATTTATCCTGAAGGTCAAGTTAGTTATCACGGAACCAGTCTAACGCCTCCCTATGCCATCGCAAAACTATTAAAAAAAGCAAAGGTTCCAGTTTACGTTTGTTTGATTAAAAATGCATACTTGTTTTCTCCACCTTGGTCAAAGCGAAAATTCAAAGGCAAGGTGCAAGTTGAATTATCTCAACTATTTGATCGTGCTTCGTTATCTCAACTTGAAGAATCTGAGATTTATCAAAAAGTCTCCAACGCGATTTATTTTAATACCGGAGCCTTTAATCGGGAGGAAAAACTACCTTATCGTGTTCAACCGATTCAAGGTTTAGAACCATTGCTTTATCAATGCCCAGCATGTTTATATGAAGGTTTACGAGCAAAACAAAACACCTTGGTGTGTCCACAGTGTCAACACACCCTTGTTTATGATGCTTACGGATTTCTCAATGGAAAAAGTGTTTACGAATGGTTTCAACTTCAACAATCACGTCTGATTGAAATCATTGATAAGACAAAAGATTATCGGTTATCAATCCCCGTTAGATTGGTTCGGTATGTAGGAAAAGGTTTAGGTGAAGTGGGTCAAGGGACTTTTACTGTGACAAAAGATAAGTATGTTTATCAAGGCACGGATAAAGGTGAAAATAAGCAATATGAATTTTTAACGAAAGTAATTGAGTATTTACCTGTTGATATCGGAAAAAATGTCCAAATGTATGTTGATCACGAAATCTATATTTTTGAAATGAATGATCCGATCATGACCACCAAGATGTTTATCACCGGCGAGTATTATTATCAACTAAGCAAAACAAAGCCTTAGATTATTCAACTCTTGTTTTGATTTGAGAACGATAGATATTGGCATAGGTTGAATTGTTCGCAATCAATTGTTTATGCGAACCTTCTTCAACTTTTAGTCCATTCTCGAGAACAACAATTTTATCCGCATTTTTAATCGTGGATAAGCGGTGGGCGATAACAATTAAGGTTCGTCCTTTTCTCGCTTTTTCTAATGCATGTTGAATACGTTGTTCGGTTTCGGTGTCGATATTAGCGGTTGCTTCATCCATGATTAAAATTGCAGGATCATGAACTATTGCTCGGGCAAAGGAAATCATTTGTTTTTCACCGACACTTAAGTTGGTTCCATTTCGAGACACTTGTTGGTGGATACCATTTTCTAATTTATCTAACAATGGTCCTCCACCAATATCGCGGAGAATGGTTTCTGCTTCTGCGTCAGTCACTGAACTAATCCCAAAGCGAATGTTATCGGCAACGGTACCTTTAAACATGACAGGATCTTGAATGATAATCCCAATGTGTGAACGGAAAGTTCGTTTTGGATAGGTGGTGATATCCACCCCATCCACAAAGATTTTCCCCATGTCACCGTCTTTAAAATCATAAAACCGTAATAATAAATTCGTTAAGGTGGACTTGCCTGATCCTGTGTGGCCAACCAACCCGACCATTTGCCCAGCATCAATCTTCAAGGTAATCCCTTTGATGATGGGGTGCCCTTTTTGATAAGAGAACCAAACGTTATCAAATAAAATGTTACCTTGATAACGAGGAATGTCACTTAACCGATTGTCTTCTTGTTGGCCATCAATGATGGTAAAGATTCTTTCGGTTTTCACTAACGAATGTTGGAGGTTACCGATTTCTCTAAACAAGGTTCCCACCGGTTCAACCAACCGCGATAAATAATCGTTATAGGCATAAATCAATCCAGCGGTGATGATCACACCACTAATGGTGAGGTAACCATAACCAAAGAAGACAACAATCAGTGCCGTTACTAAAGCGCCAACCAAACGAATCATATTCCAGCCAATCGATAGATGGAGATGTTGTTCTTTCAGGATTTCTTTTTGTGTATCCAAAGACAAGCGATCAAATTTATCTTCAATCGATTTTCTAAAGTTAAAAATTTGCAGAATGGAAATGCCGTTAATAATTTCATTCAGTTGGGCGGTGATCATCGACGTGTTTTCGTTGACCTTGACGGCAAGTTTATTTAACCGTTTCACAAAGAAACGTAACCAAACATAGACTAGCGGGAAGAAGAGGAAAGTAAAGAACGCTAAGGTGGCATTCAAGTAAAACATCCCAATGTAAGCAAAGATAACTGCCAACGAAGCGTTCACCAGTAAGTTCATGATCGTGGAAAATAAACCCATCATCCCACCGACATCACTGATGACACGGTTAGCAATTTTCCCAGAGGGTTCACTTTCAAAATATGACATTGGCATCCGTTGTAATGAACGCACTGCATCCTTACGAGCATCCCTCACCATGTTGACTGTAATCATCGCAGAACTAATTCGTTGAATGTAAGTGAAGACAATTTGCAGGAGCAAACGAACAAACAAAAGAACGATTAACCAAACCAGAGGTTCAACACTTGGTTGATAAAATGCAAAAACCTCATCTCGAGATAGTGACGTGACTTGATAAATAAAGATTTGATTGTCAGGTGTGGTGATGGTTAACTCATTTCCGATTAATGTTTTTTGACCAACAGCAACGACATCTTCCGAAACATAATAATTGGTGCCAATCACGACAATAGAAATCGCATCCCCGGTTGGTTCATCTTGTTGGAAGTATCTGCCTTGATACTCAACCGTATCAACGACTTCATTGGTTTGATACCACGGCCGTTCAATCCCAATCAAATAATCATCCATGATTGATTTCACTAGTAAAGGCGCAACCAAACCTAAAACTTGAATTACCAACATGGCTGTAATGGTGATGGTTAATAAACCCTTGTAAGGAAGGATGTATCGAAATACTTTCTTAATGGTTTTAAACATATTAATCTTGACCTTCTAAGCCAGTTAACTGGGTGATGTATTGGCGCTTATACCATCCATCTTCTCGAATCAAGGATTCATGGGTTCCTCGTTGGGTAATTTCTCCACCTTCAAGAACGAGAATTAAATCCGCTTCTTGAATCGCAGAAAAACGATGGGTGACAATAATGTTGGTTTTGTCCTTACGTACATCTTTTAAATGTTGAATAATGGTGCGTTCCGTTTTCATATCCACTGCACTTAACGAATCATCCAAGATGAGAATTTGCGGATCTTTGATCAACGCTCTTGCGATGGATAACCGTTGCTTCTGACCACCCGATAGGTTGACCCCGGTTTCTCCCATCATCGTTTGTAGACCTGATTGGAGGTAAGGCAAATCCTTTTCAAAGTCTGCCATCTTCACCGCACTCTTCACCACATCCACACTTGCTTTTGGGTTACCAATTTTAATGTTTTCTTCGACGGGAAGTTTAAACAAGATATGGGATTGAGGAACGTAACCGACCAATTGGCGAATATCTTCAATCTTAAAACGTTCAATCGGCGTGTTGTCGATTAACACCGAACCTTTGGATACATTAAACTCACGAAGCAATTGTCTAATCAAGGTGGATTTACCCGCCCCAGTTGGACCGACCACCCCAATGGTTTGGCCTTTTTGAATCGTGAAAGAAATGTTTTTGATCACCGGTTGTTTATCAAAAGGATACTGAAAAGTAACACCTTTGAAATCGATGGTTTTAAAGCCAATGATCTTTTGCGAACTTGGATTATCTTGAACCGTGGGAACATGGTTCATCACTGTTTCTAAACGATCCACAGCAATCGTCGCCTGATTCAATTGGGCAAAGATGCCGGAAATTGAAATAAATGGACCATAGAGCATCCCGATGTACGTCACAAAGGTAATCAATCCACCCAAGGTCATCATTTGTTGAATAATAAAATAAATCCCAAATGAGAAGGCAAGGGTATAAGCGATTCCATAAATGACTTCAAATAGAGGATTAAACCAGTTTTCAAACTTGACGATGTAACGCCACGACTCAATGTCATTGTTGATTTCTTGATGTTGCTTCTTTAGATCAATGTCTTCTTGAACATAGGCTCGGATGGCTTTTTGACCTTCGACTGATTCCAACATTTTTTCTGTAAATGCGGCGTAGATATCGCGATGCTTTTTAAAGTATTGACGTTTGCTTTCTCTGATTAAATTAAGGATGGTTAATCCAATAGGCATGATGATCACAGAAATGAGGGTGAGTTGCCAACTGATGGTGAGCATCATCAAGCCAAGGGTAATCATGATAAAACCTATATTAAAGACGAGACCTTCTAACAACCCTGTTGCCGATTGGATAATAGAATCTAAATCACCTGTCACCCGTGAGATTAAATCTCCCTTGGGGTAGGTTTCAAAAAAACTTGAGTCCATGTTAAACAAATGACTTAAGTATTTTTTTCTTAAGGTGTGAGCAAGTTGTTGAGATTTTTTAACCGTGGTGTAGTTATAAAAATAACTTAATCCATAACGAACTATTGGAAAGGCAATCAATGAACCACCAAGCCACCATAAACTTTCCGGAGTCAGTCCTCCAGAAATAATCGTATCAATGGATAACCCTAATAACCAACCAGGGATGAGTGCGAAGACGGCAATACTGACCAACAACAGAAACATCAAAAGATAAGTTTTCCACTCTTGAATCACGTACCAACGAATA
Organism: Bacilli bacterium; assembly: GCA_044372565.1. Lineage (GTDB taxonomy): Bacteria > Bacillota_I > Bacilli_A > RFN20 > CAG-826 > UBA970. Next base: position 15,398 of record JBILRP010000011.1, on the reverse strand, counting down.
TGTAAGAATAATTTTTTCATACGAAGATATTTAATTGACCAACAGCATTATACCGCAAGAAAAAACCAAAAGAATCATGTCAGGGTTATGTTAAAATACTTTCGATATGGTCAAGGCAAAGAAAGCAATCAAAGAACCTGGTTCTTGGGTGACAAAGTATCACGCCAATGGCAATACCGTTTGGTCCAAAGGCCAAATCATTAACGGATTACCGGAAGGTGATTGGCAATGGTTTCGGATTGACGGGACCTTGAAGCGTTCGGGTACCTTTTTAAAAGGGGAACCGACGGGGACATGGATTACTTATGATCAATCCGGCAAGCCTTATAAAACCACAAAGAAGGAAATCAACCATGGAAAAAAATAAGACGTTATCAAAAGAAGAAATTTTAGTCATCTTAGAAAAAAGATTTGACGCCAACCCACATCGTCATCGTCAATTGACATGGCAATCAGTTCTACAAAAATTAAAAACCAGTAAAAAAATTGAATCCTTAATTCAAATGGAATTGAGCGATGGAGAGCCTGATGTCGTTGGCATGGAAGAACCGACTGGAAAAATCATCTTCATGGATTGTGCGCAACAATCTCCTAAAGCAAGGCGCAGTGTTTGCTATGATCAAGCGGCGTGGGATGCTCGTAAAGAATTTAAACCAAAAGCAGGGAATGCGGTTTCATTAGCAGAAGCGATGGGAACAACCCTTCTCAACGAAGAGCAATACCATTATCTTCAATCCTTACAAGATGTTGATACAACCACATCATCTTGGGTATTAACCCCAAAGAACATAAGAAGTCTAGGTGGAGCTTTATTTGGAGACAAACGCTTTGATCGAGCCTTCATTTTCCATAACGGTGCAGAATCTTATTACGGAGAACGTGGATTTCGCACCGTCATATACATTTAATTTAGAGAAAGAAAAAAGGATTTGCTAAGCAAATCCTTTTTCATTGATTGAACTTAACGAGTGGTGGGTTGGACGGCATCAACAAAAAATAATGTTCTTGCGGTTTGATGCCAAGCGGAAACCCAAATGGCCAAGATACCAAGGGTAAATAGGGATATCACATACCAACCTAAATAACCCAAATCAAGCATAAATAACTGCATTTTCTTTCCGTTCATTAATGTTCTAGATTTGGTAATGGCGTCAACTGGTCCTAGGGTTTTGTCATTGACGAGTAAATATGATGACAAGGCATAACTATAAGATTTTACGATGCCTGGGATGATAAACAATAGTGTCCATAACCCAAGAAAGAAGTTGCTAATCAAACTTAGTAATGGAGCATTGATTGGCTGTTCCTTCACACCAGCAGTTAAGATTGGTTCAAATTCTGGTTTTTCATTTTTTGAAACACCAATAAACATTTTTGTATAACCAAAGGTAACATACCCGCTAAGTGCAAGTGCAATTAAATTAAATAATTGAGCAACCGCTGGGTTACCCGGATCAACAACCGTTAGCAAATCCTCAGATAGCGTAGGATTAAAACTTGCGCCAATTCGCGTGACGACACCAACAAGGCTAGAAAAAATTAGACCTACCAAGAAAATATTCAGTATTTTCCCCTTAGTTAACTCGCGTCCCTTGCGACGATATTCAGTGTTATTGTTCATAAAAACCTCTTTCTAAAACAAAATAACATAAAAGGTAAATAAAACCAAACATTAATCGAAAATGAGTATAAATTGTTCAAGTAAACTTTTTGATCTTGAATTTAATGCTTGGGATGTCTTGGTTTGAGTATTCACTTGAATAACCATGGTTTCTGAGGTGGCAACCAATCGTCCTTGTTGATATAGATTGGCAGCAATCACCAACGAACTATTGCCTATCCGGACGATGCCAGTCCCGATATCCACTTGACCCGGCCAATGGATTTCTGCGATTAATTCTATCGTAGATTTTGCAACGACAAATGAACAATCATCTGAAAGAAATTGGTGAGATGGTTGATACAGCATCTCCACCCGACCAGTTTCAAAGAACATAGCGAACACCGCGTTATTGACATGCCCTTGTCGATCAGTGTCCCCATAGCGAACTTTATCAAAAGTGACAAAAGGAAATGCAGTGATGGGTAATTGTTTTTGTCTCATGGTTAATTCCTTAAGTTAAGCATAATCGATTTTTATTATTTTAAAATAGTTTATATTGTATATAAGGAAAAAAATATGAAAACAGATAACATTCAACTTCAATTCTCCAATACGTTTGTCGGATCGATGACATCACCAAGCGGTCGCGTGGTGTTAGGAGCTCAACCAGACGGGATTGCACCTTATCATTTACTTTATGGAGCCCTTGGTTCTTGCTTCTATTCAACTTTTCTCAGCGTTGCCAACAAGAAAAAACTAGTCTTTAAAGATGCTAATCTAGAAGTCAGTGGTGTCAAAAGAGACACGATTCCTGCGACGTTATCATCTGTGAAAATCGTGCTCACCATTCGAGGTGGACAAGATGAAGCTCAATTAAAAACCTCTGCAGAACTAGGCGCAAAGTATTGTTCGATTCACGAAACCATTAGTAAAGTCGCCACCATCGATTTGGTGGTTAACTTTGTTCGTGGATGAAGTTACCTGAACTGTTTTTAAAATGTATGGAAAAAAACCTTCCCAAGGAAGGTTTTTCTTCCTTTGTGGAAAGCTATTCAAAACCCTCTATTCAAGGTATACGCATTCATCATGACCCTCGCAAACGACTTCATCCTATGTTTCCTCAATCCATTCCCTGGCATCCCTTAGGTCGATACCTCCAAGACAACATAATCAATGGGCATCACCCTTATCACCACGCAGGTGCGATTTATTTTCAAGAACCTTCAGCGATGGCAGTCGTGCCGATGATGGATATTCAACCCGATGACTTTGTTTTGGATTTAGCCGCGGCACCGGGTAGCAAATCCACCGATATTGCTCGTCAACTTTCGATGGATGGATTCCTGATTGCCAACGAAGTGGATACCAAACGCGCGCAAGCATTGATGCATCATGTTGAACGCATGGGATTAACCCAAGTGGTGGTGACTCAACACGATCCTCAACATCTCACGAAAATCTTTCCTCATTTTTTTAACAAGATTCTCATTGATGCACCGAGCAGTGGGGAAGGCATGTTTCGTAGTGATCCTAAAGCCATGGAAGCTTGGTCTATCGAACATGTTCAGATGTGTGCAGTTCGTCAATTGGTTTTGCTCAATGCGGCCACGTTGTTATTAAAACCAGGTGGCACGATTGTCTACTCAACCCATACCTTTTCTCCAGAAGAAAATGAACAATTGATTCAAGACTTTATCCAAAAAAACCCAATATTTCAAGTCATCACCCATCCGCTTCAATCCATGTTTGATGCTAAAACCACCCATGGGATTGGTGTTAAATTATGGCCTCATCAGATTCAAGGAGAAGGTCAATATGTCGTCATCTTGAAACATCAAGGGGTCATGGAACCAAGAATGAAATTTCAACATCGGATGCGTAACCCGATGCCTTCTGAATGGCGACAATTTGCAACGCAAACATTAACCAGTCAAAGAATCCAACCGAACTTTATGTTAGAGAATCGCTTCTTTATGATTCCAACACGCTATGCCTATCATCCCGCGCTCCACACGTTGCGTGCAGGTGTGTTTTTAGGGGATATCGATAAAAAATATTTTTATCCTTCTCACCACCTCGCCCACGTGTTAACGTCTCAAGATGTTCAACGATCTGTTGATTTCCGGGTTGATGATCTTCAACTTCTTGCCTATATGCGTGGAGAAGAAATTCAAGTTTCGATTGCTGAAGGATGGGCACTCGTCACTGTCGATGGGTTGTCGTTAGGATGGGGAAAAGTGTCTCAAGGTCGAATGAAAAACCATTATCCTAAAGGGTTAAGACTAAATCAATCTCGCGTATAAATCTAAATAAGCACGACTCGAAGCATCCCAATCATGCTTAGCTTCATAGGCATTGGTTTGTAATTTTTTTAAGATTCCAGGGTGTTGATACAAAGCCAAAGCTTGATTCATCGCCCAACCCAAAGCATCACCGGTGTAATGTAAAAAACTAAACCCTGTGGATTGTTCACCATGCATTGGATATCCTTGAACGGTGTCGATTAGCCCGCCGGTTTCTCTAACGATAGGCAAGGTTCCATAGCGCATCGCAATCATTTGTGAGATTCCGCAAGGTTCAAACAATGAAGGCATTAAGAAGAAATCACTACTCGCATAAATTTGGTGGGCCACCGGGTTGTTATAACCCAACACGATTCTTACTGCTTTTGGATATTTGTTTTCAAAATACTTGAGTTGGTTTTCTAGATGGGATTCACCAGCACCAAGAAAAATAAATTTAGCGCCTGCTTGAACAAAGTGGTCAAGGTTATCGATGATCAATTGAATTCCTTTTTGGAACGTTAAACGACTTACCAAGCCAAACAAAGGGTACTGAGGATGTTCTAGACCAAAGGTTTTAAACAGCTGTGCTTTATTCTTTTCTTTACTCGTTTGTAATTGTTGACGAACAATAGGTGTTAGCAAGTGTGGATCGGTTAAAGGGTTCCATTCATCGGTATCAATGCCGTTGAGAATACCAGTAAACTTATCGCGGTGAGAATATAGGATGGAGTGCAAACCAAAACTTCCTTCATAGGTTAATAACTCATTCGCGTGCGTTTTAGACACGGTGGTGATGTGATCACAATAAACGATCGCCGCTTTTAATGTTGAGGCTCTGTCTTGAAAACGAAGAGCGCCACCCTCATAAAGGTCTCGGCTTAATCCATAAAAATCTTCAATAAGGTCACTAGAAAAATCACCATGAAATGCTGGGCTATGAATGGTGAGCACAAACTTCATTTTGGTATAAAACACGTTGTGTTTTTCTTTTTCTCTGATTAAGACAGGTAACATCCCAGAAGGCCAATCGTGGATGTGGACGATATCAGGTTGGAACCCCACCACTGGCATCATGTGACGAACTGCGTGAACAAAAGCAGCCCATCGTTCATGTTCATCGGGGTAACCATACACACCATCTCGATCAAAATAATAAGGAGCGTCCATCAAATAATAAGTAATCCCATCGATGATGGTCTTAAGAATCCCAACCGTGTGTTTTCGCCAAGATAAAAAAACATCGATATGACCTAAGAACGTCGTGACAAGATTCGTTTGATTCTTTAGGGTTTTGTAGAAAGGGATGACAATAGCGACATCGTGTTTTTGTTTGACATAAGCTTTCGATAGGCTATAGACGACATCACCCAGTCCACCAACTTTGACTAACGGGTTGGCTTCCGAGGCGACCATGAGAATCTTCATTAAATATTTTCTCCCTGTTTAATATAAAGGGGGATGTCTTTGCCGACAAGTAGTTTTGTTTTATCCACGCGAACGTATTTATCAATAATCACCCGTTGAAGCATGACATCCTTACCAATCTTTGAATCGGTAAACACAATGGAATTTTTAATCGTTGCCCCGGCCTCGACCACGACATTACGAGAGATGATGGAGTTGATAACTGTGCCAAATATTTTTGCCCCGTTGGCAATCATGCTGTTTTTCACCAATGAAGCAGGACCAAATCGAGCAGGAGCGGTGTTGTGAGAGACCGTATAAATAGGCCAGTCATCAGTAAAGAACTTATTTCTAAATCCATAATCAAGGAATGCCATCGAGTTTTCAAAGTAATTTTCTAGGCTGTCGAAAGGTCGCACATATCCAGTAAACCGATGGGTCGAGAAGGATTGGTTTTCTATATTAAGCAAGTAACGCAATATTTCTTTAATCCCAAACGTTGCAGAAATTTTTGGACCCATGTCCATCAATTGGTTTAAGAAAGGTTTTGAGATGACATACGTATCTAAACTAATATCCAAGTCATCTTTGGTTCCTTGGTTTTGAATCATATTGGTGACACGACCTTGAGAAAGGGTAACGGAATCTGCAAGTAAAAACTGGGTCTTGGCGTTTTTTACTTTGGTGATGACAAGGGTGATGGGCTCTTTGCTTTCAAGATGTTGTTTGATGATTGGTCTAAAGTCGAGTGTGTACAACAAATCAATCGGGGCAATCACCACGACATCGGGTTTGTGATCAAGAATAAGCCAGTCATTGGCTTTTAAATTATTTAAATCGTGGTTATACAGTGGGTTATTTGCGTTCTTTTCGTTGTATAACACTTGTTCAAAGCCAAGTTTGGTGTTGTTATTAAAGACATTGGTAGAACCTAAATGTTTCATGATCGAACGTGGTTGGGTTTCAATGAGGATACCAACTTTATCAATCCCAGAGTTTGAAAAATTGGATAAGGTGAAATCCATCAATCCGTATCTACCAAGAAAACTCGTTGATCCTAGAGGTCTATTTTCAGTTAACGGACCAAGATTTTTATTGCCGTGGAGGTTAGCAAAACCCATAATTTTTGGCATGGTTATGGTTGCACCAACATAATGTTGGTTCCTCCTTGAGCGGATTTCTCCACTTTCATGTTAGGGGAAACAATCACTCGGGAAAGAACCACACCGCTTTTAATCACAGCGCCAGGCATGATCACAGAGTCAGTCACCGTGGCTCCTTCTTCAATCACCACATCATGGAAAATCACACTGTGATCAACGGTGCCAAAAATGACTGCACCTTGGTTGACCAAGGAATTTTTTACTTTGGCGTGTTCACCGAGGTATTGAGGTAAACTGCGAGTATCTTCGGTAAATAGTTTTAAGTCATCATTGAGTAACAACGATTTAGCATCGTTGTCATCAATTAAATCCATGTTGGCTTCCCATAAAGAATCAATCGTACCAACGTCTCGCCAATAACCTTTAAAGGGATAGGCGAGTAATCGTTTCTTTTGTTTTAATAAGGTAGGAATAATATTTTTTCCAAAGTCGTGTTCAGAAGATTCATCCTTTGCGTCTGCAATTAATGCTTGTCTTAAGTCTTTGTAATTAAAAATATAAATTCCCATCGATGCCAAGGTTGAACTTGGAGAGGTTGGTTTTTCTTCAAATTGAACCACCAGGTTTTCTTCATTCACCGTCATGATGCCAAACCTCGAGGCTTCTTTTTTTTCAACGTTGATGACCGCCACGGTTAAATCAGCTTTCGCATGTTTGTGTGCTTCCAACATCAATTGATAATTCATCCGATAAATATGATCTCCAGAGAGGATGAGCACATAAGATGGTTTTAAGTTATCAAGAAAATCGATGTTTTGATAAATGGCGTCTGCGGTGCCTCGATACCAAACATTACCTTCTTCAGTTTGCCGAGGTGGTAGCGTAGCAGTTAATGAGTGAATACCATTCAACCCCCATTTTTCTCCATTACCAATATAGGTGTTTAATAAAATCGATTCATATTGGGTTAATACCCCAACCGTGTCAATGCCGCTGTTGGCGCAATTCGATAAAGGAAAATCAATAATTCGGTATTTACCACCAAAACTGACCGCTGGTTTTGCTATTTTCTTTGTTAAGGTTTCAAGGCGTGTGCCTTTACCACCTGCAAGCAACATGGCTACGAATTCTTTTTCCAAAGAATCTCACCTCTTTTGTTTTATTTTAGCACGAACAGAAAAACCTTTTGCCGTTATAATAAAGTCACGATGGTTAAAGAATTACAACAACAACTCTTTAAGGGTGAAAAAACGTCTGTTCAATTGGTCGAAGACGTTATTGAAAAACATCTACAATTCATAGATAAAAATGCGATTGCATTGATTTCTCCATTGGCACTCAAGGTTGCAAAGCAAAGAGATGAAGAAAGAAAATTAGGTAAGATCAAAGGACCACTTCACGGTATCCCTGTTTTGATCAAAGACAATATTCTTTATGCAGATGGGACGCCAACCACGGCGAATAGTTTTGCACTCAAAGATTTTATCCCTAAGAAGAACGCTTCTTTGATTGATGGGTTGATTGCCGCTGGGGCGATTATCGTTGGCAAAGCTAACTTATCTGAGTTTGCTTATTTCATGGGTGATGAAAAAATGCCGTCTGGTTATGGATCGATGTATGGACAAGTCAAACATCCGGTGGATGAATCGATTGACCCACTTGGGTCGAGCACAGGGAGCGCGGTTGCCGTTGCTTTAGGGATTGTTTCTTTAGCGATTGGCACAGAAACCAATGGATCGTTGATGGCCCCAGCTTTTCATAATCAAATGATTTCTTTTAAGCCAACCAAAGGGATGGTTTCAACCGAAGGCATTATTCCCATTTCGCCGAGCCAAGATACTGCAGGACCGATGGCAACTTCCGTTGAAGATTGTGCAACTTTAATGGATGCATTGAGTTTAACGCAACCTAAGGATCTTCAACAACACCCCATTCAACGTCCCTCGAGCTTTCTTGAATTTATTCACCACCCACTTGGAAAAAAACAAATTGGGATTGTTACCTTTGATCAACAACCTTATGATGCGAAGGATCAAAAGATTCTAAAGCAAATCACCACCACGCTAAAAAAATTAGGGCACGCCGTCAAAGACATTCACATGACCTTACCCAAGTTGGATAACTATCCAACCTTGCTAAGGGAATTTAAAGTTAGCCTTAATGGGTTTTTAGCAACACACACTCAAGAAGGTTCTCCACCTTCACTCGCAAAGATCATTGCCATCAACAACAAGAATCCAAAACGCTGCCTTAAGTATGGACAAGCGACGTTAATCGCCAGTGAGGCCATGCCTTCAACCCTCAATCAAGAATTTAAAGATCTTCGTCTCGCTCTACAAAAGGAAGCAGCAGGTTTTCAAACATGTCTTGAAGAAGAAAACCTCGATGCCTTGATCACACCAACTTGGTTAAGTTTTGCTCCGATTTATGGCAATCCATCGCTATGTTTACCGATGGGGTACCACGAAAAAAAACCAAAAGGCATTGTCTTGGTCAGTAAGTTTGGCCATGATGCAGAATTACTCCAATTAGGTTATCAATTGGATGAGTTTCTTAAACAAGCAAAGTAAAAAGAAAGCAATTCATTGATTTTTATCATAAAATTAAATCATGCAAGAAGAAAATAAACTTATCACCCCTATCCCAACTCGTTGGGTTGGCCCTATGACCTTTGCTTCTGTGACAACCCTTGGCAAATCCAAAACCATTGAACCGGTTGAGGTGCCATTAGCCACCCTTGAAACGACGCTATTTTTTTCTGTTCAACGAGGCAGTCGGGCAATCAAGAAAGCTGGTGGGGTCAAATCTACTTTAATCAGTGACACGATGACACGTTCGTTTACGTTACAAACCAACCAAGCAAGTGAAGCGGCATCAATTGCAAGTTTTGTTAAAACCAATCTAACCACCTTACAAGAAGAAGTGGTTAGCAAATTAAGTCGATTTGCTAAGTTACAAGCGATTGATGTTTATCACGTTGCTAACTTAGTTTATTTACGGATTGCAATTTTCTCTGATAACGCCAGTGGCCATAACATGGTGACCCTTGTTGCGGACGGCATTGGTGATTATTTATTAAAGAAGTTTACATTTGCCTCGTATGTTTCTGTATCAGGCAATATGTGTGTGGATAAAAAAGTAAGTGTCATTAATGCGATTAAAGGTCGTGGTAAACATGTGATCGCTGAAATCATCATCCCAAAAGCAGTCGTAGAAACGGAATTAAAAACTACCCCTGAAAAAATCGTTGATCTTAACATTAAAAAGAATCTGCTGGGGTCTATCATGGCCGGTTCCGTCCATAGTGCCAACGCCCATTATGCGAATATGCTGCTTGCGATTTATTTAGCCACAGGCCAAGATGCTGCCAACATAGTTGAAGGTTCACAAGGCATCACGTTTGCAGAAGTTAAAAACGGTGATCTATATTTTTCAGTCACCATTCCAAACATTATTGTTGGCACCATCGGTCACGGAAAAAACGAATCTCCTTTTCAAGAACGATTCTTAAAGATGGGTTGTGCTGGTGTGGGTGGTAGTCAAACCTTAGCACATTTGGTAGGCGCAACTGTTTTAGCGGGTGAACTATCTCTGATGGCAGCGTTAACCAATCCTCACGAATTGATGCGCGCCCATACCTCGATAGAAAGAAAGTAACAAGCATGAATAAAGTTGGCATCGATGCAATTAATTTTTACACCCCTCAAGTGTATTTAGACATGGCGGAATTGGCGAATGTTCGCCAAGTTGCTGTCGAGAAATACACGGTTGGCATCGGTCAAGAAAAAATGTCGCTGATTGATTCGTTTGAAGATATCATCACCATGGCCGCGGAAGCAAGTGCGGATTTGGTCAAGGGTCGTGAACATGAGATTGGTTTACTTTTATTTGCCACCGAATCTGGCATCGATTTTTCTAAGTCTGCAGGCGTTTATTTACACGCCTTGCTTCAATTGAATCCGCAATGCCGAGTGTTGGAAGTTAAACAAGCTTGTTATGCGGCCACGGGTGCATTGATGTTGGCGAAAGATTATGTAGCCCTTCATCCAGGAAAAATCGCATTGGTTGTCGCTAGTGATGTCGCTTGGTATGGGTTTAATACTCCCGGAGAAGTGACTCAAGGAGCTGGCGCCATTGCGATGATCGTCAGCGCCAATCCCCGAATTGGTGTGATTGAAGAAGGCCTCGCTATTGTTGAAAGCAACAAAGATTTTTATCGTCCCTCATATTATGAAGTGCCAATCGTGGATGGAAAATTGTCCATTCGTAGCTATAAAGAATTACTCAAACAAGTTAGACCTCTGCAACCACTTAAGTTTGTTTGTTTTCATATGCCATTTGCAACGATGAGCGATAAAGCCTCAGAAGTATTGATCCAACCTTTAAGTGAAGAAGTGCTGCGTTCAACAAAAGCTTTTAATAAAGAAGTTGGCAATATTTATAACGGTTCGTTGTATTTGTCGTTGATTTCATTATTGACCACCTACCCTACATCGTTAGCAAATGAAAAAATCGGGATGTTTTCTTATGGTTCTGGGGCGACAGGAGAATCGTTTTCAATTACCCTACAACCTAATTATGAAAAAGCGATTAATAAACCAAGTTTTTTAACAACCTTAAGCCAACGAAGAAAAGCAGATTTTACCACCTATGAACGATTAATGTCAGGATATGAGCATCGAGAAAAAAGTTTAAATTTTACCACCACAATTCCTAATAGCAGACATCGGTTTGTGCTCACCGGCATTTTAAATGGTCATCGTGAATACTTAAGACGATAACGCGATCTAAGTGTGTGAGTGGCTCATCTTTTTGTGACTTCCCATCATGATCATTGAACAAACTCATAGTTTAATTTGTAAAACTTTTCCTTCACCCTGAACAATAGATTAAAGCGTTAAAAAATTGTTATAATAACCACAATGAAATACGCAATTTACGATTTTGATGGCACTCTACTTCAAGCTTCAACTGTGCCGTTTATTCTTCAACAATGGAAAGCATCGTCTTTACCTAAATCCACCTATCATAAAATCAATCGCGCGATTATCTTTCGTTATGTGCTAATGAAGTTAAAAGTTTTTGGGATTCGCTATGATGATTTTCGGTATTGGGCGATGGGAAAAGTTGGGCAATTATTCGCCACCATCACCATCGATCAATTGAGTCAGTTTTTAGATGATTTATTTGTCGCGTCCAAATCCCTTCTTCATAAAAAAGTCGTCAAACAAATTTCAAAGGATAAACAAGAAGGTTTTCATACCATCTTATTGTCAGGTAATTTTGATGTGTTTTTAGAACGATATCGCGTCCTTGGTTTTGATGAGATTTTAGGGACACAGTTATTTGATCATCAAGCGAAGGTCTTCAAATCCATTACCATTCTATCTGCTGATCAAAAAGTTTCAGCGATACTCAAGAAGTTTCCATCTATTCAGTGGGATAAAACCAAAGCATTCTCAGATTCTTATGCAGACATTGAATTGTTAAATAAAGTCAAAGAAGCGATTTGTGTCACCCCAGATAAACGTTTGTTAAAGGCTGCCAAAGCCAATCAATGGCGAGTTATTCTTTAACACTGAAACTCGTGAGGATAAGTAACATCCATGCAATCACAAAGATGATTTCTCCGCGGAAATTGGTCAAGGCAATCTCATAAATACCTTTAAGGATAACTTGGACAGTGATGGTGGCCATGGCCAATCGAAATAAACTCACACGCATGGGGTGCTTTGGATTCATATTTTTATCAAAAACAATTTCGAAAATGCCTGATAGCAAGGGCACGCAAAAAGCTCCAACCATCCATAGATTAAACACACCTGGAACAAAGCTTAAATACACATAACTAAACGTCCCCACAAAAGTGGACATGCCTAGGTAACTTAAGATGACTTTTAATTTATAAATCATACCCAATATAAATAATGTCGGAAATTGATCGTTCAGAAATGGTTGAACCACTGTTGGTGGGTTTGTTGATCAATCTGCCATTGAACCACATGGTTGCAGAGCCACCTCCATCAAGGTTATAGGCAAATCGCGCCCCATACTCGATAAAGACAGAAGCCAATTCGTAAACCGATAAACCGGCACTTTCTGAGGTTCTTCCATCTGAGCATACAAAGATGTATTGGTCATCACGAATTTGTCCAATGGCTGTTCTCGGATTGCTATCAAGTTCATAGGGGACCTTGGTTGAGGGGTTGACCGTTAAGGTCCTCTGGTTAATTAACACCGGTCCAAATGACCAAGCTTGCCACGGATTAAGATCGTTTAATGCTTGAAGGTTCGTATCTCGTTCTTCAAAGGTTGACATGATTCCTTGATCGTTAAAAACAACTGCGCTGTCGGAATCTGCAGGGCGAGGGGTGATACGATAGACCAATCCATTTCTGACCACAAAACCGATATCACGAAAACCATAATAGTCTCCATTGATTGCAAAGATGGCATTTTTTCGATTGGCAATGACAGAAGTTTTTTCTTTAAAATTTTTTCCGAAGGTGTCTAAACCAAAGGCCGCTTTCACAAGGCGATGATCGGTTGTGGTGAGGATCGCCACATAGACTTGCGTTTCATGACGACGAATCACATCAATCTGTAAAAGCATGTTGGTATCGAGATAAGAAAACTCACCATAGGTTGGTTCAATCGATGAGAGAGAAGAATTTGATTCCGATTGGGAACTAAGAATATTCGATCCACTCAGACCACTCGCTTTGAATACAAACGCATCCAGCAAGGAATAACCAGTCCCCAACGTTAAGGTTAACGAGTAGACAAGAATGATGAGTCGGAATTGATTACGATTCATGTTTAAAAATATACTTCTTTTGCACTTGATAAGAAACGATAAAAAGGAAAATATCGACCATCAACTTACTCCATGCAGCGGAAACACCAAGAAGGGTGATGCCATCGGTTAGCCATGCAGACGAAGCCATGATGATGAGAAATAAAAGTAAATATTGAACCATAGATTGGGATAACTTAACTTTCGAACGAAAACTATACAAGCGATTCAACGTGTAATTGGCAATCCCGGATAGGATGCGTGAAAAAATAACCGCTAGAATAATGCGATACGTCCCTGTTAACCATTGGTAAAACAATAAGAATAAACTGTAATCAATAACAAAACTCAAGATGCTTACGATTAAAAATCGAAAGAAATCTTTGAGTAAGATTTGATAAATTAAATATGAGTCACGCCATTGGCGAAACGAACTAATCGCACCTTCTTGGTGATAAATGGTTTGTGTTGGCACTTGAATAATCGTGGTTTTCTTCACAGCAATTTCTTTCAACATCGCCATTTCATAATCGAAACGCTGTTGCGGAATCTTAATTAAGTTTGAGAGTAACCATCTAGGGATGCCACGTAATCCATTTTGAGTATCCATCACTTTTTGACCAGTAACCGCCAAAAACACATAACGGGTAATCAGATTGCCCAACGTATTACTTAAAGGAGTCCGTTTGTTAAAGGTTCTTGTGGCAAGATAAAAAGCCCTTGAATCTTGGTCTAATAACATCGCAATCTTAAGAATATCTTCACTTGGATGTTGCCCATCGGCATCGGCGGTCACCACACCATCAATCTCTGGGAGATGATCCAATACATACTGAAAAGCAGTCTTGAGTGCAGCGCCTTTGCCTTGGTTGATTGGATGATGCAAAAGCGTCACGCCTGAGAGTTGCTTAAATATCTTCTGATTTGGATTACCATCATCCACAACAATGATGGGTTGATGAAAGGTAAGTTTTAAGGTGTGAATGAGTTTGATGAGATTTTCATTAGGACGAAAAGCGGGAATGATAATCGCGGTATGGCTAAAACGTTCCATTAATGTTTAACTGACTTTCGTTGTAATCGTTGTAATAAGTTAGGGATAGGAAATTGTTGAGCGATGATGACCACAATACCCGCGACAAGACCAGCAGTAAAGCCATTGTTATACAAATCAAATCCACCTTGTAAAGCGAGGGCTTGGGGGGCAATCAATAAATGAATAAACCCTGCAAGGAGTCCATAAAACACCCCAAACTTTCCGGCCACGGGAGCTAAGGCGGTCACAAAGAAGACAGCGATGCTTGGTCCGAGATTGGTTAAAGAAAAGCCAGGAATCATTGAAGCAAGGATTAAACCAGTGATGACAGGAAGTGCGTTACGAATATGTTTACCATAACTTCCAAAGGCCATAAACGTGAAGATCCCTGCAACCATCGGACCAGATAATGGAAGATTTAAGGTGATCACAAGGAATAAACTTAATAATCCAATCGTACCAACATTGAATAGCGTTGCTGCCAACCCAAAGTCTTTATAAAAATCAGTGGGTAAATTTCCCGGGCTTTGAATTAACCGTAACCAAGGACGATACACTTGCCGGTGAAGGATAAAAGCTCCACCCATTAAACCAATCGAGAGAATAAAAACAAACCACAAAAGTGTCGTGTGATAAGCAAAGGTTAATGTTAAAGGCACACTGACATCGACATTGAATGCTTTGAGGATGCTGCTTATGAGCATGGCGATAAAGCCCATCCCAAATCCTGTGTTGTATAAGTTATACCCTTGATGGAATTTGCCAACAATCGAAACCACCATCGGAGTTAACCAGCCAGCGATTAGACCAGCAACCACTCCTAAAGGGATAGCAACGTAAAGTGGTAGGCCTGGGATACCAAAGATGATGAAGCTGGTGACAGGAGCAAGTCCGGTTGAGAACAAGAACGTTCCTGTGTATTGACTTAGATTCGTCCCTTTCATCTTGGTGTAAGCATAAAAGCCAAGCCAAACGGGAATGATGTTAAGAAGGTTTTTTCCAAAAAATGCAAACGCAAAGATGGTGAGGACACCCGCAAAAGAGACCCCAGAAAATTTAACTTGAAGACGATGAAGCACCAGGATGGCGACCCATGTGACAAGCCAAGCATTGACGAGTGTGGCTTGTAAACCCCCAACCGCTAAATAATCGGTGACGAGTAAAGACGGAT
>JBILRP010000003.1:0-103380 GCA_044372565.1 Bacilli bacterium | reverse complement strand
GCTAAATCTGCCACGCCGGTAATATCTTGCCGGTGACGAGGGATGGATGCATGATACCCATCTGTATGTTTGGTTGAAACAATCCCAAACCGTTTTAATGCAGCAACAATGGTGTCATCCGAAAAATGAGTACTTAGCAATCGATTGATCTCTAGCGGTTGCCAAATGACTTCTTTCACCAAGGGCAATAACTTATTGATGGTCACGGTTTGATAAACGTCCTTAACTTTGGTGATCGACATGATCAGCGATGTGGCCAACGTTAAGGCCCGTTGAAAATCAGAAAGATTGATGCCTTTTGCAAAACGAACCGAGGCATCCGAAATTAAATTTAACCGATTGGCGGTTTTACGAATGCTTGCAGGATCAAAGGCTGCTGCTTCGATCGCGATGTCTGTTGAATGAGCATCAACGGCACAATGGTGGGCACCCATCACGCCGGCTAAACACATGATGTGGTCACCACTGGTGATGACGATATCGCCTTGTTGAAGCGAATAAGATTTTTGATCCAAGGCAACGAAAGCACGTTCAGTTTGATCAGATAAGGTTAAAGACCTTGAAGGTAATTTCTTGAGGTCATACATGTGAAGTGGTTGGCCTGTTAACAACATCACATAATTGCCAACATCGACCAATAAAGAAATCGGGCGAACTCCACTTGCAATCAATCGTCGCTTTAACCAAGAAGGTGAAGCGATTTGTGTGATTCCTTGAAGAACTCGAATTGAAAATTGTGGTGTTTTTGTCGTTTGAATATCAATCTTGAATTCACTTTTTAAAAGGGATTTAGCATCCGTGAACGTTTGTTGAATCAGGGGTCTATTGAACAACGCACCTACTTCAAAAGCAATCCCTTCAAGGGACCAAAGGTCTGGGCGATTGGCGAGGAGTTTTAAATCGATGATGGTATCCATTAATCCTAATTCTTCAAGAATTAAATCATTACCTACTTTCGTCGTTTCTTCTAAGACTTCTATCCCTTCGAGTTGGGTTGGGGTTAAAAACTTTGAATCTAGTCCAAGTTCATTTAATGCACAGACCATTCCTTGGGAGGTAACTCCTTTGATGATGGTTTCTTGAATGGTGATTTTAGGCAAGATGGCCCCAGGTAATGCCACCAATACTTTTTGCCCTTCACGAATATTTTTAGCACCGCATACAATCACACGTTGACCGTGTTGACCAGTATCGACGACAACCTTGGATAAATGATCACTGCCTTCCATCATGGTTCGTTGTTGAACCAATCCTGTGGTGATATGGCTAGCGCTAACTAAAGGGGTTACCGCTTCAACTTCGATGCCTGCTCGATTAAGAGCATTGGCAACATCCGCTGCAGTGACATCCTTTAAGTCAACTAAAGTAGACAACCATCGATAAGAAAATTTCATATTTGGTTTCTCCTTTATTTCCGTTTAAATTGTTGAATAAAGCGAAGATCATTTTGATAAAATCTTCGAATATCATCAATTCCATATCGAAGCATGGCAACACGTTCAATGCCAATACCGAAAGCAAAACCTGTCATTTTTTTTGCATCATATCCGTTCATCGATAGAACTCGAGGATGAACCATGCCTCCACCTAGAATTTCAATCCATCCGGTTTGTTTACATAACGAGCAACCCTTGCCACCGCATTCGAAACAACTGACATCAATTTCCACACTTGGTTCGGTGAATGGGAAAAAACTTGGTCTTAACCGAATCTCTCTTTTTTCACCAAACATTTTTTTGGCGAAGACTTGTAACGTTTGTTTAAGATGACCTAAGTTAATCCCTTCAGCAACTACCAATCCTTCCACTTGTCCAAACTGGTGCGAGTGAGTGGCATCATCTTCATCGCGGCGAAAAACTTTTCCCGGACAAATCACTTGAATTGGTTTTCCTTGACTGGCTTGCATCACCCGTGCTTGAACCGGTGAAGTATGCGTTCTTAATAATGTATTCTCATCAAAATATAATGAGTCTTGCATTTCTCGAGCAGGATGGTCTTTGGGGATATTCAAAAGTTCAAAATTGTAATGATCGGTTTCTACTTCTGGTCCTTCGGCAACTTGATAACCCATGGCAATAAATACATCGGTGATGGCTTGTTCTACTAAATAAAAAGGATTCACGGACCCTTGGGTTGCTTGGACACTAGGTTGACTCACATCAATGACTTCTTCCTTGAACTTAGCGTTGATTGAAGCTTCTTGAAGTAAGGCTTGTTTGGTTTCTAATGCTAGTGTGAGTTGGTCACGCGCTTGATTGATTAATTGTCCGACTTGTTTTTTGGCCTCCCCATCTAGATCTTTGAGTAAGGCAAACACTCCCATTAGTTCAGATTTTTTAGCAAGATACGTGTTTCTAACTTCTTGCAAAAGATTTAAATCAGAAGCTGCTTCAATCGCAGCTAACCCTTTAGCGAGAATCTTATGAATATTGTCAATCATGGATGTTATCCTCCTTGAAATAAAAAAAGTCATCCGTAAGGAACGACCGAAGCCGTGGTACCATCCTTGTTCGTTTGACCGCACTTAATTGAGGTGTTAACGCCACCAACGGTTAATTTGCTTGAAAGTGAATTTTGAATCGTTTGAGTGGTTTCACTATTCACTCATCCCTGGTTCGATTCTACTAAGCTTTCATTAACAACGTTATTGTATCACGATGCTGGCTTATATTGCAGACAGCGATAGGCAATAATCGCAAAGGCAACAGCGACATTGAGAGAGTCAATATTTTTCATCGGGATGGTGACTTCTCCATCACTTAAGGCGGCGATGGATGGACGAACGCCATGGGATTCATTGCCAACCACCAAGATATTCTTTTCTTGAAATCGATAATGCTGAAGAGGAATGGCTTTGGTTGATAAGTTTGTCGTCACGATATGATAACCCTCTTGGTGATACTGTTTCAGTAATGCGCCATCTTCTTGATCGACCAATAAATTCAATCCAAACAACGCTCCTTGGGAACTGGCAATCACCTTAGGTTGATAACGATTGGCCGTGTTCGGTGAAAAAATAATCGTGGTAATCCCTAATCCTAGACTCGTTCTTAAGATCGTACCCACATTACCTGGATCATTGATTTGATCTAGATAGACCATTGTGGTCCCTAAAGGAAATTGGGTTTTTATTTTTCGGCATAACCCGATGATACCTTGAGGGGTTTTTTGATTAGAAATGGCGGCGAAGACATGGGGATCACAGACAAACATCTTGATGTCACTAGGAAAGTTAAGGGTATGATCAAGAACATAAACGGATTCAAGGACGCCGGCATTTAAAGCATGATCAACCAAGTGTTGACCTTCAACTAAAAAATGTGTGGGTTCAAAAGGACCATCTTGATTCTTTAATAATCTTAATTTTTTGATGTGGGCATCTTGTAAGGTTTTTAATGCATTCATTGATGTTGACCTTTTAAAAGTTTAGCATGTTCTTCATCATATCGTGGATAGGCAACTCGCAAGGCTTGATGAAATCGAGGAGAATGGTCAAAATGGCGATCATGAATCAATTCATGAACGATCACCGCATCAATGATTGGCCAAGAGAAATGGATCAATTTTATGGCAAAGGTTAACCGCTTGGTCCGGCGAGAATTTGATCCTAGTCGCGTTGACATCGTCCTAACCCGAACAAGATATGGGGTTTGGATATCGAGCGTTTTTTTCCAATCGTTGACGCGTTTGGTCAGCAAGGTTAAGAACCATGCCTTGACAGATCGATGCTTCATCAACGCGGGCATGGAGATGGATTCATGTAGTTGAAATGTTTTTAAAACCTTCACATGATCGACCCATGCTCCCAGTAAATACATACCCTTTTCATTCCAAGAAACGGGGATGTTTTGGATACGGGAAATGAGTTTTTCTCCATGCAAATGAAGTTGCTTTTCAATCCACGACATTGGTGTTTTTTTTGGTGATGATACAAAAAACACATCGTTTTTAAAACGTAAGATGGTACGTTTTTTAGCCCGATGTGTCACAAAGACTGGATACGTTTTTTGGTTGATAACAACGGTCATGACTACGCTTTAAATTTTGAAGCGTGTAAAGCTTGTAAGCTAGCAGGCGTAAATTGCAGTAGGTATTTTTCCATTAATTGGGTGGTGAGTTCAACATCTTTTAAATGAACCATCGAGGTATGGGAATGATAATACCTGCATGGGATGGAAATCGTCATGGTGACAACCCCTGAAAACGCTTTATGCATTTCTCCGGCGTCAGTTCCACCGACTGGCATCACGTCATATGTAAAAGGAATTTTATTGGCGATGGCAACCCGTTCCACATCTTCAACCAACCCCCGATGGGCAATGACACTGGCATCAAGAATCGACAATGCCACGCCTTGACCCAAACGAGTATCTTGTTTAGGTGCCCCTGGTAAATCATGGGAAAGGGTAACATCGAGAGCAAACCCTAAATCTGGCTTAGCTTGATAGGTCGACGTTTTTGCACCTCTTAACCCAACTTCTTCTTGGACCGTGAATGCAGCAATAATGGTTGCTTCGGTTTGGACATCTTTTAATCGGCGCATTAATTCTATCAGCACACCACAACTGACGCGATTATCCCACGCCTTGCCCATGACAACATCGGTATCATTCATGATCATGGCATCGGTTTGTGGCGTCACCATATCGCCGATGCGAATCCCAAGAGACTCGATATCTTTCTTAGAGGAAACCCCTAAATCCAAATACATATCTTTTAACTCAATCACTCGATTGCGTGCGTCTTGACTCATGCCGTGAGGCGGACGAGCGCCAATAATGCCTTGAAATGTTTTTCCTTGTCTGGTAGTAATGGTCATGACTTGGGCTAACAAAACATGCGACCACCATCCGCCGATGGGAGTTAAGCGAATCATGCCTGAATCTTCAATTTGTGAAATCAAAAACCCGACTTCATCCATATGAGCAGCAAGCATGATGGTTAACTTGGGATTTTTTCCTTTTTTAATCGCCAGGAGAGAACCCAATCCATCGTATTGAATGTCATCGACAAAAGGTTTCACCTTTTTTTCAATGAACGCCGCCACTTGATGTTCGAAACCAGAAACACCATTGAGTTCAGATAATTGTTTTAATAACGGCCACCAGGTTGTCTTCATCATGATTCTCCTTCATTAATAAGCATTTTTTTGCCGGGTATAATTAACACCAAGCTTTTTAAAATAAGCTTCAACAACTTCTTCGGAAGTAAAGCCTAAAAGCGGGATAAGATTGATATAAGATTGAAACGACTTTTCTAAGGCTTTCACCGTGAATGCTTTTGAAAGATCACTGATCGCCTGAAAGACATCAATGGTTGCCTGGGTTAAGGTCTTTGAAAGGTGGGCTATCTCATAGTGATGTTGACTGGATTGAACTTCAATCGACAAGGATAATAAAAAATGTAATCCATCCGCATATTCATCAAGGATGATTGGTTTTTCTGCACTCGGTTTTTTCGACCAAAATTTAAAGGTTTTGGTTTCATTGATCATTTCACCAACCTCTACCAATAAAGCAAGCAAGCGTTTTTCTCTGGTGGAAGCATAGCTCACTTGGTGTTGTTGCTGAATATGGGCATCTAACTTTGCTTGTTCGGCAAGCATTAATTTTAAATCGATGGTCATACTAATTTCTTCAATTTCCAAATGTCATCAATATATTGTTGAATGGTTCGATCGGTTGAAAAGAAACCAGAGCGAGCAACGTTGACAATCGCCATCGAATGCCATTGTTTTTGATTTTGATACATGTTGCCAATTTTTTCATGGGCAGCAGCATACGCATCAAAATCCTTGAGAAGAAAGTACTCATCATTACGATGCATGATTTCATCAAAAATGGGACGGAATGTATCAAGATTACCCTCAGACCAAGTTCCATCGATGAGTGAATCGATGATGGATTTTAAATGTGGTTGTTTCGCGTACATATCCCAAACTCGATAACTACGGTTTTGATAGAGTTCATTGACTTCATCGACCTTCATGCCAAAAATAACACAATTGTTTTCGCCAACCAAGTCAGCAATTTCTACGTTAGCGCCGTCTAGGGTTCCTAAGGTAATAGCCCCGTTCATCATGAATTTCATGTTACCTGTTCCAGAAGCTTCTTTACCGGCGGTTGAGATTTGCTCGGAGATGTCACTGGCAGGAATCACTTTTTCAGAGATTGAAACGCCATAGTTTTCGATAAAAACAACGCGTAAGAATGCATTGACTGCAGGATCGCCATTCACGATTTTTGCCACTGAATGAATGAGTTCAATAATTTTCTTCGCGTAGAAATAGCTTGGCGCTGCTTTCGCACCAAAGATAAACGTGCGTGGAGGAATTTTAAATGAAGCATCTTGTTTCATGCGTTGATATAAATACATGATGTGGAATATATTCATCAATTGGCGTTTATAAGCATGCAATCGTTTAATTTGAACATCAAAGATGCTGTTGACATTTAGATCAACCCCTTGGTGTTTTTTAAGGAAAATTGCTAAGGCTTTTTTATTCGCTAATTTAATGTTTCCTAACTCGGTTTGTAGTTTTGCATCATCTTTGAATGGCAAGAGTTTTTCTAATTGTTTAGGTTGGGTTTTCCATCCTTCGCCAATTCGGTCACTGATGGTTTTTGCAAGGGCAGGATTGCTGTACATCATCCAGCGGCGATGGGTGATGCCATTGGTCTTGTTATTGAATCGTTGCGGATATAACTGATAAAAATCCTTAAACGTATCTGCCTTTAAAATATCGGTATGCAAAGCGGCAACGCCATTGGTTGAGAATGTTGAAAAAATAGCAAGATTCGCCATGTAGACCATGCCGTCTTTAATGATGGCCATGTTTTTTCTTGCATCTTCAGTGATGTGTTTTTGACTAAATTCAAGTTGGCTGCGACGATGAATTTCTTCGATGATCATATAAATTCTTGGAAGGAGTGGTTGAATGTATTGGATCGGCCATTTTTCTAAAGCTTCAATCATGACGGTGTGGTTGGTGTACGCCATGCATCGGGTTAATTGTGACCAAGCGGCATCCCACGTTAAATTGTGGTCATCCATCATGATTCTCATAAACTCAGGAATGGCAAGAATAGGATGGGTATCATTGAGTTGGAATACAAAATAATCCGCCACATCATCCACGCGTTTAAAGCGACGATAATGAGAACCCACCACCGATTGAAGTCCAGCAGACACTAAGAAATAGTGTTGCCTTAATCGTAAGATTTTTCCTTGTTCCGTGGAATCATCTGGATATAATCCATGAGTGATTTCTTTGACAGTTTGTAAATATTCTTTGAAACTTTGATTACTGGGAATATTTTCTTCGGTTGGTTCGGAGGACCATAATCTTAAATTGTTGGTCATCCCATTACGATACCCAATCACGGCCATATCATAAGGAACCGCTCGAACATTCAATGCATTAACCGTACGAATCGCGTATCCACCATCTGGTTTTAAATATGTTTCTGCTTGACCATAAAATTTAACGTCGACCGCGTGCTTATAATTCTTGACTTCCCAAACGTTGCCGTTTTTAAGCCAAATGTCGGGAACTTCTACTTGTTTGCCGTTGACAATTTTTTGTTTAAAAAATCCATAATCATAGCGAATGGTGTTGCCGTGACCAGGATAGCCTAATGAGGCGATTGAATCTAAAAAGCAAGCGGCAAGCCGACCGAGACCGCCATTCCCTAATCCCGCATCCGTTTCCATGTCAATGAGTTCTTGTAAGGATAAATTTAAATCTTTTAAACCTTCTTCAACCAATTCATAAATGCCTAGGTTTTGTAAGTTACTTAACATTAATTTTCCGATGAGAAACTCCATCGAAAAGTAAATGAGTTGGCGAGGATGCTTTTTATTATCGATAGTCCTTAACTTCTTCATGTTTTGACCGGCATAATCACGGATCATGTGGCCAATAATTTCATATCTTTCGGTGATGTGACTATCTTGAATGGTCCGACCAAACTTAGATTCTAGACGCTCAAGAAAAATATTTTTGAACTCTTGTTTATTTTTAAACATAGGGTATTGACTCCTTCATTTAGCGAGTATCTTCGCTTATTTTTTTTAAAACAATGGCAGCAAACGAACCAATGGTTAACGTCAACGTATGCGGTTTTCCTTCCGGCCCTGATTGTAACTTGGTCAGCAATGGATTTTTGTTAATCCGATGCCAACCACTATAGATTTCGTTATCTGAATTTAGGATTTCTTGATACGTTCCTGGTTCAAACACACCGATATCATAATCATTATAGTAATTACCCTTCATGTTTAAAACAATAATTATTGTTGAATGATTGACCTTTCTTTCAAAAACATAAATATTATCTTGGCGATTATCCACCATTAACCAGCGAAATCTTGCCGGGTTATGTTCTTCGACATGTAAACTTGGTTCTTGTTTATAAATCCGATTAAGATCTTTCAACAATGTCCGAACCGAATCGTGTTTTGGGTACTGAGTAAAAAACCATGGTAAGGATTTCTTTTCACTCCATTCATCAAACGAAGCGATCTCATTACCCATAAAAATTAATTTCTTTCCCGGATGCATCCATTGGTAAGTGTAAAGATTTCTTAAAAGCGCAAACTTTTCATCATAGTTACCCCACATTTTATTCACAATGGTGCCTTTGCCATGAACGACTTCGTCATGGGATAACGGCAACATAAAGTTATCAGAATAAAAGTAATGCATGGAAAAGGTTAACTTATGGTGGTCGTAGAATTTATAAACAAAATCCACCCCGTAGTATTTAAGGGTATCGTTCATCCAGCCCATGTCCCATTTATAGTCAAATCCCAAACCACCCAATTCTACAGGACGAGTCACCCCGCCAAATGACGTTGAGTCTTCGGCAATGCTCATGACGGTTGGGTGATAGGTATGAATAAATGAATTTAAGTCTCGAATAAACGCAATCCCTCCAGAATTTTCTCCTTGTTGGGTATTGCCATCCCAATAAACAATATTACTCACCGCATCAATGCGAATACCATCAAGGTGAAACATCGAAATAAAATAGTTGATGCTACTAAAAAGCATGCTTCGGACAACCGGCTTACTTAAATCAAATTGGGGTGATCCCCATTGTGAGAAGGTTCTTCTTGGATCAAAATACTCATACAATTTGCTGCCATCAAACTCATGTAAGCCAAAGCCATCACTGGCAAAATGGACAACCACAAAATCTAGAATCACCCCAAGACCTACTTGATGACACCGGTCAATAAACGTCATTAATCCTTTTAGGGAACCATAGCGAGAATCTACGGCATGAAATCCAGTGGTTTGATAACCCCAAGACCCATCAAAAGGGTGTTGGGTTAGGGGCATCAATTCAATGTGAGTAAAACCATGTTCTAGCACATAGGGAATCAGTTGTTCAGCCATGTCTTCATAACTAAAAAATTCTTTTTTCTCAGGTTTTTTCCAGGAACCTAAATGAACTTCATAGATGGCCATGGGTCGATCAAAATTCCGATTTCGATTGGCAAGATAGGCTTCATCATGCCATTGAAAACCTTGATAGGTTGTCACCACACTAGCTGTTAAGGGTCTTACTTCTGCTTCGAAAGCATAAGGATCTGCTTTCTGAACCACAAACCCATAGGTATTTTTGAACTGATATTTATAGCGATCACCAAGCTTAGCGCTGGTCACAAAAGCTTCATAGATTCCCCACTCATGGACTTTTTCCATTGGATGATCTTGAGCTTTCCACAAGTTAAAATCACCTACAACAAAGACTTCAGTAGCGTTAGGTGCATAGAGTCGAAAAACAAAACCAGTTAGTTTTTTTCCATCCTTGGTTTTGGTCATGGGATGGACACCAAAATACTCATAACTTTGAAAGGAACCAAAGTTGAAAAAGTGATTAATGATTTCTTTTGCAAGCATCCTTATAATTATACAACTTTTCTTTTTTTAAAATTAACTAGAAAAGTATTTCCTTATCGCGTATGTTTTCGGTATAATTCACTAGGAAAGAAATGTAAATGGTTTCATGAGTAAAATAATTGCAGTTAACGCAGGTAGTAGTAGTCTAAAGTTTAAACTTTATGACATGCCGTCAGAAACTTTAATCTGTTCAGGAGCAGCTGATAGAATTGGACAATCTATGGGTAATTTTTCATTGAATATTGGTCAAGAAAAACTATCCATTAACATTCCCATTGCAAATCATCAAGAAGGTGTTGCTCTACTGCTGAAATATCTTATCAAAAACAAAGTCATTCAATCGTTTAAAGAAATTGACGGCGTCGGTCACCGAATTGTTCAAGGTGGAAAGTATTTCTTTAAGAGCGCAATTATTACCCCAGACGTGATTGCAAAAGTAAGAGAGTTTATTCCGTTAGCACCACTTCATAATGGCCCTAACTTGATGGGAATTGAAGCTTTTCAAACCATTTTGCCTACGGTTAAAAATGTTGGTGTTTTTGATACGGCTTTTCACCAAACCATGGCCCCTCAAGATTTTTTATTCCCAATTCCTTATGAACTCTATGAAAAATATGACTTAAGACGGTATGGCTTTCACGGCACTTCCCATAAATATTTATCCTTACAAGTCCGCCAACATTATAAAGTTAAAAATAATCCGAATATCATTACGATTCATTTGGGTTCAGGAGCATCCCTTGCTGCCATTAAAGACGGCAAAGTTGTTGCCACGTCCATGGGGCTAACCCCATTAGGTGGCATCATGATGGGAACGAGAACCGGGGATATCGATCCAAGTGTTCTTCACTTTGCAGCCCTTAAAACTGGATTAACCCATGAGGCTGTTTATGAGATGTTTAACAAAAAGAGTGGTTTACTAGGAATGTCAAAACTTTCAAGTGACTCCCGAGATTTAGAAGCAGCGGATATTGAAGGTAACGTTCAAGTTAAATTGGCCAATCAATTGTTTGTCAGACGCATTGCTGATTTTATTGGTCAGTATCATATCCGACTTGGTGGGGTGGATGTCTTGGTGTTTTCTGCTGGGATTGGTGAAAACTCAGGTTTTTATAGGCATTTAATCCTTGAAGAAGTCAAGTCAGCGCTTGGGATTGTGGAAGATCTTGAAGTGAATAAGGCGACAAGGGGAAAACTTGCGATCATTACTAAACCTGAAAGTAAAGTTGCCGCGATGGTCATTCCTACGAATGAAGAATTAATGATTGTAAAGGATACCTATGAAATCATCAAAAAGTAAAGCCTCAAAACCAAACACGATCTATGCAGATATTTTAAATGCGATTAAAAAATATCCAAAAATTGTTGTGTTTCGTCATGTCATTCCTGATTTTGATGCCTTAGGGACCCAATGGGGTGTTGCCACCTGGATTAAAGATAATTTCCCTTCAAAACAAATCAAAGTGGTGGGAGAAGACCACCCAACGTTTACCCCTCGCTTATATCCTAAAATGCAAAAAGTAAGTCAAAAGTTTTTTGATAAAAAGACTTTATGCATTGTCGTAGATACTGCAAACATGGAACGGATTGACGATAAGCGCTTTAATCTTGGTGGCATGTTCATTAAGATTGATCACCACCCTAATTTAAATCCTTATGGCGATCTTTGTTTGGTAGAAACGGACACTTGTGCTGCTTCCGAACTTTGGATGAAAATGGTGATGAGCTATGGTGACAAATACAAATTAACCAAAAAAGCGGCGACATATTTGTACGCTGGGATTGCTGGCGATTCTGGCCGATTTATGTATAAATCAACAACCCCACAAACCTTTGAAATTGCCAAAATACTTTTGGAAACAGGCATCAATGCGCATGATGATGTGTATTTAAAAATGTATGAAAAAACCCTTGAAGATTTAAAGATTACTGCTTACTTATTGAATCAATATAAGATTTCTCCAAAAGGTGTTGCATATTATGTTTTAACTCACCAAGAGCAAAGTGATCTTGGCATGTTATCTTCTCAAGGTAAAGACAGTGTGAATATGTTTAGCAATATCAAAGATATCCATATTTGGTGCTCGATTTCCGAAGATAAAAAAGATAACGTTTGGCGGGTCTCCATACGCAGCAAAAAAGTCACGATTAACCAAGTGGCCCAAAAATATGGCGGTGGTGGACACGCCCAAGCCAGTGGATGCAAATTGACAAAAATTGAGGAACTCCCTGAATTTATTGCAGACTTAGATAATTTGTTGAAATAATCGAAGATTTTCAATGACGAATCTGCATCAATATGCTATCATTTTTCTAATGAGGAGAAACCCTTGTTCATACCACTTCATCTCACAAGTTCTTATTCTTTTTTATCAAGTGGTTTTACCATGGACCGCCTTATTTCCGCAATCAAAGAAAAAGGTTATTCAACGGTCGGCTTAGCCGATCATCAAGTCTTATTCGGTGTTCCTGAATTCGCAACTTTAACCAAAAAACATCAAATTCAATCGATTATTGGTATTGATATTGTTTATCCGAAAATGTTGGTCACCTTTTTTGCTGTCAATGAACTTGGTTACCGTGAACTCATTCAATTAAGTCACATCGCTCAAGAAGGTCTCATTAGCAATCACCGTTTCCAATCGAAAAACAAAAACATTATCGCCGTCGTCTCACCTTTACAAAGTTCAATCTTTAAAGAACCTTTTGATCAACTTGCCTTATACCTTAACACGCATTTGTCTGGGATAGCATTGACCTATGTTGGGATTGAAAACTATCCAGATAGCGATGAAAAACCTATCCAACTATATCGAGAATTTGCCAAGAAATATTCCTATCCGACCGTTGCCTTTCCTCATATTCGATATGGCAAACCTAATGACGCGATTATTCTTGATATTCTTCAAGCCATTCATCGTGGGGAAACCTTAACCATCAAGGAAAAAATAGGTGGGCAGTATTTACCTACCCTTGAAGAAATTCAACAACGTTATCGTCCAGAAGAAATCATTGAAACAACTAACATTGCGAATGGATGCCGTTTTAATTTTTTTGTCAAACGTGGGCAATTGTTAAGTTTCCAATCAGGAACATCAAGTCAAGACTTACTTAGGGAAAAATCGATTGAAGGTTTACAAAGCCGACCGATTGATTTTACACAAATGGCTTATCTAGAAAGATTAGACTACGAGTTAACGATGATTGAGCAGTTAGGGTTTGCAGATTACTTCTTAATCGTTGCCGATTTTATTCAGTATGCAAAACAACAACGTATCATGGTTGGACCTGGAAGAGGATCTGCTCCTGGTAGTTTGGTCGCCTACGCATTAGGTATTACTGAAATTGATCCTTTACCTCATCAACTTTTATTTGAACGTTTCTTAAATCCTTCTCGCAAAACCATGCCGGACATTGATACGGATTTTGCCGATAAGGATCGAGAAAAAATCATCGAGTATATCCGAAAAAAATATGGAGATGATCGCGTCAGTCACATCATTACTTATCAAACCATTCAGGCAAAACAAGCGATTCGAGATATTGGTCGAGTCTACAAATTTTCAAATACTTCGATTGAATTATTAAGCAAAGCTTTAGGTGACGGAAAACTAGATTTACGAAGTTCATATAAAAAGCTACCGGCCTTTCAAAAACATTTTGATGAAGATCCTGAATGCGCTGAGATTGTTAAACTCGCTCATAAAATTGAAGGTTTTATCCGTCAATCTGGCATGCATGCTGCTGGCATCATTCTCAATGAAACTCCACTTCACCAATCCTTACCGTTAATCAAACAAGGACCCAAGGTCATTACTCAATATGAAATGAATCATTTGGAAGCTCAAGGATTTTTAAAAATAGACATCCTTGGTCTGAGAAACTTAACCATCATTGAAACGTGCTTAAACCAATTAAACCATCAAGGCATCCAACTTGACTTAAAAACCATTCCTATGGAAGATAACCAAGTGTTTCAATTATTAAGAACTGGTCTAAACATGGGTTTATTTCAACTTGAATCTGATGGCATGAAACGGGCGATGAAAACCATTCAAATTGATCGATTTAGTGATTTGGTAAGTTTGATTGCCCTATATCGCCCAGGACCCATGGATAACATTGAAAGTTATGCAAGGCGAAAGCAAGGGTTAGAACCTGTCACGTATTTAGATAATCAACTCAAGCCAATTCTTAATCCGACATTTGGTATCATTATTTACCAAGAACAAATCATGCAAATTGCCCAAACCATGGCTGGTTTTTCCTTGGCAAAAGCAGATGATTTCCGGCGAGCTATTTCTAAAAAAGATAATGAAACCATGCTTGCTTTAAAACAGTCGTTTTTGGATGGTGCCGTGAGCAAAGGGTATAAATCAGATCATGCATTAAGTGTTTACAATCACATTTTAAAGTTTGCTGATTATGGATTTAACAAATCTCATTCCGTCGCTTATGCAACGTTAACGTATCAAATGGCTTATTTAAAAACGTATCACCCCGATGCATTTTATGCTTCGATTTTGAACTCTTCTGCTGGGACGTCGGATACAAAATTAATGGGGTATATGGATGAATTACGAACCTTAAAAATTAAACTGATGCCACCAAACATTCAAACCCCTTCCATTCAATTTAGTATTCAAGATCATCAATTGATTGCCCCTCTGACATTGTTAAAAGGCATTCATCCTGAATTGGTGCTTCGCATTCAAAAAGTTCGTCTTCAAGGACCCTTTGCTGACTTTTTTGATTGTGTCACTCGATTATATCCCCTTGATGTAACCCTCCAACATCATTCGAGTTTGATTGATGCTGGCGCTTATGATGTCTTTGGTTTACCAAGAGCCACGTTAAGAGCAAGTCTACAAAATGCCATGAAGAATGCTGCGATTCAATCGACCTTCTTGGATGAACAAACCGGTTTATTACCACCCACATCGTTACCCAAAATTCCGATGGTTGAAGCTGAAGATAAACCATTTGAAAACTTAGAAAAAGAACTTGATGTCACGGGCATGATTTTATCGCAATCCGTATTAGGAAATTATCGTCAACCCAAAAACGGACCGGTGATTCCTACCATTCAAGAAAGTAAACGAACCAATCAAGTGGTGACCACGGGTGGGTTAATTCGGACGATACGGGTGGTCAAAACAAAAGCTGGTCAAACCATGGCGTTTGTAACCATCTACGATGAAACCGACAAACTTGAGCTTATCTTATTTCCAAAATTGTATGAACGTTTTGGGGCCGAACTTGAACGTGGACAATTGGTCGTGGTGACAGGCACTCAAGACTTAGAAAAAAATGATAACTTTCTTGTCGATCAAATTCGCTTGATGAAATCATGAAAAAATTTAAAATCATTGATGGCAATGCGTTATTATTTCGCGCCTATTATGCATCAGCTTATAGTGGTGCGAATTTAACCACGGCGTCAGGCATTCCTACCAGTGCCGTGTACGTGTTCGCCAACATGTTACAAAAAATCTTGTTTCCAGTCCCGGAAAACACTTATATTTTGGTGGCCTTTGATACTGGTCAAAAAACCTTTCGCCATGAAGCATTAGAAACTTATAAAGCCCATCGTAAACCTGTGCCTGAAGATTTAATCAAACAATTTCCAATTGCTCGTGAACTTTTAAAAGCCCTTAATCTTTATACTTTTGAACAAGATGGTTTTGAAGGCGATGACGTTGCAGGGACCGCCGCCATGCTTGGTGTCAAAGCTGGCATGGAAGTTGATATTTACACTTCTGATCGTGATTTTCTTCAACTCGTTCAACCCCATTTAACCGTGCAACTCATTCGAAAAGGCGTGAGTGAAACGGTGGCAATGACAAGAGAACGAGTCATTGCAGAATACGGGATTACCCCAGAACAAGTCCCAGATTACAAAGGATTAGTGGGTGATGCTAGCGACAACCTTCCAGGTATTCCTGGCATTGGGGAAAAGACAGCGGTGAAGTTATTGCAACAATTTCAAACCTTTGAACAAGTATTATTGGCTGCTCCAACCTTAAAAGGAAAAACCGCAGAAAATCTAATCGCTCATCAAGCCGAAGGAATTTTATCAAAGAAACTCGCCATCATTCAAAGTGATATGGCCTTACCTTTTGACTTAGAAGCAACACGCTATCAAGGCATTGATGAAACCATCTTCCAAACATTCGCGCAAACCTATGAAATGAAATCCTTGCAAGGAAGATTTTTATTCAAGCAGGCAGCAAGTCCAATCACCACCACCTTTGAAACCGTTATATCATTACCGACGTTAAGCGTGGATGCGATAGCGATAGTACCAGTCCTCGCGGAAGGCAATTACTTTCAAGTCGATCTTCAAGGCTGGACGTTACGTATTGGAAAAAAGAATTATTTTATTACCTTAAAAGACAGCCAATCGGACGCTTCTTTTTCTCAATTACTCGCATCACCATCGATTGAAAAAATTGTCTATGATTATAAACAACTGATGGTCTTATGCCATCGTTACCATTTTTCATTGAAAGGCTCTTTCTTTGACTGTATGTTAGCCACGTATGCCATTGATGAAACCCCATCATTAAATCGAAACCAAGTGTTTCAACAAGCAGGGATGACCTTACCCATCGATCTTGTTGAACAAGCGATTCAAGTGGTTGATTATTTATTCACCATGAGAGAAAAACTCACGGTGTCTTTAAAAGAGAAACAACTTGAAAAAATTATTTTTGAGATTGAATTTCCACTCATCCCTGTCTTAGCAAAGATGGAAATTGAAGGTATCCCAATAGATAAGATTTATTTAAAAGACATGGAAGTGTCTTTGGAAAAGAAACTGAATGATTTACAAATCTTGATTCATCAAAGTGTTGGTCAAACTTTTAATATCGATAGCCCGAAACAATTAAGTGAGATTCTATTTCAACAACTTCATTTACCTAATCCAAAAAAGGGTTCAACCAATGCTGAGGTGTTAAAACAATTGATGCCACTTCATCCGTGCATCGCGTCGATTTTGAATTACCGGAAATATGCAAAACTTCAATCCACTTATGTCAAAGCCCTTCCTGCGCTGGCATATCCAGATGGAAAATTACACCCTATTTACCAACAAGCACAAACGACCACAGGTCGACTATCCTCCTTTGATCCAAACATTCAAAACATTGCCGTCAAGGATGAAGAAACAAAACTCATTCGAAAAGCATTTTATTATCCCGATCAGCATTATGTTTGGTTGTCTTTTGATTACTCACAAATCGAATTAAGAATTTTAGCAGAACTTGCTGAATGTAAGCCGTTGATCGAAGCGTTTCAAAACCATGTCGATATTCACACCTTAACCGCCCAACGGTTATTTGCCCAAGGCGGTGAAGTGACCGCGTTGATGCGGCGGCAAGCAAAAGCAGTAAATTTTGGCATCATCTACGGGATTTCTTCTTGGGGTTTATCAGAACAACTTGGGATTAGTCCAGGGGAAGCGAATGGATTGATTGAAGCGTTTTACCAAGCCTATCCGGAATTAAGAACGTATATGCAAAACTTAATCACCTCCTTACAAGAACAAAAATATGTCTCAACGATGTTAGGTAGACGGCGATACTTAAGAGACATTGGTGGCAGTAATTTTCAAGCGCGAGAGTTTGCCAAACGTGCGGCGATGAATGCGCCCATCCAAGGCACGGCTGCTGATTTAATGAAGTTAGCCATGATTCAAGTGGATCATGCGTTAACAGCCAACAAGATGAAAACCCAGTTGATTTTAACCATCCACGATGAATTGATTTTTAAAACCCCAAAAGATGAAATTACGAAGGTGATGCCACTGATCCAATCGATCATGGAGCATGCCCTTCCTCTTCGCGTCCCCCTTCAAGTTGAAGGCCATTATGCCGAAACTTGGTATGATTTAAAGTAACCCTATGCCAGAATTACCAGAAGTAGAAACCGTTGTTAGAACCTTAAGGCCAATCCTGATTGGATCGACCATTGAATCGATGACATTTCGTTATACAAAAATGATTCATCCTACTCCAGCCATCTTTGAGAAAAAACTCAAAGGACATACCTTTACAAACATCGAACGCATTGGTAAATTCATTATCTTCTTCTTTTCCAATCAATCGGTGGTGGTCTCCCATTTGCGAATGGAAGGTAAGTTCATTGAACTTAAAAATCCCCTAGATCCATTAACCCGATTTGCCCATCTTGTTTTTCATCTAAATGATGGGAGAAGACTGGTCTATGATGACATGCGGAAGTTTGGCACATTCACCCTAGCAACCGCCAAAACATATCTAGATTTACCATCATTAAAAAACTTAGGCAAAGAACCATTAACACCGTTAGATCCTTTACCAATCTTGACTAAATTCAATGCTTCTCGTCGTCCGATTAAAAGTATCCTTCTTGATCAAAGCATTCTTTTAGGACTAGGTAATATCTATGCCGATGAAGTCCTCTATGCAGCAAACATTCACCCTCTTAAAAAAGGAACTCAATTGACCTTAGAAGAAACCAAATTGATTTTGCTTCACAGTGAAAAAATCTTAAAGGCTGCGATTGCGTCTGGAGGAAGTCGGATTCGCTCTTATCGATCAGGTAGTCCCATTGATGGCGAATTCACCTTAAACATTCAAGCCTATGGTCGCGAGGGAGAACCTTGCCATCGCTGCCACCATCGTCTTGACAAAATCACTGTGGGTGGCCGGGGCACTCATTACTGTCCACGTTGCCAACATCATCCCGATTTACCCTTTGTCATCGGTGTCACGGGTACCATTGCCACGGGAAAATCAACCTTGGTCAGTGTCGGTGCTTCTCTAGGATTTCACATCATCGATGCCGATCAAATCGTTCACCGTGTGTATCAAACCAAACCGGCCATCTCTTTTATCAAGCGTTTATTTCCCTTTGCTGTGATTGATCAAAAGATTGACCGTCGCCAATTATTAAAAGCGATGATTGAGCAACCAAAGGGTTATCAAAAATTAATTCAATGGTTATTTCCTCTGGTTAAATCCATCATCCTTCATGAGCTGTTGAAAACAAAATCCAAGGCAGTGATGATTGAAGTGCCTTTGTTGTTTCAAGGCAACCTTGATGCTTACTGTGATGTGATCATTGGGGTGGACATGGACGCATCGAAACAAAAACGTCGATTGCAACAACGGGTTGGCGACCTCGCTGAACCATTATGGATTTTAAATGAGCGAAATCATTATCATGACTTTCAATCTTATCTTGATGTTCGTCTTACCAATGACGGTAGCTTAACAACTTGGCAACAGCAAGCAAAGCAAGCCTTATCACCTTTTATAAAATATTTATAACGGCATCATCGCGGGAAAATAAATTGGTTTGGTTAATAACTGGACAAGATTTAACCATTCCGTCATGAGCATGCGTTTGTCTTTATATCCCTTAAATAATCCATCCAATTGAGCAATCCCAACCGTGCTCGTCACCATCGTGATTAACGTTGGTTTTTGTCTGGCAAGAAAAACGGGAATTAGAAAATCAGTCAACATGTCTTCGGTGATGGGATGACTGCCTAGGCCATCAAGGATCAAGATGGAAAGATTTTGTAGACGTTCTAATTCGCGTTGAAAGGATGTTGAATCCGTTCGTTTAAGATTTGTTAATCTTGAAGATTGCGAGGCAAAATCAAGAACCCCAATGGTTCCCAATTCATTCAATGCATATCGATAAGCAAAGATGCCTAACCCATACGATTTCCCAGATTGATGTGGACCAATGAGGGCAAGGCCATCTTTGGTTTGTTTTTGCAAAACTTTCATGAGGTAAACATAGAGGGATTTTTGCCCTTCACGTTGTCTTAATGATTCAAATAATTTGGAATCTTTCCAAAGTGAATTAAAGTCATCATAGATCAGATATTGCGAAACTTTTAATTGGTCTGCTAGCATCGGGCAAGGTTGAAATTGCCGCTCAAGATGACCCACGGCATTACGTTGAACTTGCAAAACATAGTGGCCTTGTGGTTTTAAACATTGACCTGCCAGTTGACATTGATGAACCGCTTGCTCATCTTCTTCGAGTTTAATCAACGTCGCTAAATGTTCCCTAATTTCATGTTCTTTTAATTGCAGACGCTTGATGGTCTTTGCCATCAAAGGTGAAGCTTTTAATGTTTGAAGTGCTTGTTCAATGGCATCTTCAAAATCATCCTTGATAAGTGGTTTGGGATTAATTGGTTTCATTTCAAACCCTTCATGTTGGATTCTAATGTATCCAATTCCTGATCATCGACTTGTTCATTTTCTTTTGGTAATGCAGAGGAACTAACATCCGCAATCGGGGTGACTTCTTCTTTTTTCCCAGGATACGTTTTTGCAGTTCTTGGTTGGTTGATTTGATAAAAATAATCCATGGTGTCAACCGCATGTTGAAGATTTTCTCGTTTGACACTTCCCGCTAGTTTTTCGACGTAGCGAGAACTAAGCACATTGTTTTGAGTGGTGAGAACGTGTTGGATCAAGGCATTAATGACAGGATTAGGCAAAGCATATTGGGTTTGTAAACGTAACAGCAAACTAAAATCTGCAGGAGAAACTTCTGCCCCTTGTTGTTTCATGCTTAAGAAAGCCATCGGGGTTAACATTTCCATTTGATTAATGGCAATCGTTTGCGATGAGGTTTCTTGCAATTGTACTTTTTGTTGTTGGCGTTGTCTGACAAATGGTAAACGCTTCTCTTGGCGAGCGGCCTGCATGACTTTATCCATGAGTAAACGGTGATTCAAATCAAGATTGGTACCGACAATGTCTGCAGCAGCGAGTTCATCAAGACCCGTGAGGGTAGCGATGGCAATGATTTGCGTCATATCATCGGCGTTTAATTTTTTGATGTCGATTGAAAACTGTGCTTTTAATTGTTCTGCAAATCGTATTGAATCAAAAGGCTGACGAATTTCCGCTAATGATTTGCCTTTGTATTGAGGATTGGATTGGTTCATAAATGCTGGGTGATTTAAATCGGGGTGAAAGACTTCACCAAAGGAAACGGATACTTCTTTTGCTTGAGGGTCGATGGAGGGCAAGACATATTTAGTAGATAACCGTTGGAGATACGTTGATCCTGCTCGTTGAATTAATAACCCCTTCAAGATTGGGTCATCCATAAATGCTTGTGGGTTTTTTGGTGTGTATAAAGAGAAGGTAAATTGTTGAGTTTTTTGGGAGGTTTGTTGATACGTTCTAAGTAAACCGACAGCTTCTAAATAAAGTCTAGCTTGATGAAATGCTTGCGGGGTGGTTTGTAAATACGTTAACTCTGTGGCCAAATCAATAAAATTTCCTTCTAATAAAGCGTCTTGTTGTTTTAATCCCAAATACAAACCAACCGCATCGGTGCCAACAATGGGTCCGTAGAATTCTACTAAAAACTCTACATCCAATGAGGATATCGTGCTTTCAAGCCGAATTTGAATAAAATCTTGGGTGTTAATGATTTTCATAGAAGGTTATTATAAATTATAACCGATTAGAATGAAAAGATTTCTTGGATTGTCTTTGCATTTGTTTCATTGATTATACCCCCTATTTTTGATAGCATTATGAGGGAAAAGAGAGGACCATCATGACCCATTACATGTTTGATGGCTACGGCGTCAAAGCTAAGATTCCTATGGGTGATACCTCGTTTATCAACCAAACCATCAATTTAGTTCTTTTTGACCTCGGGCTTAAACCGATTTCTCCAGCTTACTTGTTGCCTTATGATTATGGCCTTATTCCATTAGATGAAGGGTTATCTAGTTATCTTTTTCTTGAAGGTGGTCATTTTACCATTCACACCTTTCCTTTAAGAGGATGTTTTTTTGTTGATTTATACACCCCACAAACCATTGATCAAAAACGTTTTGAAAAGGTCTTGAATACATATTGGCCAAGCGACGCAAAGAAGAGTCGATCCTTTAGTGCCAATCGTTTAGGAAAAAATCAGTCAGAAACATTTGACCCTAAGGCAGTCTTCGGCCCCCATGTGATGGCTACTTTATCATTACAAAAAACATTTACCTTGTCTGAAACCAATGCATTTCTAGAAGGTTTAATTCAAAAAATTGGGATGACTCCCATCACCCGAGCTTATGGACTTCATGATCGATATGATCAACCTAAGTTCTTATCGAGCATTGTGATGATTGCTGAGTCCCACTTATCCATCCACATTAATCTCAAGACCAACCACATGTTCTTTGACATTTTTTCCTGCAAAATGTTTGAATATTCAAGCATCCAAAATCTCTTAACACAATTTGGCAGTCTTGATAGTTGGCACGTGGTTCCGCGAGGAGAGAAGCATGATCCACGTTCATCAAAAAGACAAAGTAAAATTTCTATTCCTAAGAAAACGAAACAAGCATTAAATTGGTGGAAGGATTCGAAGTGAAAAAACTTAGCATTGGCGTCCTTACTTCTGGAGGGGATTCCCCAGGGATGAATGCTGCGATTCGTGCGATTGTTCGGGCAGGCATCAGTTATGGTCATGATGTTTATGCCATCTATAACGGTTATCGTGGCCTTGTTGCTGGACAAATTGAGAAAGTTGATCGCTCTTTTGTTTCGCAAATTATTAACAAAGGTGGCACGATTTTACGCTCGGCTCGCTTGCCAGAATTTGTTGACATTAACATCCGTGAATCTGGAGTAAAGCAACTCAAAAAATTTGGAATCAATGCACTCGTCGTCATTGGTGGGGATGGCACCTATCGTGGCGCAAAAGATTTATCTTCCATGGGCATCAATTGTATTGGTTTACCAGGCACGATTGATAACGATATTGCCAGTACCGATTACACGATTGGTTTTGATACGTGCTTAAACACGATTGTCAGTGCCGTGGATAAATTAAGAGACACAACCTTTTCTCATCAACGCTGCTCGATTATTGAAGTGATGGGAAACCGCGCTGGAGATTTGGCCATTTATGCAGGGTTAGCATGCGGGGCAGAATTAACCATATCGGGTGATAATTTTATGGCACTACCAGACATGATTGAACGTTTGAAGTTCCAAAAGGCAACGAGCAAAAATCATGCGATGGTGATCGTCTCTGAAAAATTGTTTGATCTGAATGAATTGGCACGCTTTATTCATCTGGAGACTGGGTTCGAAGTAAGAACGGAAGTATTAGGAAGAATCCAACGTGGTGGTTCACCCTCTGCGTTTGATCGAATCCTTGCCTCACGAATGGGCGAATACGCCGTACAATGTTTAAATGAAGGGAAATCAAGTCGCTGTATCGGGGTCAAAGGGCAACAACTCGTTGACATCGATATTCATGAAGCACTCGCGATGCAAAGAGAAAAGCATACAAGTGTGGTTCAAGTGATTGATCGGTTGAAATAATATGTATAACTACGACAAAAAAACAAAAATTGTAGCCACCATCGGACCTGCTTCTGAAACGTATGAAAAACTACAAGAGCTCGTTGATGCGGGCATGAATGTCATGCGGGTTAATTTTTCCCATGGTGATTATCCTACTCACTTAAAAAAGATTGAATTAGCTCGAAGATTAGAAAAAGAAAAAGGAATTTTTATTCCAGTTATGTTAGATTCTCGTGGACCAGAGATTCGTGTTGGCATGTTTTTAGGTGATGCTGCTTTAATTAAACAAGACAGCATGATTCGCGTCAGTATGAAACCTTTATTAGGCAATGCTGAAATCTTTTCCGTGTCATATGAAGGTTTATATGATGATGTCAAAGTTGGTGATCAACTACGAATTGATGATGGTAATCTTGCATTATTAATTGTCGAAAAAGATCGCACGACGAAACAGCTTGTTTGCAAAGCAATGAACACCCATACGATTAAAAATCGAAAAGGAATGAATGCTCCTTTTGCCCGTCTATCGATGCCTTTTATTTCTGCTCAAGACGAGGCTGATTTTAAGTTTGGTTGCGAGCAAGATGTCAATTATATCGCTGCAAGTTTTACCAGAAGGAAACAAGATATTTTAGATATACGTGCGATTGTTGAAAAATATGGTAAACCGAACATTCAAATCATTGCAAAAATCGAAAACCCTGAAGGGGTCAGTAACCTTGAAGAAATTTTAGAAGCTGCCGATGGCATCATGGTGGCCCGTGGAGACTTAGGGGTTGAGATTGCTGCGGAACAAGTTCCGATTGTACAAAAAAGAATTGTATCTTTATGCCGTAAAGTTGGCAAACCGGTCATCACTGCCACGCAGATGTTAGATAGCATGGTGAATATGCCTAGACCAACACGCGCGGAAGTGTCCGACGTTGCAAACGCTATTCTAGAAAGCACCGATGCAGTCATGCTTTCAGCAGAAACTGCCAGTGGAAAATATCCGCTCGAATCTGTGCAAATGCAAGCGAAGATTGCCCAAACCATGGAACGTGAATTGGATTATCTTCAAATGTCTAATCAAGCCTATGATAGTAGTAAAAAAATCAATTCGGATGCGATTGCAAACTCCGTTGCCAATACTGCACTCTTAATTAATGCTCAAGCCATTGTCACCTTCACAGAAACCGGTGGGGCTGCTCGTCGAATTGCAAAAGCAAGACCCGTATGTCCCATTTTTGCCATTAGTGATCGCCGAGAAACCGTTCTTTCCTTAGGTTTGGTCTGGGGCGTTTATGGATTTCACGCCAATGCATTACCTCAATTTATTGAAGATATGGAAGCGTTTGCGATTTTAAAGGCAAGACAAATAGGATTAAAGCCTGGAGCAAATATTCTTCTAACAGGCGGGGTTCCAACCGGGGTTGGTTCCACCAACTTTATGAAAATTCTCACCTTGAAAGACATCAAAGAAGAACAATTATGAACCTGGTGATTGCTCTTGATATCGGCGGAACGAATTTACGCGGCGCGGTCGTTAATGATCAATACAAATTTCTTGAGGTAAAAGTTTTTCCCACACCGTTAAACGATGTAAATAAATTCCTGAAAGAAGTTAAAAACATCATTGATCAATTGCTTATTAAGCATCCTCAAGTGAAAGCCATTGCCTGTGGTGTTCCTGGGCGTGTG
This sequence comes from Bacilli bacterium, assembly GCA_044372565.1. Classification (GTDB taxonomy): domain Bacteria; phylum Bacillota_I; class Bacilli_A; order RFN20; family CAG-826; genus UBA970. The sequence continues at coordinate 78,450 of JBILRP010000003.1, read as the reverse complement.
GATACCTTGGGAGGCATTGATATCTTGCCAAACATTGGCATTCGCAAGGTTCCCTTAAAATCATTTTTAGAAACAACCTATCGATTACCTGTTGTCATCAAAAATGATGCGGTCATGGCAGCAATTGCCGAAGGAAATTTAGGGTTTGGTAAACCTTTAAACTCCAGTTATTTCATCACCATTTCGACAGGGATTGGTGCAGCATTCGTTGCCAATCATCAATTAAAACATAGCTCCGAAGAAGCTGGTCACATGCTAGTCCCCTTTGCGGGTGGCTTTGAAGAACTTGAAAAAGTGGCGAGTGGGCAAGGCATTGTTAACTTAGCTAAACACCATGGGGTGAATGTCGCTGATGCAAAAACTTTTTTTCTTAGACTAAGTCAGCAAGATTCTTCCATCCAACCTATCTTTCAACAATGGTTAGGGTACCTCACTCAATTCCTCAAATGGGTGGATCATTATTATGCTCCGGAAGCATTTATTTTGACCGGTGGCGTCTTAAAATCAAAAGCCTTTTTCTGGGATGCTTTACAAGCTGCGGTTCCGCATATCCCCTTAGCCATGGCAACTTTTGGCCAAGACGCTGGGTTAATGGGCGCTGCAAATCTTGCCTTTTCCCTTATCTAATTGCACTTCTTTTGATTCGTTATATAATAAAAATAGCGTTGACGAAGCTTGGATGATTGTTGTCGCGTATAGAAAGTTAAGTTGCTGAGATGAAAACTTAACCGCTACAAAACATCCTGACCACTTCTGAGCCATTGAGCAAACTCAATCGTGACCTCGCGTTAAGGGGCCGAAGCGTACATGCAATGCATGTAAATTAAGGTGGTACCACGCGAATAGCGTCCTTATTGATGGACGTTTTTTTATTTAAAAGGAGTAAAAATATGATGATTATCTTACCAGACGGCAAAACGATGACGTTCAATCCAGGGACCACTGGTTTTGATGTCGCCAGTTCTATTTCTCCGTCTTTAGCAAAAAGAGTGCTTGCGTACATGCTTGATGATCAACTTTTTGATTTATACTGGCCAATCCCTAAAGATGGAAAATTTAAACTCATCACTGACAAAGATCCGGAAGCCTTGATGATGTTAAGACATGACGCGTCTCACTTGTTAGCCCAGGCCATCATCGCTCTTTATCCAGGCACCAAATTTGGGGTTGGTCCTGCCATTGATGAAGGGTTCTATTACGACATGGACTTACCTCAACCAGTCAGCGAAGAAGACTTCCCAAAAATTGAAGCAAAGATGGCAGAATTAGCCAAAAAAGCGTTCCCCATTCAAAGAAAAGAATTAAGCAAAGATGAGGCGTTAAAATTATTTAAAGATGATCCTTATAAATCTGAAATGATTCAAGCGTTGACGGGAATCATATCCACCTATGCACAAGGTGATTTCACTGATTTATGTTTAGGTCCTCACTTTGTCAACACAAGTTATAATCAAAATTTTAAACTCTTAACCACCGCTGGTGCTTATTGGCGTGGCGACAGTAAAAATAAACAGTTAACTCGAATTTATGGCACGGCGTTCTTCTCCAAAAAAGATTTAGACGCACACGTCTTGATGATTGAAGAAAGAAAAAAACGTGACCACCGAAAACTAGGCAAAGAACTTGGCTTGTTTATGCTTTCTGACTACGGCCCTGGATTTCCTTTTTGGTTAAATAAAGGGATGATTCTTAGAAAGACGTTAGAAAATTTCTGGATCGACATCCATCGAGCTGCAGGCTATCAACTCGTGCAAACCCCAACGATGTTATCCAAAGAGCTTTGGGAAACTTCTGGCCACTGGGTCAACTACCGCGATAACATGTATGTTTCCGAAGTCGACGACAAAGAATATGCGATTAAACCAATGAATTGTCCTGGAAGTATGTTGGTGTATAAAAATGAATTTTACTCCTATAAAGACTTACCGATTCGCATGGGTGAATTAGGTAGTGTCCATCGTCATGAAGCCAGTGGCGCTTTATCTGGATTATTCCGCGTACGTAATTTCACCCAAGATGATGCTCATATTTATTGCACCCCGGAACAACTAGAAAGTGAAGTGAAAGAGATTGTTAAACTCTTTGATTTCTTTTATAAAAAAGTTTTCCATATTGACTATGATGTGTATTTATCCACACGACCAGAAGAAAAATTTATTGGCACCTTAGCAACGTGGGAAAAGTCTGAAAAAGCGTTAGGCGATGCGTTAACAGGCATGGGCAAAACCTATAAAATTAATCCGGGAGATGGGGCATTTTATGGACCTAAACTTGACTTTAAGTTAAAGGATTCGGTCGGTAGAACCTGGCAATGTGGGACGGTTCAACTCGACATGAATAATCCCGAACGCTTTGATTTAACCTATATCAATGAGAAGAATGAAAAAGTTAGACCCGTCATGCTCCACCGCGTGGTTTATGGATCGCTTGAACGATTCATAGGTATCTTAATCGAACATTACGCAGGGGCATTCCCAACCTGGTTAGCACCCGTGCAAATTAAAGTCTTACCCGTCAACCAAAGCTTCCACTTAGACTATAGTTATGCCTTCAAAAAGGCTGCTGTAAAATTAGGTCTCCGAGCGGAGGTTGATGCCAGTAATGAAAAACTTGGTTATCGTATTCGTAACGCCCAAGTGGAAAAAATCCCTTATTCCATTGTCATCGGGGACAAAGAACGCGATGGCAACTTGGTCACCTATCGTCCGTATGGATCAGAGACGCAAACCACGGTGACCATGCAAGCATTTCTAGAGATGGTTGCCAAAGAAGTGAGCGATATCACCAACCTAAGAATTGAGTAATTGACTTGCCGTGAATTTGTGATATATTAAGCATTGTAAAAATAGAAAGTAGAGGCGTCCGCTTCTCACCTGATTCTGATTCAGAATGGGTCAATCGCTAGAAATTAAACCTTCTATGATTGTTGATGGACGCATCTCGCGTCCATTTTTATTTAAAAGGAGTGTGATCAACATAGCGTACATGAATGTACCCGTCAGACCAGATAAACGAAACAATGGTGATCTTGTCAATAACCAAATCCGTTTTGCTCAGGTGCTCGTCATTGATGAAACCGGCAAACAACTTGGGGTGATGAATAGTTACCAAGCGAATCAACTCGCTGAACAAGCAGGCTTAGACTTGCTCTGCGTTGCACCTGGGGCGAAACCTCCAGTCTGCAAGATTCTCGATTATGGTAAGTATCGCTTCGAACAACAAAAGAAAGCCAAAGAAGCAAAAAAGAATCAACACATCATTGATATTAAAGAAATTCAAATTAGTCCACAAATTGGTGATCATGATTTGCAAGTCAAAGTCAAAGCAGCCATCGGTTTCTTTGAAGAAGGCCATAAAGTTAAACTGGTCCTTCGCTATAAAGGCCGACAAATGGCGCACCAAGAAATTGGCATGGACACCGTCAACAAATTCATTGAATCCGTTAAGCACGTATCGACCGTTGAAAAGAAACCAGAACTTGAAGGAAAGTTACTCACCACGTTCCTGACAAGCACGGCCAAAAAGTAAAGGAGCCTTAATGTATGGCGAAAAAATATAAGTTAAAGTCTAAACGCGCATTAATGAAGCGCATTAAAATCACGAAGAGTGGAAAACTGATGCGGAAATCCGCATACACGGGTCACTTATCTCGTCATAAGTCGACCAAGCAAAAACGTCATGCTAGAAAATCACGCCAAATCTCGGCTTCCGACTACAAACGGATCAAAGCCTTGTTGGGTCGTTAAGGAGAAATGAACCATGAGAGTTAAAGGTGGAACCGTTAGTCGTGCTCGTCGTAAACGTGTATTGAATCGCGCCGAAGGTTACTTCGGGGCAAGACATCGCTTATTTAGAACTGCTAAACAAGCTGTCATGAAGGCCCGCTTGTATGCCTATCGTGATCGCCGAAAAATTAAGTCTGAATTTAGAAAGTTATGGATTAAACGTATTAATGCTGCGGTAAGAATCTATGGATTATCATATAGCCAATTCATGTTTGGTTTAAAACAAGCAGGCATTACGGTTAACCGTAAAATGCTTTCTGAATTAGCTATTCATGATGTCAATAGTTTCAAAACGTTAGTCGAAACTTCTAAAAAACATATAAAGGCATAGTTCACCTAGACCTAATGAAAAAGCTCAGCAATGCTGAGCTTTTTTATTTCTGATTCGTTGGAATCATCATTTTCTTAAGCAGATTGTTCGCTTCAGCATAAGCCTTTTCAAACTTTCCTTCAAAGAATGCTTGTTCAGCAAGGGCAATAATTTTTTGATTATCCGATGTCCGATGACGATCTTTGTTTGCAGTTAATAAGAGCTTTTCGGTTTCTAAGGCAAGCTTGATGGTCGCGTGAACCCGTTGAACCACCGCTTGTCCTTCTTGTTTAATCAGATTGAGGTTTTGTTGAACCACATTCATGTCAATGGGCAGTAAGCTTAACGCATCCACGATTTGTTTTAAATGTTGATAAAATTTAGTGAATAACGGGTAATACTGATCAATCAGAATTTGCATGTTTAAATCATCCAAAGCTTTTTCCGCATCTTTAAATTGAAGGAAATATTGATTCACGGAGGCATAAGCTTCTTGCGATTGGGTTTTTAGTGACGATAAATAGCGAGTAAATGCATCTAACTTTTGTTCCCCTAGTTCTGCTTCTTTCTTGAGAATATTGATTTTTTCAACCTGTAACGTATAAGGTTGTTTGGTTCCTGCTAACACCAAAGTATCTAATCCACGTTTGGTTTGATTTAAACGCGAAATTAATTCCTTGATTAAATCAACGTCGCCTAGACGTTGATGCTCTAAAACATAAATATCTTTAATTTTTGGCAACCCAGCATTTAATTTAGAGAAACGCTTTTCTAAATTGTTCACTGCTTCATAGGTGGCTTCATAGTCTTTATCAAAAACGACTTTTGCTTCTTTTTCTTTTTCAAACAGAGGATAAAAAGCTTCTAATTTTTCACCAATCCCATTGAGTTGGGCTTCCATGGATAAAATATCAAACACCGCAATCCTGGATTGCATTCGTTCTAATTCATCTTGGGCTTTATGAATGGTATCTTTAATCAACAAATGATGCATGGCATAGCCTTGTTTATTCATGGCTTCGGAGGCATCAATCAGGTTATTAATTTTTTCTGGAATCACTTTGGAAAGCAGCACACAAATCCGAGGTAAGTCATTCATTAAGCTTAAGATTTTTTTAATTGCCTTGGTGATTTTAGCAATCATCTGTTGGATGTCATCATACTCACCCGCATCCATTTTTTGATCAATAAAATTGATTTGGTCATCGACGTATTTAAATAAATTATTAAACTGAGGTTCAACCAGATTCAATTGATTGATTTTCCCAAAATACTCCGTTCGTAAATGACGAATGAGTTCCTTCACTTCTCCAATAAGGATTTTGGTGTCTTCTTCTGGTTTCATGATCATGGTCAATTCCACCATGAGTTTTTTCACTGCACTTTCAAAAACGTCCAGGGTAATCCTTGTCGGTTGATAAAGGGCATTGAATGCTTTGCCTTGATTGTCTTTCACGTAAATACTTAATTTTGCAAGTTGATCTTTCGCCTTACTATCGAGCTCATGTTTGATCATTTCATGAGTTTTTGAAATGTTTTCAAAATAGCTAAAATACTCTAAATTATGCTTGGAAATCTTTTCTAAACGATGATAAATGGCTTCTGCTTGCACAAAAAAAAGCGCATGGGTATCTTGATATCGCTTTTCTAATTCTTGAAATGGTTTTTTAATGAACAGCATAGGGTTTAATAACTTTAATATAGCACATTCATTCATGGTGCGATGATTGACATCATCCTTAGATTTTTGTATAGTGTTGAGGCATGTCAAAGCATGCATGTACCGCTTGTCCGACCGCTAAGACCATTGGAACAAAGTAACCTAAGCTTATAGGCGAAATGATTCTTAGCATCCGAAGCGAGGAACATGTACCTAGCTTTATGTCTGCAATAAAGAAAGGAGATCACATATCTCATGAGATTTCGTGGCTCAGATTGGAAACGCTCGCGTCGCTTAGGATTTTCGACTTTAGAAACCGGTAAGGAATTAGCCAAACGTCCTTATGGTCCAGGTCAACACGGTCAAGGCCGGAAAAAGAAACCTTCCGAATACGGAAAGCAACTTTTAGAAAAACAAAAACTTCGCTTTACCTACGGGGTGAATGAACGTCAATTCCGTCGTACATTTTTAATCGCTTTAAAGAGTAAAGAAGTTACCGGGACGCGCTTCATGCAAATCTTGGAATCACGTTTAGACAATCTTGTCTTCCGTTTAGGGTTTGGAAAAACTCGCAAAGCTGCAAGACAACTTGTGAATCACGGTCACATCACGGTGAACGGAGCTAAAATTGACATTCCTAGTTATCTTTGCGAAGTCAATGATGTCATCGCTGTCGGTGAAAAGAGCAAAAACCTCGTTGCGATTAAGGCTTCCTTAACCAGCAATGCCGGCACCCTTGCTTATGTCACTGTCGACAAAGAAAAGTTATCTGGCGTCTTCTCACGTTATCCAGAACGTAAAGAATTATCACAAGATATCAACGAAGCCCAAATCGTTGAATACTATAACCGCTTGTTGTAATCGCTACTTCTTGATTCAAATAAAAAGCTTGGTGTTCATCACCAAGCTTTTTTTATGTCTTAGACTAACTCAATTAATGAGTAATGTTTCTTCCCGCGTCGCATCACGAGATATTTACCAAATAAGGCCGTCGGTTGATTTAACGTCATGGTTAAGGATTGAACTGTTTCGCCATTGATGGAAATCGATTGGCCTTGAATGAATTCTCTGGCCTCACGTTTACTACTAGCCGCTTTGGTGGCCATCAACGCATCCTCTAAAAGTGTTTGTTTAGGAAGGGGAACTTTTAATCCACCCAAAACGGACAAAAGTTGTGATTCAGACAACGATTTAAACTGACCGGTGAATAACACATCTGACATCATTTTCGCTTCTTGGAGGGCGGCATCTCCGTGCAAGGTCTTCACCACGGAAGCAGCGAGATATTTTTGCGCGATCCGTTGACCCAAATTCGCTTGATGATCAACTTGAATCTTTTCAATCGTTGATAAATCATCAAAAGAAAAAACTTTCATATAACCAATTGCATCGGTATCGGTGACGTTATAAAAATATTGATAGATGGCATATGGTGAGGTTAAATTTGCATCTAAAAATAATGCCCCATCTTCAGATTTTCCAAATTTTTTACCATCACTATTGGTAATCAGGGGCGTGGTAAAAACACCTGCTTTGGCTTCTGCACCGCCAACCTTTCGAATCAGTTCTAATCCACTGGTTAAATTGCCCCATTGGTCAGAACCACCGAATTGTAGTCGGCACTTTTCTTTTTGAAAAAGATGCAAAAAGTCAATCGATTGTAATAGCATATAAGAAAACTCTGTATAAGATAAACCCGCTTCAAGTCGACTTGCGACCACATCTTTTGCGAGCATAAAGTTAATGGGAAAGTACTTGCCATAATCTCTTAAGTAATCAATCATGGTTAGTTTTCCAAGCCAATCAAAATTATTAACAACAATTCCTTTGGTTGGGTTTGAAAAATCGAGATACTTTTCGAGTTGCTTTCGAATCGATTGGGTATTTTCTTTTAATGTTTCTGGATTTAATAAATTGCGTTCTTTGTTCTTTCCTGAAGGATCGCCAATCATCCCCGTCGCCCCACCAACCACGGCAATGATCCGGTGACCAGCTTGTTGTAATCTCATTAAAATAGATATTTGTACAAAATTGCCAAGATGCATTGATTTAGCGGATGGATCAAAACCAGAATAAATGGTGGTAGGTTGACTTAAAAGCTGTTCAACTTCTTCTAAATTGGAAACGTCTTTAATAAGACCACGAAGTTTTAACGAGGTAAAGATGTTCATGATTAAAATACGGTGCTGGCGCGTTTGACGAAGGTGGATTCAAACTCGACATTCTTCTCCTTTTGCTCATCAGTTAATAAACCTGCTAGCATCATCACTGCTTTAGATCCAACTTCCTTTAAATCCAGATGCAAACTAGAAAGCTGAGGCCGAATAATGGAAACATATTTCGTTCCGATAATGGATAAAACTTCAATATCTTGGGGAACTCTTAACCCAGAGTCAATCGCCGCGTTGATCACGGCCGCGGCTAACGAGTCGCGATAGGCAAGGAAATATCCAGACTTGGTCGATTTAAAAATTTCCATAAAGTCAGCATAGGTTTGCCGATAAGAATCTTCGATGGAAAAGACGCCATAATTTTTCCCGGCCTTAATATGGGCATCGATGAATGATTTTTCAATCCGTTCAAGCAATCGACCAGAATGGTGAAGGTGAAGGAAATACATCTTTTTACTGCCTTTTTTAAAGTATTGTTGGATCACTTCTTTGATTTTCTTTTCGTAGTCAAAATTAATGGATGCCAGTCTATCACCTTTGACTAAATTGTTGATGACCACAAGTGGAATTTTGTAACTTGCAAGTTTATTGATGTCTTCATTATCCAATTCATCATCAAAAATAATCGCACCATCCACGTGTGAGGTGATAACTTTTTCCACCACTTGCAGTGCGTCGTCTTTGGATTTATTCGTGACAAATAAGGTTAATTGGTAGCCACGTAACTTGGCTTCATCGGTCATCCCATTCAGCATGTTGGCAATATACACATAATTGGCACTTGGGATGACAATCCCAATATTGGTGGTTTTATTCGTTGCTAAAGCTTGGGCCAAGCGAGAAGGTTTATACCCTAATCTCGCAATCGTTTCTTCAACTTTTTTCCTGGTTTTTTCCGTCACATTCGGATTGTTGTTGATGACGCGACTTACGGTGGCAAGGGAAACCCCACTTGAGATAGCTACCTCGTAAATAGTCACGCGATCTTTCATGTTGTTCATGGTCAATCTCCTTGTGTTGAAAACACTTTCATTATAATTGAAAATTTACAAAATCTCAAACTCTAAATGAAAATATTTACATTTAACGAAGAGGATAGATGACGCGTTGTAGTTGGTCTGAAGGTAACAAAAATCGTCCCACTTTTGCTTGAGGTTGACCGTTGAGCATCACCAAGTCGCCGGTAAAATTAGTGCGAATCGTGATAAGGAATAAACCTACGCCATATAAGTTAACCGGTGCTTTTTCTTTTTCAAACCATTTGATTTTTTCTGGATTAAATCCTGATGAAACAATAATTTGAACATGCGTAAACCCTTCTTGATCAAGGGCTTGCCGTAAGGCGTGAATCAGCCAAGGATTCACCCCATGTGGATCACCTTGGGCTAAAGGATGACGAACAAAGTGTTCATCGATTAAACTTTGAGAAGTATCCACTCTTACAGCTTTTAAACGTTCTTTAAACCTTCTGGCAACCTTTAAACTATCCATGATCACATCATTACGATAATCCACAAGGGCGGTGATTTTTTCTTCGGGAAATTGTTGACCATAAAACTCACAAGCCTTGACGATGTCACCTTGGCACATTTGAATCAACGCATGTGGCATCGTCCCCATGCCTTTACCACCCCACCACGCAGCTTGAGCATCGGTGCTTACTTTATCAATGCCCATGATGTAACTGGCGTAACCATCTCCACTTTGGGTATGGTAATCATCTTGTCGGTCCGCCATCGAAAAGACGGGTTTACCGTTGGCTGCAACTAAGACTTCTTTGGTATTGGTGGCAACCGATGAGCGTCTTGAAAGAATTCCGTCAATGGTAGACTCCAAAAAGCCAAAGTCTTCATAAGCGCCTGTCACTCGTAAAACAGGTTCTTTTGCATTCACAAGATCGCCGTCATGGACAGCTTCAATCAAAAGCTTTTCTGGGTTTTTTCCAAAGGTGTGTAGCAAGGCAACCGCTTCGTCCACGCCACAGACAACCAAGGAATGTTGCCATTGAAAAAATTGCATGGTGACTATTTGTTTTGGCATAAACCGTTCAATGATCGATCGGGTTTTTAAAAAGTAATTGGCGGTATAAAAACCAGTCCTAATCGCATCAGGAAATTGAAAGGTTTGATTGGTTAATCTCGTGATTTTACCTTGTTTTTTTAATTGAATTTCAGGAACCATAAAAGTCCTTTCCTATTGGACGTTGAGGATCCAATAGATATACCCCTACTTGCGTTTCTGGGGTGATGCCCAATATTTTTTCCGAACAAAACATCCCTTGAGAAAGCACTTTGAGCATCATGCCTTCATGTAAAACTTGGCCATCGAGTAACATCGCTCCTGGTAAAGCAACCACCAGGCGATGACTTGGTTTTACTTTTTGTGAATTGGTGACAATTTGAACGACCTTGGCACCGATGTTCACTTGGCAAACAAACAAGGCATCCGCATCAGGGTGAGGTTCAACTTGTTGAACTTCAGCGACAACGAACCCAGATTGAAACAAAGGTAAATCAACCTTCATGCCTAGTTGCTGAAATCGATGATTGAAGACCTCAATCGAAGAAGGTTTCATCCGACGAATAATGCCCTGTTCTAAATCTTTGATGAGTGTCTTGGGTTGAAAGATATTCACACCAATGAGTTGATCGTGATGATAAATAAAAACAACGTTGTCCTTTTTGCTGTGGCGAGTTGCTGGCAGGGTTTGTTCTAGATAAATGGCTAACATGTCCCCCATCGTCGAGGGTTGATAAACATAATTAACCATGATGATCTACCTTGGCTAAACGTTCAATGACATCTTGATCAAGATGATTAAGGATTTTTAATAATGTTTTTTTACTGCTTAAAAAATCGCTTGTATCTAGAATGGTGCTCGGGGAATGAATGCTGCGGGCAACAATGCAATGAGTCAGGGTCATGATGCCGGAGAGATTTTTATGAACCGCACCTGCATCGGTTCCTCCAGGAGAGGAATAGTATTGAAAAGGAACTTTCGCTTTTTTTGCCATCGTTTCTTGATACGCTAAAAGTGTGGGTCTAGCAATCATGGAAGCATCGATATAACGAAGTAATAAACCACCACCAAGTTGACCTTGTTCTTTGCTATCCCCACTTGAATCTCTGGCTGGAGAACAATCAAGCACAATCGCCAAATCAGGTTGAATCATCATTGAACTTGTCGTCGCTCCGCGCAACCCTACTTCTTCTTGGACGGAAGCACCCACATATAAGTCGTATGGTAATGCTTTGTTTTTTAATGCTTTTAAAATGCTCAAGCCCATGACCAAGCTATATCGATTATCAAAGGCTTTTCCTAAGATTCTTTTTCCACCTTCAAGGACTGCAAAAGGTGCAGCAAACGTCACCATATCTCCAGGTCGGACACCATGTTTTTCCGCCGTGGTTTTGGATTCAAATCCAAAATCAACAAAGACACTTTCAACGGTAGGAACGCCTTGGCTTGTATCTTTGAGAAGATGAGGCGGTGTAGCATCCACGGCCCCTAAAAAAACTTTTCCTTGACGGGTGGTTAGATGCATTCTTTGCGAGGTTAAAGTTAACGGATTGACGCCACCAATGGCAATGAGTTGAATCATCCCATTGGATTGAATATGACTCACCATAAACCCAATTTCATCCATGTGACCAAGGATGAGCACTTTTTTTGCATTGGGTAATCCACTTTTTTTGACGGCAAAGACACTTCCTAAATGGTCTGTCAGGGTAGGATAATCTGCTTGCTGATATGCATTCAAAAGAAATGAAGCAACTTGATTCTCTTGACCAGAAATGGCATTCAGCTCAGATAAGGTCTTAAACAATTTGGTTTCAAATGGATTTAACATCTTCGCTCCTTTGGGCAACACATCGATAAATGGGTTGGCCTTGCTGTCTAAAAAAAGCTTCATATTCAGTCATCACATCATGTTGATCAATCTCGACATATGGTCGATGAATTGCTCTTATAGTATAAGACATTTTTTGAAGGTTTAATAAGGAGAATTCAAACAATTCCAAGTTGTCAGTCTTTAAATAAATAATCCCTTTTGGTTTTAAAATTCGATGAATTTTTTCTAAATTACCAATGGCGGTTAATCTTCTTTTATGATGGCGAACCTTTGGCCAAGGGTCGGAAAAATTTAAGTATATTTCGTCAAAAAGATGATCTGGCATTTGAAAGGATGCTTTAGCAAAATCTCCGAGGATCAGTTTGACATTGCTAGGTTTAGAAATAAGTACCTTTTTTAAAGCAAAAGCAATGACCGTGGTGACACGTTCGATACCATAAAAAAAGGTATCCTTAAACAATTCACTTTTGCCAACAATGAAATCACCTTTACCCGTACCTATTTCTAACGCATGACGTTTAAATCCACCTTGAGCTGTGGTTGGCATTGTATCCGGGGAGACATATTCAGGATGTTCTGCAATTAATGGTTTTGCCCAAGACTTACTTTTTAACCGCATGCAATTTGCCTAAATCAACAATCGCTCGCGCGTAGATCGCCATGGAAGACGTGAAATCTTCTAGATCAATTTTTTCATCATTTTCATGAATGAAATCTTCTTTGTTTGGAAACTTACTACCAAATGCAACCGTATTTTTGGCTTCTTTGGCATAGGTTCCGCCACCAATCGTCATGATCGGGGTGACCTTATCGCCACTTTCATCTTGATAAGCTTGAAGTAAGGTTTGAATCATCTTATCTTTTGGATCGAAGATCAGAAGTCGAGATTCTCCTAAGGTCCTAAATGCTAGTGGTTTTGGGGTGATGGATGCAACGTGTTTTGCGACATTGGCGTAAGTCACATTTTCTGGAAATCGGAAGTTTGCAATTAAAGAAAATTGGTGCCCGTCATAGTTGATTAATCCAATATTGTTGGTGGTCTTTTTTAACAAAGGCGCTTCCGAATAAATACCAAGATTTTTTCCTTCAATATCTTCATACTGTTTTGCAATCGTGGTTAAAGGTTCTTGTGGATAAGCCTTAGCTAAAAAGGATAATAAGGCCGTACCAGCATTTTTTCCTAATTGAGGGGTTGACCCATGGGCTGCTTTCCCATGGATGGTAATGGTTGTTCTTGCCCCATTGACTTTGAGGTCATATGGCAAGCCAAATCCAACCAACGCTCGTTCTAAAGAGAACAAAGAATCGACTTCGGCAGTGGCTTTATCAATGACCGAATTCGCAACAATCCCAGCTTGAATCCGATGAATACCTTTAAAATGGACATGGCCATAAATTTCAAAATTACTAATGCCTTTTTCCCCGTAAATTAATGGGAAGTTGCCGTCAGGTGTAAACCCAGCCACCGCATAAGGTTTATGTAACTTATCAAAATAATATTTTAAGCAGCCACTTCCTTTTTCTTCGTTACCACCAATGACGAGTTTGACTTGAAAACCTTGAATAAGGTTTTTATCTTTTAACATCTTGATGGCGTAATAGGACGCAAGCGCAGGACCTTTATCATCACTGGTCCCACGACCATACATCCGCGGACCATCAATCTCACCACCAAAGGGTTTGTGTTTCCAACCTTCAGCAACAGGGACAACATCCGTATGGGCATACACAGCGATTTGTGGGCCTTGGCCATAGGAAATTTCTGTCACATGCCCATCACAATAATCCACGGAAAAACCGTCTTTCTCAGCAAGCTTTCCAATAAATTGAAGCGCTTGAAAGACCGATTCTCCATAAGGCTTTTTATTCGCAATGGTTCGTTCATCATGAACCGACGGGATTTGAATCCACTTTTGCAGTTGCGCAGTCGCCTCTTTGAAATAAGGACTTAAGTAATTAGAAAATTGAGATGCCATGGTTGCATCCTCCTTTATAGTTGTAATTGTTGGACAAACCGAATACGCCGAAGGGCAAGGGTTAAAATGGGGATTAATAGAGCTGATAACATTGCCTCGATCAAACCATTAAGTGATAAGATATACCAAATAAATTGCACAAGATTACCAAAGAGGCCACTAAGTTCTGCGCTAGCAAATAACCAAAGCATACTCAAGACGAGGACTGTGTGAAAGACGGTGGCTAAGAAGGCAAATAGACTTAATAAACCATATTGTTGTAAGTTCGCAAACCGTCGAGTAAAAGAAAATAAAATCCCTGCAAACAAACCAAAAAGAATTCGCGGTAAAACAGAAATCAGTGGATTCACAAAAAATAAATCTATAGGTTGCGGGGTAGGATTCGTTACCACGACGAGCAAAGACACAAGCCCAAAACTTAAACCAAGTAAGGTAGCCGATCGAGTCGATAATAACGCAGCACCTAATAATACTGGTAAGTGAATGATGGTAATGGATACCGAAGCTCCTAAGGGTATAAATCCTAAAAAGGGAACAAACCCCATCAATGCGATAAGGGCAATAAGCATGGCGTTGACAGTCAAGTTTTGAATTCTTGTTCGAGTCGTCATTGGCATAACTGGATTCCCTTTAATGACAAATTCGCATCATGGGTTACCTTCATTGAAAAATGAGGTAATAATAAATGGGCATATCCACCCGTTAAAATAATCGGGGCAAATTTCCAGCCTAAGCTAGTAATCCCTTGGCGTACTAGTCCCTCCAACATATGCACGTGACCAAGAATAATCCCACTCGATAATGCCGCGGTTGTATTTTTACCAAAGACGTGTTGCGGCGACACCATTTTCAAAGTTTTGATCAATGAGGTATGTTGATTCAAGGCTTTGAATGAGGTAGAGATGCCTGGAGCAATGGCAACGCCTTCAAACCCTTGTTGGCGAATCGCCATCACTTTGGTTGCCGTGCCCACATCAATGATGATTGCCTCCGAGGCATAAAGTTGATTGGTGGCAATCGCATCCACCAATAAATCAATGCCTAGTTCTTCGGGTTGATCAATGCGAAGTTGGAATTTAGGATAAGATTCATGGGTGAGAATTTGTGGTTGAATCGTTGACAATTGGGCGAGGGCTTTGACAATTAAATGCCTGAGTTGAGGTTTGACAGAACCAATCGCAATCCGGTCAAATTTATATTTATCAAACATCGGTTTTAACCATTGTTGATAAACCAAGATCGTGGGAATCGCAGGATGATCTAAATAATGGTTACTCACCAATTTTCCCTCATCAAAAATACCGTATTTAATGGAGGTGTTACCTAAGTCTATTGCTAAGAACATACCCTTATCCTACTACAAAGTTCATCATCTTGCCTTTGACATAGATGACTTTTCGTATCGAAAGTCCGACAAGATGCTTCTTCACATTGTCATCCTCTTTTGCTTTCGTTTCTATTTCCTTTTCAGACATATCGATTGGGAACGTTAAGGTCGCTCTTAATTTTCCATTCACAGCAATTGGTAATTCAAAGGTAGATTTTTTAAGTTTAGATTCATCCACCACTGGCCAAGGCGTATAGGATAGCGATGCTTTTTCTTGAAGCATGAACCAAAGTTCTTCTCCTAAATGCGGGGCAACACAAGAAAGCATTTGCACAAAGCCTTTTAAAAATGGAACCGGAATACTCGACGCTTTATACACATCATTGATAAATATCATCATTTGCGAAATCGCCGTATTGAGTTGAAGATTTTCAAAATCCGCAGTTACTTTTTTCACTAAATAATGGTAGCTATAGTCTAATTGACCGTCGCTTTGTGGTACCCATTTTTCTTTATATTCTGTTTCCGTAAATAAGCGGTAGATGCGATCAAGAAATCGTCTAGCCCCTTCTAACCCTTGGTTAGACCAAGGCAACGCCGCTTCTAATGGACCCATAAACATTTCATATAAGCGGAGTGTATCCGCACCATATTGTTCAATGATCTCATCAGGATTAACAACATTGCCGCGAGACTTAGACATTTTTTCACCATTTTCGCCAAGAATCATCCCTTGATGAAATAATTTTTTAAATGGTTCTTCCGTATGAACAACACCAATATCATATAAAAACTTATGGTAAAAACGAGCATATAACAAATGCAACACTGCATGTTCTGCCCCACCAATGTATAAATCTACTGGCAACCAATGTTTTAATAATTTTTCATCGGCGATGACTTTTTCATTTTGAGGATCTAAGTAGCGAATATAATACCAGCAACTTCCAGCCCATTGAGGCATGGTGTTGGTTTCGCGAACATACGCTTTCCCATCCATCACCACATCAAGCCATTTACCAGCGTTTGCCAGTGGAGACTCTCCAGTACCAGAGGGCTTAAATTCTTTTAAGTCTGGAAGTAGTAATGGCAAATCATGAATCTTTAAAGGTGTAATTGATCCGTCTTTTTTGCTTAAGAGAACCGGAATCGGTTCACCCCAATATCGTTGCCGAGAAAACAACCAATCTCTTAATTTATAATTGGTTTTAAATTTTCCTTGTTGACGTTGAATAAGAGTTTCTGTGATTCTCTTTTTTCCTTCTTCAATGCCTAAACCATTAATCAACGCTGAGTTGATGTGTGGACCATCTTCAACCATGGCGGCATCCCCTTGATATCCGGCAATCACGTCACGAATGGGTAACTTGTATTTTTTTGCAAATTCAAAGTCTCGTTGGTCGTGGGCAGGAACGGCCATGACTGCACCGGTCCCATATCCATACAAGACATAGTCTGCAATCCAGATAGGTAATGATTCACCATTGATAGGATTCACTGCGTATGAACCTGAAAAAACACCGGTTTTATCTTTATTTAATTCCGTACGGTCTAAATCAGATTTTGACGCAGTCGCTGTCACATAAGCTTCAACCAATGCTCGTTGTTGGGGGGTGACCATGGTTTGAATCAAAGGATGTTCTGGTGCCAAGACAACATAGGTTGCCCCATATAAAGTATCCGCTCTGGTGGTATACACTTGAATCGAGTCTTTTGCTTGTTTAACTTGGAATATAATTTCTGTACCCGTTGACTTACCAATCCAATTTTTTTGCATATCCCTGGTTGAATTAGGCCAATCCAAGGTATCGAGTCCTTGCAATAGTTTTTCTGCATAGGCGGTAATTTTTAACACCCATTGCCGCATCATTCGTCGTTCCACTGGAAAGCCACCGACTTCTGATTTACCGTCAATCACTTCTTCATTGGCTAAAACCGTCCCAAGTGCCGGACAAAAATTAACGGGTTTTTCATCAATATAAGCTAAGCCTTTTTCTAATAGTTTAATAAAGATCCACTGCGTCCACTTATAATATTGAGGATCGGTGGTGGCAATTTCTTTTGACCAGTCATAACTAAAGCCAAGGGCTTTGATTTGTTTTTTGATGTTGGCAATATTTTTTTCCGTAAAACCCTTGGGGTGATTGTTGGTTTTTAAGGCATATTGTTCTGCTGGTAAACCGAAGGAATCCCAACCCATCGGATGAAGGACATTGAATCCTTGCATACGTTTCATTCTTGCAACAATATCGGTCGCCGTATAGCCTTCCGGATGACCAACATGTAGACCCTGGGCAGAAGGGTATGGGAACATATCTAAAATATAGTATTTTGGTTTAGAAAAATCATACACATTGGTATAAAAGACTTTCTTTTCATCCCAAAAATGTTGCCATTTTGGTTCAATGATTTTGTGATCAAATGCCATGGTTAGGCCTCCTAAAAAAAGAAAAACGTCCTATGAAGGACGCAAACGCGTGGTACCACCTTACTTTGCATCATCTTGATGCACGCTTGGTCTTCTTAACGCGAAGCGACGAATGAAGCGTTGATAGGTGAGAGGAAAGCGGATGCTTTCGTTAGTCTATCCTTCAATGCCATTATTTTAACACATTCAAGATAGAAATCGTTGCTTTATTGCCATGGCAATGATAAGATAACAACGTTGTCTGGAGGATATAAACATGGCAAGAGTATGTACTGTTTCTGGTCGAGGACCAATGAGTGGCAATGCCCGTTCACACAGTTTACGTGCAACCCGTAGAACTTGGAATTTAAATTTACAAAAATATCAAATTACTGAAAATGGCATTACCAAGTCCATCAAGATGTCTGCTCGCGCTTATCGTACCTTGATGAAAAATCAAGCTACCCGATAAGAAAAGCAATTTGGGTTAATAAAACCCAAATCATCACATTCAATAACGTAAACCACTGGGTGTAGGCCATCACAAAATGAGTTGGCCGACGATACAGTGGTTTTTCATTTGTGCCTTCAACTTTTTCTAATTTTGACCAATCTTTCAATCGTGGATTCAAGAGTAATCCTAGTTGAATAATCCCTTGAATGAGGGTGGTCCAAGGAAATAATGCATGCCACGGATTAATGGGTGTGATCAAAATAATATAACTTGCCAGAAAGAACATCGCTGAGGTTGAAACAAAATAAGTCGTCACCAATAATAAATATGGTTCAATTCTTTTTGTTCTTATGATAAATACGCCTAATAAGGATAATAAGAAAAATGTCATCAAGATTAACAATCCATAGGTTAATGGCATCGTGGGAATGACAAAAAAAGCTTCCCAATACGCAAAGAGACTGACGATGGTGACGAGCAAGAGCCACCTTAAGCTTGGCAAGCGTTGACCAGATTCAACATAGATATCATGTAATTCAAATGGAAGATGTTCTTGAAAGCGAAAGGGAACTTTTTTAAATTGTTGATAGCTTTGGATTGAAAAATATAAATAACCTGAAAAACTTATCCAAATAAGCACCCATAGCATCCAAAGAATGGCATCATTCATCGCGAAGAGATTGGAAGGCATCTTTTAATTGAGGATGATTAAATAAATAGGAACCAGCGACAAGAATATCTGCACCAGCAATTCGGCATTGTTTGCCGGTTTCTGCATTGATGCCACCATCCACCTCGATCAAGGTTCTTGATTTTTGTACATCGATTTGTTTTCTTAACCAACTAACTTTATCGATAGCACTGGATAGAAAAGTTTGACCTCCAAACCCAGGTTCTACTGACATCACCAAACATACATCCACATGACCAATCAATGGTTTAAGAACTTCAACCTTTGTTTTGGGTTTGATGCTGATGCCAGCTTTCACCTTGTGTTGATGTAAATAATCAATCCAAGAAAGCATCGTTTTCACATCATTTCCAACTTCATAATGAAAGGTGATGATCGTTGCTCCAGCTTGGATGAAGGCATCAAAAAAATCACGAGGTTTTTCAATCATTAAATGCACATCATGAGTAACCTTAAATAATTTGCTGATGCTAGCAACCACGGGGACCCCAAAGGATAGATTAGGAACAAAATGACCGTCCATGATGTCGTAATGCAGGTATTCGACTTGATGCTTCATCATCCGTTTCACATCATTTTCTAATGATGCAAAATTAGCAGCGAGTAACGAAGGGGCAATCTGTATGGGTCTCATTTATTGAAACTCCTTTTGTTCTGGTAGTTTTGCAATTAACTTGAGGTAGTCTTGATAGATCTCTAAGGGAATTTTACCATGTTGCACAAGATCTTGAATGTAGCAATGTGGTTCCTGTTGATGAGTACAATTAAAAAACTTACATTGGCCCACATGGGCTTCAAATCCGGGAAATACTTTTGCAGCGTCGTGTTTAAGCATCGGTAACGTCAGTGAAGAAAACCCTGGTGTGTCGACGATGTAACCTTGTTGAAAAGGAAGCAGAATCACTTCTTTGGTTTGGTGTTTCCCTCTGCCTAAAGCTTGAGAATAACTACCGATTTGACGATCAAAGTCTGGGTTTAATGCATTGATGAGGGTTGATTTACCAACCCCTGTTTGTCCGGCAAAGGCGACGACTTTACCTGGTGACACTAAACTTGAAAGCATGTGAATATCAGGCAAATCCTTTTGAAAAGATAAAATCGAAAATCCCTGGGCAGACAAATAGTTCCATGAAGATTGATACTGAGTCATAGCCATTTGGTCAGTCTTGGTAATCATGATGGTGACGTGCAAATTATAGTATCGAGCAAAGGTAATGAATAACGCCAATAAGTAGAAAGAGAAACTTGGTTCAACCAAACTACTGACAATGACAAGGTCTGTAAGATTAGCGACTCGTGGTCTTTTGATAAACGATTTCCTAGGCAATAGATCGACAATTTGTTCCTTTTTTTCATCAAGTTGAACGTGATCTCCGACCACAGGTTTAATTAAATTTTTATCGGATTTTGGTAAATGGCATAAATAAAATTGATTATGTTCATGAACGAGGTAAGAACCAAAGTTAAGACTTACAATCGTTGCGATCATGCTTCGTCAACTTTTAAACCTAACAATTTTGCCCAGAAAGACCGTTTTGGTGTAATTAATGTTGGATTGTCTAAACATTCTTTTATTTCTTTTTGAAATTCTAAGACCGTTCGATAACGATCAAGAGGATTTTTCCGACAAGCCTTGAGAATAATTCGTTCAATCGCTCTTGGCGTCGAGGGAATCCATTGACGAGGCGAAGGAAATTTTTCTTTGATATGTCTCATCGCGACTGTAATTTGGTTATTACCTTCAAAAGGAACTTTTCCAGTCACGAGTTCAAAGAAAGTAATGCCTAAAGAATAAATATCACTTTTAAACGTGGGTGATTGGCCATTGGTGACTTCTGGAGGCAAATAATGAACGGATCCAATGATGACTTGACTCTTGGTGACCCGACGGGAATTTTCGAAGAAGGCAATCCCAAAGTCACCAAGTTTGATGGTTTCATCTGGGGTCATAAACACGTTATCGGGTTTGATGTCACGATGGATGACAAGGGCTTGGTGAGCAAAGGCAACCGCGTCACAAAGTTGATACATGATCTCACAAGCTTGTTTGAATCCATACCGCTTTTGATCATCCAATTGACCACGTAAGGTTTTGCCTTTGATTAATTCCGAAGCCATATAAGGAAGATTTTGGTGATATCCAATATTGATAACCCGGACAATATTAGGATGATTTAAGGCCGCAGATGCACGAGCTTCTCGTTCAAATCGTGTGATGTTATCTTTTGACTTTATTGCATTTTCCTTAATGATTTTTAAGGCAATTTCTTTTCCTGTGATGAGATCTTCTGCTTGATAAACGTAGGCAAAACCACCTTCACCTAATTCTTTGATGATCCGATAACGTTCATCAATAATGTCGTTTTCTAAAATCATCTTTCCGGTTCCCAAATGGCCACGGCAATGTTATCAGTGCCGCCATTGGCATTGGCTAAATGGATTAAAGAGTCAACCTTTTGTTGAGGTGTATCCGAGGACCGTATGATCGTGGTTAGCTCACCTTCGGTTAAATTGTTATATAACCCATCACTACAAACAAGGATGGTTTGTTGTTGATAAGGGACAATTTTCACATCATAAGAAACAGCGTTATTAAGCCCTAACGCGTTTAGTAAAACGTGTTTTTGGGGGTGATTAAGTTTTTGTTCTTCTGTGATTTTTCCTTGGCGAAATAAATATTCAACATACGTTTGGTCTTCAGTAGCTTGTGTAAGTTTTCCTTCATCAAATAAATAAACTCGAGAATCACCGATGTTAAGAATAATCAGGTCCTTATTGACAATCAAAGCAATCACCAGCGTCGTGCCCATTTCTTTTAAAGAAGAGCTCTTTTGCGCTTCTTGATGGATGCTACGATTGGCTTGAACCACTTGTTGCCTTAACCATAAGGTTGCCGTTTTTGACGTTAATAAACCAAACGTATTTTTAAAACCTTTGGTTAACGATTGCATGGCTAGTCTTGAAGCAAGGTCGCCCCGGGCATGACCACCCATTCCATCGGCGACTGCAAGCAAAATATCTTGGTGGCGGTTAATCAGAGCCACCACTTGATCTTCGTTGGTGGTTCTCACCTTTCCAATATCTGAATTAAATGCAAAACTACCGCGTTTCTTCATTTTTGTGTTTAGCTCTTAATTGACCACAGGCTGCCTCGATATCATGACCGAATTCTTTACGGACAGTGGCATTGACACCCAATTCAATTAACCGGCTCATGAATGCATTCACTGCTTGAGGATGGGGACGGCGATATTCATTTTCCATGACAGCGTTATAAGGAATCAAATTGATATAACAGAAAATATCCTTCACGAGTTCAGCAAGTTGATCTGCTTGTTCAAGTTGGTCGTTAATCCCTTCAATGAGAATATATTCAAAAGTGATTCTTCTTCCTGAGTTCGCTTGATAATCTTTGATCGCTGGCATTAACTTTTCCAAAGGGAACGCTTGATTGATTTTCATGAGCCTTGTTCGAATTTCATTCGTAGGAGCATGCAAGGAAACCGCAAGGTTAATTTGTAACGGTTCACGGCCATATTCCTTAATTTTTTCAGGAAAGCCTGATGTGGAAACGGTAATATGACGAGCACCAATGGACAATGCTTTGTTGTGATTGGCTATCCGAATGAAGTTCATCACATGTTCATAGTTATCAAATGGTTCGCCTGTTCCCATGGCAACTATATGACTGACGCGTTGCTTTTTACCTTCTGCATCTAATAAATCATTCATAACAACAATTTGACTAATCATTTCACCAGCCGTTAAATTCCGTTGGCGTTTGAGCAACCCGGAAGCACAGAAAGAACATCCGATGTTACAACCAACTTGCGTGGTCACACAGATGACATTACCGTAGTTATAGCGCATTAAAACAGCTTCGATTAAGAATCCATCTTCCAACTTTAAAAGTAGTTTGACGGTTTTATCAACTGAGTCTCGGCGAACATGAATCGAGGGTAATTGGAAATGAAAGTTTTTTTCTAGTTGTTCACGTAAGGTTAAACTAATATTTGTCATCGCTTGAAATGAACGAATCTTCTTTTCATAAATCCAATCATAAATGACACTGGCGTAAAAAGATTTTTGATTCCAAGATTCAAGGGTGTTTTCTAATTGTGAAAGGGTTTGACCAAAGATGCTTTCCATAACTATTTACTCTTTCTCATCGCTGCAACATACAGCGCTGTATTGAATTTATCAAACGGGAAGTATTGAAATTCTTGAATCAGTTTGAACTGAGGTTGTTGCAGTAAAAATTCTTCAATCAACAATTTACCTTCTTTTTGATTCATCGTGTTAACCCCATAGAATAATAAGCCACGTTCTTCAACAAACTGACTTGATTCAAAAAGGGCTTGTTTCTCAGAAACAATTAAATTATCAAGATCTTCTTGTTTAAAGTGAATGAAAAAATCAGGTAAAGATCTGATTAAATCAAATTTTGAGCATTGGGGGACCACGAAAACCACGTCTTGTTTTTTCGAAAGATAGGTGATTAAACCTTTAGGTTCAGATTCATACAAGGCAATGTTAGAGAGTTGAAATGAATGGAGAGACTTTTGCATCGCAAGTTTTCTTTCAATCGCATTGGTGACAATATTAATTCTAATGTTTTGTTCGGTATAAACAGGAAGTTCTAAATACAAAGCTTGTGGACGTGTTTCAACCAGTAGCATTTCACCTTTGACATTATCGAAACTAAATTGTTTAACAATGTCTGTCACTGCCAGTCGTTGTTGAAAAATTAAATTTTGCATATAAGCTGGGTGATTTTTTAAAGGGGCTTTCCCTTGATAAATGACCGTATCTTCAACCGGGGTTTCCGTGAGGTCTGAAAACTGCTTTAATAATTTATGTGTGGTGGTTTTTAGCGTATTCACTCGGCATGCTTGTAAAACCGGTTTGTTGTTCGTGGATAATATTTTTAACGTAATGGTTAATCCAAAGTGTTTGATCCACATCAATACCAACCATTCAGGAGTGTTGAATTTAATGCCTAGGTAAGTAATTGAATTTTCTTTGATGAGAGAATCAATTAAATTTTTTCCAGGGGAAGCAAGCGAAAGCAATTCATCCATGGATGTTTTTACAACATTTCTTTCTGCTAAAAATTGATGGATAAAAACCATGACTTGATCATGAGGTAATCTTTTGACAAATACATTATTACCAATGGCAGCTTGTAGAATTAATTTATCCTTAGGGTCTAAGTGATTCACAAAACGATTCACCACATGTTCCAATAAACGATGGTGATGGAGCTCACAGCTTGTTAATGAGCGAATCAGTCCTTGAGATGTGGTCGCATTCGCTTCTTGGACACCTTCTTTGAGTGCATCAGAAAAATTTTGGTGCTGATCTATAATCTTTGTTAAAACATTGCCTACAATAAGTAATTCATTCATGGGGATGGATGGTACTCATTACGATGGTTTTTTCTTTTTGGTAGGTTGAATTATTGAATCCAATTCTTTTTCTTTACCTTCAAAAACATTGCCGTGAAAAATTTCTTGAGGTGTTGGTTCTACTTCTTCAATGTTGACAGCGTTAGATTCAGAGACAAATAATGGATAGTCTTCTCTAATCACATGATGAATATTTTGTTTTAACTGAGGATAAAATTCAAAGTGAAGATGAATGGTTTGATCTTTTAATGCCTCAACAAATAAAGCTTTCAATTCTTCTTGATATTTCATGTCAGTCTCAACAAGAAAAATTCGAATGACTGTGTGCCAAGCGTTTTGATCAACACCTCGATGAAAAATCATGCTTTCAAAGACAGAAAAGAAGAGATCTTTTTCGTTAACTTTTGTTAACTTGATCAGTGGTAAATGGAGTTGTTCACTAAGCGTAGCAACCACATATTTATCTAGTCCAAAAATTTCAATGTGCATCCGTCAACCTCATACTTGTTTTATTTTAAACTAAATAGGTTAAAAATGATACGAAAAGACCTAATGGTCATAAGGGTCTAAATTAAAATTTATTTTCACTTGTTTTTTTAATACGAGGAGTTCATAAATTGAATTTAATCGAGCATATAACTGTGCATAGTCTTTGTACTTGATAAGAACCCTTCTGCGGAAAAGACCTGCAAAATATTCTGGGTAAGGTATATTCGGCCCTATCACCGTAGCAATCGACTCTAATTGATCAACAAGTAATTGGTGTAATTCTAAAGCAACTTCATCAACCATCTCCTGATCGCGAGATGATAATTCAAATCTTGCTAGATACGTGTAGGGAGGGTATTGAAGGATCTTTCGTTCTTTCATTTCTCGAAGATAAAATTGTTGATAGTTTTGTTGACTACCTAAGACGATTGAGTAATGTTCAGGCATCGTGGTTTGAATGATGGCCTCTCCAGACTGAGGACCTCTCCCCGTTCTTCCAACCACTTGGGCAATCAATTGGAAGGTTCTTTCTGAGGCTCGATAATGCGGTACATGTAAGCCTAAATCTGCAAGCATCACCCCAACAAGGGTAACATTAGGAAAATCATGACCTTTGGCAACCATTTGTGTTCCAACCAAAATATCAATGAAACCATCTTGGACTTTTTTTAAGGTTTCTGTGATTGAACTTCTTAATCCAGTCATGTCTGCATCAAGTCGACCCACGTTTGCTTGCGGAAATAGTTTTTCTAAAATACTCACCACTTGTTCGGTTCCAAAACCTTGTTTCATCAATTGATGAGATTGGCATGATGGGCATTGTTTAGGAAGGGTTTCAATGACATCGCAATAGTGGCATTTTAAACTATCGATTTTTGAGTGATATGCAAGTGGAACTTGGCAGTCTGGGCAAATGAATAAATGTTGACATGACCGACAAATAACACTTTGGGCATAACCTCGGCGATTCACAAGCAGGATGACTTGTTGTTTTTTAGATAAGCGATCGGCTATTCCTTTTAACAATGCGTGAGAAAACAAAGAGTTGTCTCGAGATAATTGCTTAGTATCTGTCATGTCAATAATCGTTGTCTTAGGAATATGTTGATCGTGAATTCGATGAGGCAAGCTAAGGAGTTGATATAGACCTTTTTGAGCCCGAGCTTTTGATTCTAAAGAGGGTGTTGCCGTTCCCATCAGAAGCTTACATTGGTGATACTGACTTCTCCAAAGGGCTATCTCCCGAGCGTGGTAGTGAGGAGCATTGTCTTGCTTATAGGTTTCCGAATGTTCTTCATCAAGAATAATTAAACCAAGATGTTGTAAGGGGGCAAAAACTGCTGATCTTGCGCCAACCACCACCACCGCTTGTCCATTTAAAATCCGCCGATACTCATCAAATTTTTCTGCAGGCGTTAACCCAGAATGAAGGATAGCAACTTTTTCTCCAAATCGTTGACGATAGTAACTCATCATCACGGGTGTTAAGGCAATCTCTGGAACAATCATTAATACAGATTGGTTAGAAGAAATCATGGTTTCAGAAAGGTTGAGATAAACTTCCGTCTTGCCACTGCCAGTCACGCCTTCGAGTAAATATACCAGGGCTTTTGATTGATTAAATTCATCAATGACTTGTTTTTGTTGTCCTGTCAAAGTCGGTCTATTTTCAACCGTGAGGGAATTGAAAACGAATCTTCTCTTTTCTTCTTTTTCAATCGACGCCAAACCTGATTCAGTTAAATACCTAATCGCCGCTTTACTTTTGATGTCGTGCAAGCGAATCCGAGTTTGATTTTCAACCATTTGCCACCAACCAAGTTGTCTTCCGTTCATCGAAGGTAGTGGGCTAGTGGGATGGATCTTCAACCAAGATTCATAGGCGATTTTAGGCCCTTTTAACCCTCGTTTGGATGGAAATAAAGAAGGTGGAAGCATCGCTTGTAGCATGGCAATTTTTGAGGAAAAATATTGGGTTGCTTGGTGATCGACCAATAACAATAGCTCTTCGGATAAAATTGGGGTCTCATCGAGTAATGAGTCAATATCTGAAATTGGAAAAGGACTGTTAGCTTTTAAACTTTCAACATCGTTGGTTTCAGTGACTTTGGTCACATATCCAATTAAGGATTGTTGATGAAAGGGAACGCGAACACGTATGCCTCGTTGTGGAATAGATACACCATGATAAAGATATGTAAATGGGCGATTAAGTTGTTGTAACTGATGTTCGATATAGACCTCTAAAATGTAGGTCTTCATGGGTGCATGGATTGCATTCTTTCTTTAATGATTTGTTTAATCTGATCTGCAGCGCGTTCAAGATTATCATTGATCACAAGATATTGATAATCATGATGCAGATTCATTTCTCTTTTAGCTTTTTCTAATCGTTCTTGAATGATTGATTCTGATTCAGTTTTTCGTTTTCTAATTCTTGCTTCAAGAGCCTCAAAGGAAGGAGGCATTAAAAAGATCGTCACCAAACCTGGACCCATGGTTTTAGCAATGACTTGTTTGGCCCCGTTGATTTCTATTTCTAATAAGACGTTTTTGCCTAAACTACGTAATTGTTGAACTTCAGCTTTAGGCGTCCCATAACGATTACCTACAAATTCAGCCCACTCCAATAAATTGTTTTGGTCAATGGCAGACTGAAAAGTTGGTTGATCCACAAAAAAATAATCTTTGCCATTGATTTCCCCTGTTCGTTTTGATCGAGTCGTCATCGAAACGGAATATGAAAGTTGAAGACTTTCGTCTTCCATGATGCGTTTTCGAATGGTTCCTTTTCCAACGCCGGAGGGACCACTTAATATAATTAATAATCCTGGCTTCATAAGCTTTGAAAAATTATCATATGAATCGAGCTAAAAGTCAATCAAAGCATCGTTTATGCTATACTTTTTTTATGGATTTATCCACGATTTTACCAGCAAACTTTACCGCCACATTGATCGGAAAGAAAATTCACCACATCTACTTATTTCCTAATCATGATTGGATTCTTTTATTGAATCATAAACCAGAACTGGGTTGGGTGATTAGTCTTGATAATGTCAATCCTCGTATGCACATTCAGACGCTTTTAGAAAAAAATAATTCATTCAAAAATATTGTCCCCCATGGATTGGATCAACATCTTCACGATTTAATCATTATGGAAGCGAATGTAGATGATTATGCTCGATTGAATATACGATTATCCAACTCACAAGAAGCGTCACTGAAAGAACCTCTAATCTTACGTATTCAATTGGCACCTTATGCACCAAGACTGACGTTATTGAAACATGATATCCCTATCTTTGATTCTATCCTTGGATGGCAACCAAAAGAGGCAATTCATCCTAAGGCGTCTAGATTTAAGTTAGATGACTCGTTAGATATCGCTACGCTTCATTTAAATGTCTTGGCAAAACAATATCATTCCATGATGAAGTCACATTATCAAAAAATAGTTAAGCGTCATGCTGCGTTAGAAAAAGACATGAAAAACCATCAAGAAAATCTTCATTATCAAGACATCGCTGAAGCAATCCAGACAGAACCAAATTTACCTTGGTCGGATTATCCTAATCCTTTTCGTCTTGCTAAACCTAACCTAACGTTTAAATGCAATTATGATGGGGTCAATCATCTCTACCGTTTGGTCAAAAAAGCCAAACAAGGCGTGAAAGAAGTTAACCACCAACTAAAACAAAACCAAGAGAATATTGAAGCATATTTATATCATCTTAACTTGGTGAGCAAACCAACCTGGAATGACCTTGAATTGGTCCAATCGTTTTTAATTCAAGAACATGTCATTAGTGGCATCAAACCAAAACCAATTCAAATTAGTCATCAATCTCCCTACTTTATCATCGATCAAAACGTAAAGTTCTCCTTTGGAAAAAATTCAAAGCAAAATGACTTTCTAACTTTTTCCATTGCCAAGAAAAGTGATATTTTTATGCATATATATGGGGAACCTGGAAGCCATTTAATCGTTCATCAGGCAACTTTTGATCACGACGCCATCATCAAAGGGGCTCAGCTTGTCCTTGCCTTAGCTAAAAAAATATCAGGTGAAGTGACGTATGCAAAAGTAGGATCATTAAAACGAACCACTCAGTTAGGACAAGTGATTGTCAAAGACGCTAAAAAAATTAAGGTTCATGCCAATCCAGATTGGGCAAATCAACTGCTAACCATGGTAAAGCGCTACTGATTTAATTTGTCTTTAAGGAAGTGTTCACCTTTTAAAACTTCTTTGGTGGCTAATCCTGAAAATTGTTGCTGACGTAGAATTTCGTAGATCACCAAGGCGACAGTATTGGATACGTTTAAACTTCTTGCTAGGATGCTCATCGGAATCCGGTATAAATGATGTTGATGTTGTTTCATGATTTCTGGGGTTAAACCACTTGTCTCTGAACCAAACATAAGATAGATATCTTCTACTTTATTTTTTACAGTGATGTCTGTATATATTTTATCCCCATAACGAGTCAAGCAATGAAGCACGGGGTGATGATTTTTATCCATAAAATCTTGGTAAGAATCATAATAGTGATAATGGACGTGTTCTCGGTAATCAAGGCCGGTACGTTTAATGGTTTCATCATTCAAGGTGAATGGTAAGGGCCCAATGATATGAAGTTTGGATTCCGTGGCCATCGCTGTCCGCATGATGTTTCCAGTGTTTTGAGGAATTTCAGGATGGAATAAGACGATATGATTCATCCGAATTAACCTTCGAAATGTTCCTCATAAGATTTGATGCTACTTTTAATGATATCAATCGCAACATCTTTGCCTTCAACTTGAGAGACAAAAGTATCCTTACCTTCAAGCATTTTATACACTTGAAAAAAATGTCTCATTTCATTAAAAACATGGTCAGGAATATCTTTGAGATCTTTATACGAGCTAAACACTGGATCAGAAACTGAGATGGCAATGATTTTTTCATCCACAGTGCCATTATCGATCATCTTAAACACGCCAATGGGATAGCACTCAACCAACGCAAGTGGTTGAATAGATTCTGAGCATAAGACCAGGACATCCAAAGGATCTAAATCACCAGCATAGGTCTTAGGGATAAACCCATAATTTTGTGGGTAATGAGTTGAGGTGAATAACACGCGATCAAGGATAAGGGCTCCGGTTTCTTTGTCCATCTCATACTTGTTTTTTGAACCTTTGGAAATTTCAATACAAGCTAAGAATTTTTCAGGATTAATTCTTTTTTTTGATACATCATGCCATACATTCATTTGATAAGTACCTCTTTTCCATTATAAACATATAACGTATAAATCCAATCGCCAATGATATAATTTTGTTATGAATTTACCATTACGAAGAACTATTTTACTGGTCTTATCCACTGTCCTTGTTGGTTGCCAAATCAATGCTAATGCAACCATTATTGCGATGAATCCACTTCTGCTCACATCCCCACCAACCACTATTTCAATGGAGGCATTGACCAGCCGTATTGATTTGGATGATTTGATTGAATTATCTAATGACAATGATCCTTATTTGTTATACGTAGGAAATCCGACTTGTTCAAGTTGCTTACAATTTCAACCAGTATTCTTAGATTGGATTGCAACATCAAAAGCGATGGTTTACTATTTAGATACCCTTGAGCATTTGCATCATTTATCGATGTTTCAAGAGGAATTTCCAAATTATTTTCCTGAAGGTTTTTCAACTCCAACGCTGTTTATTTTGAATGGTGAGGAAAGAATTCATCGGATTCCCTCTCATCAAGCTTTTTATAATATTCAACGTTTCCGAGCCTTGATGGTCGATTATGTTTCCGTCTCATCCGATGTCAATTAACTTAAATTGATGAAGGTACCTTAAAGTTAAAAACCTATTCGTCGTTTTTTAATCATAATCGTTTATAATTTAATGTTTACCTCATAAGGTAAACAAGGGGTCATCATGGCATTCAAACTTCACTATCTGAATAAAGAAAAAACCTTTGAAGAAAAGGTTTCTTTAAAGTCATTGCTTTCCAAGAACCATCAATTTTTATGTGCGAAAGTAAATCATCGAATTCGTGACTTAAATTATGAAGTTTATTTTGACGCGACCATTGAATTTTTAACCATTCTTCAACAAGATGCGGTTAGGACCTACGAAACAACATTACGTTACCTTGTTGCCATGGCAGTTCATCAACTCAATCCTTTATATCGTTTTCGTTTTTCCTATCACATTTCACGTTCAATATTCATGGAATTTATCAATCCGAAAAAAATTGATCCTTCTTTTGTTCAAAAGCTAGAAGCTCAATTAAAGAGTTTAGTTCAATTGAATTTACCTTTTGAAAGAACCATCGTCAATAAAGATGAGGCAATTGCAAACTATCAAAAACTTGATTTTAAGGATAAATTAGAGATTCTTCAATATCGACCTGAAAAAACTGTTCATTTTTATCGTAGCGGTGATTACATCAATTACATGCACGGAATGATGGCACTTTCTAGTGGTTTTATTAAAGATTGGAAATTAATTTATTACCCTCCTGGCATCATCATTCAGTACCCTCGTTCTGAGACAAAAGGACAAATTCCCCCCTTTGAAGATGCCCCGATTTTCGGCCAAACATTAAAGGAAGCTCATGCATGGTCGGCGATTACCCAAGCAGACTCGGTTGCTCGTATCAATAAATTTGTGACGGAAGACCGGGTGGTTGATTTCATCAACTTATGTGAGGCGAAGCATTCCCGAATGTTAGTGGAATTAGGTGAAGCCATTGAACATCGACGAGATAACCTACGCCTCATTTGTATTGCAGGGCCGTCCTCTTCGGGTAAAACCACGTTTGCCAATCGGTTAAGAATTGAACTCATGTCTCGCGGCTTTCAACCGATTCGGATTTCAATCGACGATTATTATTTACCAAAAGATCAAGCACCAAAAGATAGCGATGGAAAACCAGACCTTGAAAGCATTCATGCATTAAATCTTTCATTATTCAATGAGCACCTTGCCCAATTAATCAATGGGGAAGAAGTCCAATTACCGAATAGCAAATTTGATTCAGCATTGGAAAAACCTAAAAAGTTAAAAATCCAAGAAGATACATTAATCATTATTGAAGGCATCCACGCGCTCAATGATGCCTTAACCTCTGTGGTGCCAAAAACTCAAAAATATAAAATATATATTTCTCCACAATCTCAAATAAATTATGATGATCATAATCCTATGAGTTTAACCGATTTACGATTATTAAGGCGCATGGTCAGAGATAAAAAATATCGCGGATCTCCAGCAGAGCAAACCATTGACATGTGGCCTTCTGTACGACGTGGAGAATTTACTTGGATTTATAAAACCCAAGAAGAAGCTGATTATGTTTATAACTCTTTTTTGCCTTATGAATTATGCGTGATGAAACGTTATGCGATTCCAGTCTTAAGTTCCATTGATAAAGAGTCGATCTATTTTCCAACGGCAGAACGATTAATCAGAATGCTTAAATACTTTGTTGATATTGATGAAAAATGGATTCCATCTAACTCATTGATTCGCGAATTTATTGGCGGTTCTTGTTTCCGAGAAGTCGAAGGTTAATTTTCGATTTCTTCGATGGTTTTAGGAATGTCAGCGGAGAGATTTTCACAACCTTTTTCCGTGATTAAAATGTTATCTTCAATGCGAATACCAATCCCTAATTCTTTGATGTATAAGCCTGGTTCAACCGTGATGACACATCCTGGTTCTAAAGGAATATCACGCCCGATTGGATCGTGGGTATCTAATCCTAAATGGTGACCGACGTTGTGATAGTAAATTTTACCTATGTCTTCTGGGGTTTTAATCCAACCCTCTTTGACAGCAGCATCTGCCAAAAACTTTAAGCACGCTTGTTGTAAATCAACAATTTTTAATCCTGGTTTTGCCATTTGAATAATCAATTGATTAGCTTTTAAGACGGTTTCATAGATTTGTTTTTGTAACGGATTAAATTTTCGGTTCGCTGGATACGTCCTGGTAATATCACCTCGGTACTGACCATTGGTCGCGCCAAGGTCACAAAGGACCAATGCACCATCTGCGATTTTATCTTTGGGGTTTGGGTAGTGAAGAATGATGGCATTTTTACCACTGGCAATAATGGTTTCAAACGCCAAACCCATATTCCCATACTCTTTAATCGCGTATTGGAATAAACCTTCGATTTGATGTTCGAACAATCCAGGCTTTAAGTGTTTACGAATACTTTGTAACCCATATGCAGTTCCTTTGATGGCAACACGAATGGCCTCAACTTCTTTTGGCGATTTAATCATGCGGAGTTTCGTTAAGATTGGATATGCATTTTCAATCGTTAATGCTGGGTATTGTTTCTTTAAGTCTTCAGCAACACGTTCCGTTGTTTTTAAATGACCATCAATCACGTTATTCTTTTCCAAGTCGAGGTAGGCGTGAGTCACTTTGCCGTATCCATTGGTATCCAATAACATTTCTTTAAGTCTCGTATCAACCATGGACATCATGAAAATATCATGAACGCCACTGGTCTTGGTGGCAGTTTCAACATCAAGTTTCTTACCAACCCATCGCGTTTTCGCTTCATCAATTTCATCAATAAACAAATACGTTTTGACGGTGGTTGGTGTTTTTAACATCACCAAAATACTATTTTCTTGCTCAATACCTGTTAAGTAAAAGAAGTTTTTATTGACAACAAATGGGAACGTAGCATCCGCACTTGATTTGATAAGCCCACCTGAATATAAAATAACAATGGATTGCTCCATGATGTGCTGAAATAATTTTTCTCTTCTTGTGATGTATTCTTTTGAATCCATAATCAATCCTTCCAATGTTGAAGCATTGCTTCAATGTCAATCATTGATACTTGTTCAATTTTACCATTATCAATCAAACTAGGTAAATCTGATTGCAGGGGTAATGTTGCCAACAGAGGAATCTTATATTTTTCCCAGATTGGCATGTGTGATGATGTTTGAAAAAATGAATGCTTCTTATCACATTGATCACAGACAAAATAACTGTAGTTTTCGATGATGCCTTTGATTGGTTTTTTGACAATATCGGCCATTTGGATGCCTTTACTGACAATACTTTGAACAATTTCTTGTGGGGTGGTCACCATGATGATTTCATCGACATGAAGACTTTCTAACACCGTCATTGCGACATCCCCTGTTCCAGGTGGTAAATCAATCAATAAATAGTCGAGTTCTCCCCAAATCACATCGACATAAAATTGCCGAATCAAATCAAGGACGAGTGGAGAACGCCAAACAATTGGTTCATCTTGTGTTGATAATAAAAGCTGTGAAGAGATTAACTTAATCCCTAATGAGGTGACCACCGGTAAGATCAAACCATCTTGGCCAACGATTTTATCTGTGATGGCAAATAACTTTGAGATGGTTGGGCCAATGATATCGGCATCTAAAATGCCAACTCTTTTTCCTAGTCGAGTCAAATGGATTGCAATTAAAGCAGTGACTGTGCTTTTGCCAACTCCACCTTTACTAGACATGATCGCAATCGTTTTTTTCAAGGTTGAGCGCGGATTAACTTCAAAGGTTTTCATCGCCTTTAGGCACCAAAAGCGTAAGAGATTTTTTCCGCCTCAATTTCAAAGACAAAATCATCTTCATATGGTTGTTGACTTAGAATAGTTAGAATGCCGCTTGGATTGGTAAATGGGTTTGGGGTCGTCACGGTGACAATCAACGCCGACAAACCGTCAAAACCTGTATTAGTCACAATTCTAGCACCGTAAAATAACTGAGCAATTTGACTAATTTTTGCATCAGACCAAGTCGTGAAGTCAGTCGCAGTAGGGTAAGGCCCTCCAGGAACAAGGAGGTTGGCTCGTGAACCCATCTTTATCAAGGCTGATTCCATGGCAGTCACATCGGTTGAACTTGGTGGGTTTGAAATTCCTTTAATCGCTGATAAAAATTCCAAAGCCCCTTCAAAGCCATCTGCCTCAATTGGATTTAAGAGTTGGAAATCATTGGTTAAATCAAAATTAGCATCATAGAAATTTAATTGTTTTAAAGGATTACTGGCGTCACCAAAGTATGGAGCTTCAGTATCTTCAACCAAAACATATTCATTCTTAAAAATATCAGTAAAGAATCCTGCCGATAACTCAGAAACCATGAAGGCGCGATCGGTAATCGTGTGACCGGTTGCCGTATACGTTAATTCAATTAACGCACGCATTTCCGCGCTAAATTCATCGAGGTTGGCTGCATTAGAAACATTAGTAAATCCAGAAATCGTCGCAATAAATGAGTCTAATCGATTGGCTTCAAATGGTTCATCAAAATCGCCAGCAAAAATATTTTCAACCCGAATCACTTTGGCTTCTTTATCAGTTGGTAAGGTGGTTAGATAATTAAAATACTTTCCAACATTCGCTGTATTTAAAAAATTATAGAATGTGAGGGCCCGGGTTTTAAAACTACCTGGGGTCGTGACATTAAAAGGAGTCAGTCCTGTTTGACTTGCAGATGGGTTAAGAATATTGGTTGCATGATTACCAAATATGTTTGATTTTGAGAGCAAATTAACCAAGGGGAAGAGAGATCCTCCATCATTTAAGAAACTTGTGACATTAAAGCCGCCACTAATGGAAATGTATGCTTCATCCCCTTCATCGTAAAAACCAACCAATAAACCGCGAATCAACCCAACTCGGGTGGCAGTTCCAGGGAGGACGTTATAATCCATCACATCGATATCTTCAAGTAAAAACTCAACTGGGGTCAATTCATAGGTTTCGTTATCTTCTGTGTAGGTACCAAACTCAATACTTTCAAAGGCGTCTTGAACCATCTTTTTAACGGCATCGGAGGTTAAGGATGAATAATTTAAGGCCGCCATGATTCGCCCAATTGACGTGGGTGATAATGCGCCTGGATCAATCGAGGATGCGCTTTCTAGATTTGGCAAAGCAACTTTAAATTCTTTAAAAATTCTAAAGAAGGCTGTTATTTCCCCAACTTGAGCCCCATCATTCAACCACCCATCGGTTAAATGCGTGGTGTTGTTGACAGGGAATAATGTGGAGAAGTTTAACACCAAGTGGTTCGCTTTGGCATTGGCATTACCAAACGGCGCATCCGCCAAACGATTGGCATCATAAGCAAGCGCAGCCATTCCGGTGTCTTTAAACATCTTCGCCATCATTTGTTCAAAGATGGTTAAATCTGTGCCCAATGCCGTCGCTGGTCCAGTTTGGTGAAACACTTGAGACTCATATAAATCCGTGACCAAGTTGGCCATGTCATCAATGCCTTCATCAGATAAATCCTTAATCGATCCGTAACTTCGATTACCCACTATTTTCACGTCTGAGAAAATCGATAAAATTGCCGATATTTCTGTCGGTTCATAAGGAAGATAAATGTCATCAACTACTGGACTAATCGGATTATTTCTATTCCCACGATAACGAAAGTTTGCCATCGCGAAATTCACACCAATCGAAGAAAAATCCCCACCGGCTAACATGTTAGAAAATAAATTAGGAATGGCGGGATAAACGATGAGCGAATCGTTCATCGCCAAAAGCAAGTTTTCAATTTTTGTTAAACCAGCAGGGGTATCAATTAAACTTGCTAAACTTTCTGAAGACCCCGGTCCAGAGAATGAACTAAAATCAAGATCGAGATTTTTAAACGCTGATAAGATTGCAACAATCTTAGAAATTTCGCCTGTTTCACCAGCCCAATCATCGGTGATACTGAGATTTCCAAAGTTGTTGACCATTACACTCATGTCCTCTTGTAGAAAGCCTAATCGAGCAGAATTAATTTCGCCGTCGTATACAAAGGTGTCAATGGTGGATGTATTTAAAATCATTCTCACGGTTTGTTCAAAGATGGTTAAATCTTCACTGACATAACTGTTTCCTTGTTTAAAGGAATTAAAGACATTCGATGAATGCATTTTCGTCAGAAGATCATCAAAGAGAATCGGATTGATTAAATCGGATGAAAAAGCAGCGCCACCAGACAAGCCAATTGAATTGATGTCCGTGTAAATATCTAAGATTAAACTAATTTCCACTCCTCGTGTTTCACGATTGGCTTCTTCGTTAAAGAAAGGCGTATTAGCATCACTCATCGTTAAGCCATTGATGTTGAATGAGTCAGAATCAAAGATGTTACCAAAAAGGTTACCAATGGAAGGAGCAACTAACGTTGAATCATTCATCGATAATAATAAATTTTCAACTTTATTCAAACCAACTTCTGTATTCAATAAGTCGCCAATCGCATCCCCACCAAAGTTCGTGAAATCGATATCGGTTTCTTTAAAGGACTCAAGAATCCCAATAATGTTATTGATTTCACCATTGACACCAGTCCAATCATCATCGACTAATCCAATCCCAAAATTATTATTTAAGGCAGCAATGTCATCTTGAAGTAAAAGCAGTCGATTCGCACTAATCGGTTCATCATAGATAAACGTATCAAGGGTAGATGAATTTAAGATCATTCTCACGGTTTGTTCAAAGATGGTTAAATCATCCAATACATAACTATTTCCAGTTTTAAATGAATTAAAGACTTTGGAATCATGCATTTTGTTGAGCAAGGCATCAAACAACACTGGGTCAATAAGATCGGCGGAAAAAGCAGCACCACCGGTGATACCGATATTGTTAATATCCCAATAAATATCGAGAATTAAACTAATTTCTGTTGCTCGCACTGATTTGAGTGGTTGTTGGTTGAAGTAATTGGTGTTGGCATCACTCATGGTTAGGCCGCCGATATCAAAGGCATCTGAGCCAAATACATTGCCAAACAAGTTGCCAATGGCCGGTGAAATAATTATCGATTCATTCATGGAAAGCAATAGATCTT
Organism: Bacilli bacterium; assembly: GCA_044372565.1. GTDB lineage: Bacteria > Bacillota_I > Bacilli_A > RFN20 > CAG-826 > UBA970. The sequence goes on along the minus strand of JBILRP010000003.1, from coordinate 41,034 downwards.
CCACTTTACCCAAACCAACTTCTGTATTCAATAAATCACCAATCGCATCGCCACCAAAGTTCGTGAAGTCGATACCAGTGTTAACAAACGACACCATGATATCCACAAAGCGTTGAATTTCGCCATCGAGTCCATCCCAATCGTCGGGTGTATTGGTTCCAAAACTATTATCGAGAGATGTCATATCCTGATATAGTGCGACCTCTCTTTGCGCCTCATTCAGTCCGTCATAAATAAAGGTATCCAACGTTGCCGTCGTCAATAAAAATTGATAGGCTTGTTCAAAGACGGTTAAGTCACCATTAAGACGAGAACGACCTAATTTGAACGAGTTAAATAAAGCTGCATCATGAAGAATGGTCAATAAGTCACCCACGACAAGAATGGTAGATTCATCAAAACCAGCAATGTCAAATGAACCACCGCCATCAAGTCCCATGTCGCTAATCGTATCTAACAAATCTGCGGTTGCTTGAATTTGTTGGGCTCGACCAGCTTGATTTAATTCTAAGAATACAAAGGTATTTGTATCTGATAAAGACAATGAACCTATATCGAAATTCGAACCACCAAAGATTGAATCATAGACGTTATACACAAGCACCCGTAATGAGGATGCATTATTAAGTGCGAGCAAGACATCAGAAATTGTTTCACCGCTTAATCCAATACCAGAAGTCAGATCAGCAATCGAAACGGATTGTAATTCTGAGATAAATCCAACAATATTTTCTAATTCACCACCAACAAATTCATATTGGAAATCTCCATTCACATTAAGAATCGGATCACCATCTCCATCGGTCATCATCGTTTTCACACCATACCAATTGGCTCGGGTTGACACTTGATTACTGATGGCGTAAAAATCTTCAGTAACAATATTAAAATTATCTGCAGGATTGTCATCCCAAGTCGATTGATAAGGAGAAGGATCTTCAAAATAGGTTGCAAGATCGGCAATACCGGTAAGTTGGTCTAACAAGAAATCTGGAAAAACATAGTCTCCGTTAGGTTTGATAAAGATTTGTGATGCAGCTAATCCTTGTAAAAGTTCTTCAATCATCGATACATCTGAATTGAGGAAATCAATGTTCTCTAAACCATCAGCAAAATTAGTCAACTGTTTGACTAAGTACATCAAATTAGAGCCTTCTTCTGTCCAAGACGTCACATTTCTAAATGAGGTTCCTAAATCTGCATCCAGCAATCCACCTGTTGCCCCAAACAAACTATCAAGAATACCCCCAAAGGAAGCGGCAATAATCTCAGAGCGATCGGCATAGGCAAATATTTTATATAGGGTTGCCACGTTAGGATCATCAATATCTTCACTGCCCGTAGTTAAGTCATCAAGGGCGGCAAAGATATCCCCAGAAATATCCAATAATCCAGATTCTAAAGCGGTCTTTAAAAAGTTGACTAGGTGATAATTTTCCCCGGCATAGGATACCGTGTCAAGCGCATCAAGTTTGTCATTGTTGTTGGTGTCAACAAAGGTTGTTGTCCATCCATTTTCTTGCCCAACTGGAACAATCTGATTAAAGCCAACATCGATGTCGTCTTCATCAATGCCGATACCTTCAACAAGGGTGAAAATCCCTTTGATCATTTGATTATAATTCGTGGTTTTGTTATTCGTGATTGGATTTTTGTTGATGATATCAGACAAGTAAATGTTGTCCAATAAGCCAATAAGGTCATACGCGATGGTCGGGAATTGATTCAATAAATCACTACTTGCGTCAATCACATTAAAGGCATAACCTAACATATCGATGACAATAATCAACTCTCTAGATAAGCTTGTAAATTCAAAATTCAAATCGGCACTGGTAAGGGAAAGTAATCCGAGGAAATCATCTAATCCTGCACCCGTGAGTGTTGATTCTAAAATGCCTGGAACGACAGCAAAAATGATTTGGGATCGATCAAGCGCAGGAATCAAATCAGTTTTTAATCCTTTGCGAAATTCACCATCTTCGATTAAGCCTAAAATGTCTAGCGTCTCACCTGGTTCAGGTTCAAGCAAACCAATCAACGTTTCATTGCTAATGACAGCGTCGAGAATACTAAAAATCCCACCGAATTCACCTTTATAATCAAGTCGAACATCTCCTAAATTTCCGCTGTTAAAATCTTCAATTAATTGATTTAAACTCGTATCATCAAAGCTTTCTCCGGCAACACTGGTTAAAGTTGGTAATAATAAATTTTCCACAATTGCAGGAAGCGCATTCATGATCAAATCAGAATCTAACAACGATTGGCGATTGATGGATTTACCTGTGGTTGGATTGTTATTGATTGGTTCACCAACAGTATTGACTTCACCGATTAAAACTTCAACAAACAAATCTAAATGCTCACTTAATAAATCAATAATGGATGGGGTTGCTGGTTCATCCACTTGTTTACGACCCAGAGGCTGTGGAGAATCTTGAGCTGGAAGAAGGAGGTCAAATAGTCCATCCACTTCCGATGTTAATTCATACACCAAGTCATAAATTAAACTTAATTCTGATCCAAACTGAATGGTTTCGTATTCTTCCCATTCCGTTGGTAAGAATGTAGATAGCCCAACGCCACCGACTGGACCACCGGCAGCAAGTTCATCTTCTACAAGCTTGAACAATACAGCAGGAATTACTTGAGATAGAAAAGGCGACTCGTCAATCGTTTCTAAAATTTGATTGATTTCTGGTTGTGATGTTGGTGAGAAAATCGTATCAATTAAAAACGCAGTATCGGTATTACCATTTAGAATCGGCGTTAATATGCCAGAGCGAATCACTCCATTAAAAATATCACCTAGATAGCCAAGTTCATCTTCCCAAACTAAATCATCAAGATCAATTAATGAAGGATCTAAGTAACTGGAGACTTCATCAAGATTTAATCCTATTGTTACGGCAATGGGTAAAATCTTCATGATTAAAACCGACCCAGTTAATGAGGTGATTAGATTGGTCACTAAATCTTCTGAAAGTAATAACGATGTGTCAATGGTGGTAAAGGTACTGTCTATAGCACCACTTCCTAACAAGGTCGCAGCAATATCAACCACCGATCCCAATTCATTTGCTAGCGTCAATCGATAGGCATCTAAATCCTCACCGGAAACAAAATCCATCAACGCAGAATCAATACTCAACCCATCATCAGTTAATGACCAAGAAAAAAGTGTTTGGGCAAACGTTGAATCATTATATGTGTCAACAAACGACATGATTTCGTCATAAAGCTCGGCATCAATTTGGTCACCATATTGCTCATCGAAGTCTCTAAACGATGTTGTTACAGAATTGATTAAGGATGTAAAGGGTGATAAAAACATCGTTAAGACAAGCACCATTTTCAAGGCCCCAGCAGCGCCACCAAGTAATCGCAACTTAACTTTTTTCCGAAAATGACGGGGAATAAAAAACCGAAAAGGGAGAAAGTATAAAATCGCAGCGACGGATTCACCCAATAAAAAGATGATGATTGCTAAGACGATAAAGAGCACATATCTTAAGATGACTAGGGTTAATCCAATGACCAAGTCAGAAATCGCGGGGGTAATAAAGAAGCCAAAAGCGAGTAAGGATTGTTCAAGTAAATTATAAATTGTTTCGTATGGGGTCGTCACCGAGACAATGATTGGGGATGCATTTATGTTTAAGGAAATGGAAGCAAATCCTGCGCTTGCAGCTAGCGAGGAAACATCAAAATCCATGAAGAGATCGACCAACTGACGGGTGAATAAGACAGAAAAGACCACCAATCCACCAACAAATATTAAGCGAAATCCTTCTCTCCAAACCCCACGAATGAAACCAAAAACAAACCCTAAAGCGACCATGCCGAAAATGCCATACAATGCGTAATCTAAATATTGGGCAATTTGTGTTGGATTGATTCCAAAACCTAACGTTGTTAACATTGATAACCTCCTAATGGGGTTTCATCTATCATTTTATATGATATTGATATGCTATCATAATAAAAACATATATTTATACATGAATTTGGATATACAACGACAACCCTTTCAAATCGATAAAAACAAGCAATTATTGTTGTTTTTTTTGGGTTGGATTGGGCTAATTGTTTTCGCTATTTTTTTTAGTGCTCTTTTTGGATTCATCGTCCCTTTTATTCTACCCCTTGAAGAAACTGACATTTTCTTAAATAGTGATCTATTTTTTAGTTATATAAATTCACTGACCTATGTAACCTTGTTCATGATCGGTATTATCTTAATTTGGCCTTATTTACGAACCACCTTCATTCCTGCGTTATTTTCAGGACAATGGTGGTTAGGTTTGCCTTTTACCTTTGCAATCCTTTTCACATCATTTGGTTTGGTAACTCTTTATGATGCCTTAGGCATTCAACTGGAAGATAACCAAAATCAAGCCGCCATCGTGAGGCTCGTCAAAGATTCTCCCATCATTTCATTAATTACGTTTGGGTTTCTTGGCCCCATCGTGGAAGAATGGACTTATCGCTTAGGATTGTTTCAGTATTTAAAAGGACGAAACAAATGGGTTGCCTATCTTGCGACATTGACTATTTTTGGATTCATCCATTTTGATTTTACCGCGACGAATTTAACCAATGAGTTATTCAATTTACCTATCTATTTAGTCGCGGGAGCTTGGTTTTGTTTTCTCTACGATCGCTTCGGACTTCAGGTGGCCATGGCAACGCATATCTTTAATAACCTTTTGTCTGTCATGAGTATTCTAATATCCCCTGAATTGAGTTCCAGTCTTTAACCATGATGAGAAGAAATTTCACTGCTTATCAATTAAAATGGATTGCTTTAATCACGATGACCATCGATCATTTTGGCGTGCTGGTTCTTAATCCTTACACGAATAACAACACGATGGATACGTTATATATTATTTCTAGATTAATTGGTAGACTTGCATTTCCTTTGTTTGCGTTTATGATTGCTGAAGGAATTTATCGAACCAAACATCGTTACCGTTACTTTTCAAAACTTTTTGCGATGGCATTGTTGATTGGTCTATCGATGTTTGTCTTAGAACAAATAAACATCAATGCTTTGGCAGGAAACATATTTGTCGACTTATCCTTGGCCGCCTTGGCGATGATTTTATTGAAAGAAAAATCATGGTTAATCAAGCCGCTTGGATTCTTACCCATTTCCTATGTCATATGGACAAGTTTTGAGTCAAGCGTACCTAACTTTTTAAGAGCAGATTATGGTCTTTATGGACTAATCATGATGTTGGTCTTCTTCTTTACTTATTCAAAAGGAATTCAGCAAAAATTGACGACGCTCTTACGGTTGAATCATGGTGCTGAACATAACTATGTTTTAACCAGTGTTGCATTAATAATGATGCATGTGGTTTGGTATATAATGGAGTTACTAGTAAGTCAAGGAATGCCAAGTGGTGATTTATTAGCAAACTATCTAACCCGCTTTGTCGGAGCTCAAACCTATGCGCTGTTTGCCAGTTACTTCATTTATTATTATCGAGGTGACAAGGGCAACCCACCTAGCTGGTTTCAATTATTTAGTTATGCTTACTATCCACTTCATTTCATTGGATTATATGGAATTTACTTATTGACCACATGGATTCAATAATGTCATCAAGGGAGGAAACAAGATGATCAAAAATATTACCAACGTGAAGGAATTTAATGATCTTATTCAAACTTCAAAAGGAAAAGTGATTGTCGATTTTTATGCGGATTGGTGTGGGCCATGCAAAATGCAAGCACCGGTGCTTGATGATTTTTCTAAAAAACAACCGGATTCAATCATTTTAAAAGTCAATGTTGACCAAAATGTAGATTTAGCAGAAGCCCATGGGATTATGTCTATCCCTACCATGATGGTTTTTTCTGCAGGAAAACAAACTTATAAAAAGCCTGGATTTCATGCTTTAACCGCTTTAGAAAACTTACTAAAATCCTAGTTTAAATAAACGAGATTTTCTTACAATCACAACTATGGTAAGATAATTTCGTTGCCTTTTGCAGGTGTAGTTCAGTGGTAGAACATTAGCCTTCCAAGCTAATTACGCGGGTTCGATTCCCGTCACCTGCTCCAAAATTTAAAATTACCCTTATGATTGATGAATTAATTCATGAAAGATAAGGGTTTTTTATTTCTTATCCATATAATAGGTTACTCAAAGAAAGTAAGACTATATCGTGAAATTATTTCTTATTTTAGTAAAAACTTGATAAGATGAGATTGATGAACTACGAAATAGTCCTAGCAACCAATAATCAATCGAAAATTAATGAAATCAAAGCATTCTTTAAAGATTACACCGTGACGTTTTTAACGTTGGAAGATTTAAAACTTAAATTAAATCCAAAAGAAACAGGCCATACTTTTTTAGAAAACGCTTTACTCAAAGCTAAAGCGGTTGCAAAACATGTCAATAAAACTGTGGTTGCTGATGATTCAGGATTACAAATTGATGCCTTGAAAGGTTTTCCTGGTGTGTACTCTTCTCGATGGATGAATGAAAAAAGCTATGATGAAAAAAACCAAGAAATTATTCGATTGATGTCGTCTCATAAAAACAGAAAAGCTCAATTTACATCTGCTTTTGTCATTCTTTATCCTCACAAAGAAATGCGATTTTTTATTGGGACAACCATTGGCAAAATCTCAAGAGAAATTCAACATGGTACTGAAGGGTTTGGTTATGATCCAATATTCTATAGTGATGACCTTGGAAAGAATTTTTCGGTGGCATCGATTGAAGAGAAAAATACAGTGTCCCATCGTGGCAAAGCTTCAGAAAAACTACTTCAATGTTTACTTGATAAAAAATTAATTACAAAGATTAAACGCAGATCATGAATCGAACAACGCAGTGGTTTAAAATCGACAATGCCGGTAAACTTTTCCCTATCATTACCGGAAAATTAAGAGCCTCTTATTTTCGCTTAAGTATTGTTCTCAAGGAAACCATTGATCCGGTTGTTCTTCAACTTGCTGCAGAAAAAACATTGTTTCGTTTTCCAAATTTTAATACGCGTTTACGAAAAGGATTGTTTTGGTACTATTTAGAAAACCAATCTAAACTTTTTAAAGTCCAGCCTGATCCAAACATGTTTGGTACGAACCCTAGACCCAATGACCGTTTGAAACATTTGATTGAAATTTATTATCACCGCCAACGAATTTCTATTGAAGTATTTCATGCAATTACCGATGGACGGGGTGGCATGGAGTTTTTAAAAACCTTAACCTTAGCTTATTTAAGAGAAAAAGGTCATGTCGTGGATGCAGAAGGCATTATATTTGATGCCAATGATCAGGTAACGAATGCGGAACTTGAAGATAGTTTTGCAACGAAAGTGACCAAAGGCAATGGCATTTTTTTGCCAACAGAAAATGCTTTTCATTTAAAAGGAACGTATTTCGAGCATACTGGTCATTACCTTACCCATTTGCACTTAAACACAAAAGAATTGATTGCCGTTGCTAAGGCAAAGCAAACCACAATCACAGGTTTATTTGCAACGATGTTAATTTTGATATTGATTCAAAAACAAGAAGCACTTCATCCTAAAAAGAGAAAGAAAATCATTCTTTCTATCCCGGTGGATATGCGTAAGTACATACCCTCAAAAACGATGAAAAACTTTGTGATGACGATTAATATTGGTGGTTTTTTTAAACCAGATTCTACATTTCAAGAAGTCTTAGACGTTGTGAATCAACAGCTAAAAAAGGGTCAGCAACTTGAGATTCTTGCCCCACAAATCAGAGCAAATTTAAAGGTTGAACGAATGCTTTTATTAAGATTTATTCCCTTGTTTATTAAGCGATGGGTCATTAAATTTGTGTTTAATCGTGTTGGTGAAACCGCGTTAAGTATTGTCATGTCTAACTTAGGTAAAATTGAGATGCCACAATCCACACAATCATTTATTGATCATTTTGATTTTACGCTCTGTGCAACCCCAATCTTACCCATCAATGTTGCGATGGCAACTTTTTTAGACCAACTGGTCATCACCTTTTCTCGAATCATCGATGATCGCTCCTTTATCCAATCATTTGTCAACATGCTTGTTAAGGATTTAAACGTGAACGTCAAAGCCAGCGGCAATCGATGGGAGGAGGGTCAGTAAGTGGAAACATGTCAACGATGTCATATTCAAGTCGACAGCAGTTTGACCCACTGCCCTGTTTGCGGTGGTTTTGTCCATCAAGTATCAGAAAATGATAAACAAATCCTTTATCCAACTCCGAATTACAATCAAATCGAAAAACAAACCGCATCCATCATGCATGCTTTTTTTGCCTTTCCTTTGTTACTGGCCTTGTTATTGACATTGATCATTGATCTAGCCTTGATTGCCTCTGAATTAGGAACGACTTTCCTGATGACATTTATTGTTTTTTATATGTGGATTCTCATTTACAAATCGATTTATAACCGGAATGGCATCGGATATGTGATCTTATGGCAGTTATTTGGCTTATCGATCATTACGACTTTATTGGCGTTTGTCAACCAACAAACCTTCGATGCATGGCCCCTACAATATGTGGTACCTATTCTCATATCAACGAGCAATTTACTCTTTTTTATTCTTGCAACCATCATGAGAAAAACCGATGTCATTCTCTTTCAAATGTTGGTAAGCTCCATCGTAGGATTAGTGCAATTTTCCGTGATGGTTTGGTTATTTGCATCATCTGTTTTTGTTCCGTCGTTGATTGCCTTAATTACTTCATTGATTTCCTTGACGGCATTATTAACTTACTTAAGACCAAAATTCTGGCAGTACTTACAACGCTGGTTACACATTTAAAAGAAAAACCCACCATGAAGAGTGGGTTTTTAAAGATAGATCAATATGGGATCTAGACTTTTACTTTCAAAGAATCAAGACCGCGGAAAATACTTTTGTTTCCGAGTTGGTCTTCAATTCTAAGAAGTTGATTATACTTTGCAACCCGATCAGTTCTTGACATTGAACCTGTTTTGATTTGTCCTGCATTGGTGGCAACTGCTAAATCGGCGATGGTGGTATCTTCTGATTCTCCAGAACGATGCGAGATAACCGCAGTGTATCCATTCGCGGCAGCTAATTTCATCGCTTGTAAGGTTTCTGTTAAGGTTCCAATTTGATTGACTTTAATCAGAATGGAGTTGCCAATCTTACGATTGATGCCTTCTTGTAAAATTTTTGGATTGGTCACAAAAAGATCATCGCCGACGATTTGAACTTTTTTACCGAGTTTTGCGGTTAAAAGTTTCCAACCATCCCAATCTTTTTCTGAAAGACCATCTTCAATGGAAACAATCGGGTACTTGGCAATGAGTGATTCATACCAGGCAATCATTTCTGCGGTGGTTTTCTTCCCTTCGCCGCTCTTCTTGAGTTCATAAACTTTTGTTTCTTCGTTGTAGAATTCGGAGGCAGCAACATCCATGGCTAAAAAGATATCTTTTCCAGGGACATAACCAGCTTGTTGAATTGCTTCCATGATGACATCGAGGGCTTCTTGGTTACTCTTTAAATTTGGAGCAAAACCACCTTCATCCCCAACCGCGGTAATATGTTTTTTACTCTTTAAGACTTTTTTGAGGGTATGGAAAACTTCCGCACCCCAGCGAACAGCTTCCTTTAACGAAGGTGCACCTAATGGCATAATCATAAATTCTTGAAAATCAACAGAACTGTCAGCATGAGCACCACCGTTGATCACATTCATCATCGGCGCAGGTAATACTTTAGCTTCTGTACCGTATAAAGTGGCAAGGTATTGATAGAGGGGTAACTTCAACTCTTCACTGGCAGCCCGAGCAACTGCTAAGGAAACGGCAAGAATGGCATTAGCCCCTAAATTCGTCTTAAAATCGGTGCCATCCATGGTGATCATGAGTTGATCGATTTCACCTTGGTGGGTAACATCTAAACCAATGACTTTGTTGGCAATAAGCTTATTCACGTTATTGACAGCTTGGCTAACGCCTTTACCCATGTAACGCTTGGGGTCGTTATCACGTAATTCCATGGCTTCTCGTTCACCGGTAGACGCCCCTGATGGGACGATGGCTCGACCAAAAGAACCCTTCTCTGTGGTGACTTCGACTTCAACGGTAGGATTGCCACGGGAATCGATGACTTCACGAGCGTAAACTGACTTAATTTTGGACATAACAAAGTCCTCCTATTAAACATAGGTATTATAAAAGATTTAACAATGAAAGTGTGAAAAGATTACTGAAGATTTTGTTTCTTCTTTGATTTGCTTAAAATTAGATGATAAACCGTAAAAATTAATGAAAAAATAACCAAAACAATCAACAAAGATACCCAGCCTTGACTGACCACCCCAACAAATAAGAGCAGGGGAAACCCTAAAGGAATTGCCATCGATGAACCATAGACAATGTCATTAGCAGCCGGAGTTTGAAAATAAGGGTCTTTTTCTCTTAATAAGGCAATCCCAGTGGAGGCGGTACCGGTCATCGTGCCATAAAACACCAAGAATGCTTCATGGGGATAGTTAGGGTAGACGATTTTGGTGAGATAACCTAGATAGAAGTAAGTGATCAAACCCCCACCAATCACTAAAACGAGTAACGTCACCAAGAACCCTAAATCACCAACCAAGGTAATGTCAATAGCCATAATCGAGGCAATCATCATGATATCAAAAGCTAATCCAGCAATTCGATTGAGAAGGAAGTCATTCGTGTAAATTCTTTTCATGATCTTGGATTGAATGAGTCTACGGGTGATCACTTTATATAATAATGCTGCAAAAACAACAATAATGAAGTTAAAACCATATAAAAGTGGGATTAAATTCCTAATTAAAAAATCTACACCGCTTTGTCGCATCAATTGTTCAAGAACATAAATAAATAACCAAGATAATCCATAAATAAAGAATAAAATGGCAACTTGAATGGTTAACTTATCCACGGCATCGACAAGAGGGATCTGGCCATTGCCTTCAAGGATTGTTGATTCTTGTTTTGATTCCATCGAGGTTTCTTCTACTGTCTTTAATAAGCCCTTGTTTTTTAATTTTCGTAGATAAATGACGCCGCCTAATGACGCTGCAAGAAAACCAATTGAAGCAATAGAAAGACCAAAATCACGCCCATAGATAAAATCTAGACGTTGAAAGATATCACCGACATTCAGAGCTTGACCAGGTCCTTGACCGTAACCCATCGGTAATAAAAACCCTGCATAATTAGGAATATTGACAAAGAAGAAAGTAAGAATACTTGTGACAATTAGACCAAAAATACCCTGGATTAGATAAGAATTGACAATGACCATCCCACTTTTCACGGCGAGCGGTTTTTTCCTCATTGGGCCTTGATTCATCTGATCGATACCTTTAAGGGTTAAGGCACCAAAACCTATGGCAATCGCGTGGTAGGTAAATGAACTTAATGTGTCCACATTAAATAAGCTCGTCTCTTCTATCATTAGATTAGCAATTGAGATTGGGCTACCATTAAAGAGATACTTGATCAATAAGCCTAAAAAACCACCAATGACTGCCACTGGCAATAAAGAAGCTTTTAACCAAAGAACTTTTCTTCTTAATACATTGGCCAATAACAAAATGGCCATAATAATCGAAAATTGGATGATCTGACTCCAGTAAAAATCAAAGGCCCAAAAAGGTTGTGGCGAGGGGCTTAGTAAATTCATGTTTATTTCCCTCCATTAAATAAGTTTTATACCATTTGATCACGTTGAGCAAAGCGTATGGGGAGTCCTTTTTGTCAAACCTTAGCAACATCATTTGACCTTGGTTAGGATAAATGAGAAGTTTTGTTCGAACTTGAATCGCTTGAGAATAAATGTCATCAAAGGAATAATGGATTTCCTTGTCCTTAATTAACAATTTTACTCCTTTTTCTGAAATTTCAAAATTGGTATCTTCAAAAGCAGTTCGTCGTTGATTCCCACCTTCCCAAAATGCAACCTCACATTGGCGGTGAATAGAAACCTTGTTTCCATGAACAAGCATGTATTCGTGGAAGCGCTGAAGATTCATCGCATCATGGTTGATTAAATTATCTTTGTGACCGTGAATGTTTAAATAGCCATGTTGATCGTAAGTGCCTTTAAAGTCACATTGGTGACAAAATAACTCATGATGCATACTGTCTGTGGTGAACAACCCACGACATTGAGGGCAGGTAAAAATTAATTTATGTAATCCTTCGGCCATCCGCTTACCTTTATAGGAAAAGTGGTTGTGATCATAGGCGGAGATATTGAGTGTCTCTTTCACTAAGGTTTCTAATGATTCCGGTGCCATGGAATGAAATTGATCAGGGGTGATGGTTTTTATCTCTTTCATGGTTGAAGGCCCAAATTTTCGATGATACGACCAGCGAGGGGACGATAAATATAATCCTTGAATAGAGATAAACTTAACGGGAACATTTAAAAATTTTATTAAACGACCCATCCCTTCAGGAATCTTAGAAGGCCCACCATGAATGGATGAATTACCTTCTGGAAATATTGCAACGTTACCACCTTCTTGTAAAACTGACTTCATTCTTTTCACCAGTGCCAAATCCGCCACCGATTTACTCTTTGGAATTGGATTAAAAAGTGTTCTTAAAACCCAGCTACCTTTTCCAGCGTTTAACAGTTGATCACTTGCCACAAAGTACAAAGGGGCATCAAACAACATCCCTAAGAAAATAATGTCGAATTCTGCCGTGTGATTGGCAAGGATTAAATAAGGACCGGTCTTTTTAATTTTGATTGAACGAGCCCTAAAACGGTAATAGAGTTTAAAAAAAGGTCCAACAAAAAAACGAATGATCTTGACATAAACTCCATGCTGCCAAAACGTATATTTCTTGGTTGCCATTTATTGAATATCTTTAACAAAAGCACTTCTTGTTTTATGGTGACGAGAATCAAAGTTTTTCCATAACGATTGAACGTGTTGATTGTTTTCTAATTCTGGTCCTGTTTCAGCATGCTCAATGCCGTTTTTTATTGCATTACGAATGGCTTCGGTAAAGACAAGGGCTAAAACACCGGAATTTTTTAAGGAAGGTTCAACTGCAATTAAAAGCATATCCAAAACTTTACTATGCTTTAGTTGCTTGAAAAAATTAATAAATCCAAAGGGAAACAAATGTCCCTTTGAACGTTTTAAAGCATCGACGGGTGAAGGAATCATCAATCCAAATGCAACCAAGGTATCGTTCGCATCACAGATCAGTTGAATATAATCTAGATTAACTAACGGGATATACTGCTTCACCAACATATCCATTAAATCTTCTTTGACAGGAACATATCCATAAAGATGATCATACGTCTTATTCATTAGTTGAAAGATTTGTTTGATATATGGAGCTAAATATCGATACTTTTTGGACTTAATGCGAACCACGTGTAGATGATTTCTTTCCATCACCCGTTGGGAAATTTTATCTAAAATAGGGGGTATCGCTTTAGGGACTTTAATTTGATATTCCTTCCAAGTAGCATCGATTTGAAAACCATACCGTTGAAAATGGTCAACATAATAGGGAGCAGTATAAAAAGTAACAAACATATTTTTCTCTTCAAAACCAAAGGTAAGTAAGCCTTCTTTGTCTTGATCTGAATATCCTAATGGCCCTGCCATTTGGGTCATGCCATGCTCTTTACCATACTGACTAACTGCACCAATCAAGGCGTCAAAGACCTCTTGGTTATCAATAAAATCAATTCGGTTAAAACGAACTCGTTTTTCATGATACTTCTCATTTGAAAACCGATTGATGATGGCAGCAACTCGACCAACAACCTTGCCATCTTTTTTAGCTAGAAATAACTTAAAATCACAATAAGAACTCGCTGGATTCTTTTTTGGATCAAGATTACTTAATTCATCCTCATAGATATAAGGGGTAAAAAAAGGATTCCCTTCATATAAATTGGATGGAAAATCAATAAATGTTTTAAGTTCGTTTCGAGTCTTAACAATTTCTATAATCACCATAATCGTTGTTATCTGTAATTTTATAACTTTTTCGCCTATTCTCAAAATAAAAAAACCCATCAATGAATATGGGTTATGGCGGAGTAGGAGGGATTTGAACCCTCGCACCGGATTACTCCGATCTAACGGTTTAGCAAACCGTCCCCTTCAGCCTCTTGGGTACTACTCCAACGCTAAAACATAGTAGCATAGGTTTTGACGACGATTCAAGGTTAATTAATAGGCTCGTGCAAAATAAACGATTCGTTTGGCTGGTTTGCCGGTGATGGCACATCTTGCTTGTAATCCAACTTGATCAAAGGGAATAACCCGCGCGGTTGCCTGAGCTTTTTCCTTGACGATGCGTTCAACGTCTTCACTGTCATCAACGGATGCTTTGGCATATCCACCAAATTGATTCAGCGTTTCTATCAACTGATCAAGGGATGATACTTCTCGAATATTCATCGATAAATGTTCTTTGGCCTTCAATAACATTTCTTGTTGGATGCTTACCATTAATCCTTTTGCTTCAGATACTAAATCAGCAAATTTAATGATTTTTTTAACTTTATCATTACGCTTCACAATCACAATTTGCTGTTGTTCTAAGTCTCTAGGTCCTATTTCAACACGTAATGGAATGCCCTTCATTTCCGCTTCTGCAAATTTCCAACCAGGTGAATTGTCCGTTGCGTCCATGGTTGCTCTTATTCCTGAAGCTTTTAAGGTGTCTAGAAGTGCTTTTGCAGCCGTCAATACCCCTGGTTTTTGTTGCATGATAGGGACAATGATCACCTGAATTGGAGCTACTTGAGGAGGTAAAACAAGACCATTATCATCGCCATGAACCATAATCAAACTACCGATTAAGCGAGTTGAAACTCCCCAAGAGGTTTGATGAACGGGTTGTAATGTGTTTAGCCGATCTTGAAATTGAATGCCAAAAGCTTTGGCAAATCCAGTCCCGAAATAATGACTTGTTCCAGATTGTAGCGATTTACCGTCATGCATCAAAGCTTCAATTGCATAGGTTTCCATCGCCCCTGCAAACTTTTCTTTATCAGTTTTCTTACCCGTTAAGAAGGGGATCGCTAATAATTGTTCACCCATGTCTTGATAAATTTTTAGCATTTGTAAGGTTTCAAACCGTGCTTCTTGTTCTGTTTCATGGACTGTATGACCTTCTTGCCATAAAAATTCAGCACCACGTAAAAATGGTCTTGTGGTTTTTTCCCATCTCACCACCGAGCACCATTGGTTATATTTTTTAGGTAAATCACGATAAGAATTGACGATTTTTGCATAATGTTCACAGAATAAAACTTCTGAGGTGGGTCGAATGATGAGGGGATCATCGAGTTTTTCTTTTCCTCCAAGCGTAGCAACTAAGGTTTCCGGGGCGAATCCTTCCACGTGTTCTTTTTCTTTATTAAAAAGACTTTGAGGAATCACCATAGGCATGTAAACATTCTCATGGCCTGTTTCTTTAAATTCTAAATCAAGATACTTTTGAATTTGTTCCCAAATTGCATACCCATATGGTCGATAGATAATAAATCCTTTGGTGGATGAATAATCCATTAATTCAGCTTTTTTACATACATCGGTGTACCACTGCGCAAAGTCTTGTGAACGTGATGTGATGGCCTCGTTTTTAATTTGTTTTTCCATGATACTGCTCCTGTTTGTTAATAAGATTCTTGATTTTACTAACTTGCCTTTTTGTTAACTGATCAGCTTTGGTTTGATAACCCATGATCCAATCAGCACTTAGAATTTTAACATGCTTTAATGGTAACAATTCTAGACTTGCCTCTGAAAGCATATCAACCACAACAAAAGGCTTTTCAAATCGACTGTAGTTCTGAAAGATTGATTTAAGTTGAATGGATGTCTTTTGATTGTTTTCAATATTAATCATTCGTTTATAGTCGATGACCAAGTAGTCAAAAAACTGATAGATAGGATCTTCCATATTGGGGGTCATATTATCAATGGTAATTGCAAAATGAACGCCCATTCTTTTTAATGGGTCAGCCCAAGTTTTAAGGGATATTTCTGTGGTAGCAATTTCATTGATTTCACTTTCATCAAGTAAAACCACCAACTGGGAAGCTGAGGTAAGATTCTTTATTTCAGGTAGTAACTCTTGTAATTTCATGGTTAAAGAAAAGGGTGTAAGTAAAATACCTTGTTGAAGGTTCAATGATTGTTGAATGAGTGAGAAATATCGACGATAGAATTCTTTCGTATATTCCATCATGATGGGCACTTCTTTCAGTAATTCAAATGTATTTAAAGTAGAGGGCGTTTGGGGTTGAATGATAATTTGTTGCCCCACGACGTCAATATCGGGTTGATTAACAAGAGGGCGGTAAAGAAAGTTAAATTTGAGTTGGCGATAAAAATCATCAGCAAATAGCGTCTCATTTTTTTCTAACGTTTGAGCGACAGGTTGATGTTTTTCATAAGCCAACACGTTAAGTTTTTTCTTCATCATAAGTTGATTAAGTTCCTTACTTTTACGACGTAAAGTTCCTAGATCATTAGGGAAATGTTTGTGTTCAATAATGGCTAAATTAAATTTAATCAATGATTCTAATGCATTTACCTCTACATATTGAGAAATAACGCGATACAAACTTTGAGCGATTTGCATATACTCATGAGATTCAAGAGACTTTGTTGCCAAGACTAAAATATCGTTTGCAGTATCAATTAACAATAATTGAGATGACAAATAAGGAATAAGTTTTTCTTTACATTGAGACAAATAAAAATACTTAAATTGCTCATCTAATCCAGCACGCGGAAACATCATAAAAATGGAAATAAAAGCTCCTTGTTTAACTGGTAATTTTTTAACAATATCAAATGCTTGCTGTGAACTAATCACAAGTTGTTTTGTCGCTAATTTTTTAGGATTGGGTTTTAAATATTTCAAACCATATTGATGAAAATGAATCGTTTGTTTAGCTTCATCTATTTTGATAATTTCAAAAATTAATTGCCTGTGGCTATCTTGCTTTTTCTTCATGGACTTCGTGGTCAGGATCCAAGGCGTATCAAGTTTTGACTGGAGTAATTTTTCCCACCATTGATATATTTTTTCTGCATCAGAGGGTTGGAACTTTTTTAAAAATTGGCTGACGGGAATTAACTTATCATGTCCAGGATATTTGGGGTTAAATTCATAGACTACATCGAGTTTAAGATTGATTCGATAAACCAAGTAATGATGAATGCGTTGTTTGATTGCAACTTGGTGCTTTCTTTGCTGGGCAAGAAAGCTTAAATACGTAATTAAAATGATTAAAAAAATAACCATTAATACAATACCGATTATAAAAATCAATAATGGATTTTCAAGAGTCGTTAACCAAGGAAATTCAAACCATTGCATCTCTAAAATTATACCTTTTAGAATCATCACTAACAATATCAATATATGCATACTAATCGACGATGAAATCGCAAGTTAATTCGTGTATAATTGCTGACAAGGAGAAATACCCAAGTGGCTGAAGGGGTCAGTTTCGAAAACTGATAGGAGGCGCAAGTCTCGCGGGGGTTCAAATCCCTCTTTCTCCGCCAAGAAAAAAATATGAAAAAAATCAAAAAAAGACAAATCTTCCTAAGTATTCTTATTGTTTATGGTTTAATCGCACTTTTCCCTAGACCACAAAATTTTCAGGGTTCAAATCCACTTCGGGTTGAGAATGGTGATTTACCTCTGATCATTGCTCACGGTGGTGGTAATTTAGAGTTTCCTGATAACACTTTAGAAGCTTATTATCATGCTTTTAGCATTGATGAAAATGTCATGTTAGAAACTGATGTTAACCTTACTCAAGATGGGGTCGTTATTCTTTCTCACGACCGTAGTTTAGATCAAAAAACTAACCTCATCAATGCTGATGTTATCAATACGAATTATTCCGACCTTGTTGCCAATGAAGTGGACTTTGGTTATCAAAACAATATCTCTGGAGCGAATGGTTACAACACAAGCGGCGAATTCTTTAAGTATAAAAACTATGCCAATGAAGAGGTGACTCCGGAAGATGTGACTTATCCACAAGGGATTAGCCCACGACATCCAACCAAGTTTTTAGTCACTACTTTAGAGGAGTTAATTACTCTTTTTCCCAATAATTTAATCAACGTCGAGATCAAACAAACTGGAGAGGTCGGTTTGTTAGCATTAGAGAAAGTGATTGAGATTATGGATGAATTGAACACAACTCATCAAACTTATCAACGTATCGTTCTTGCTACTTTTCACGAAGAAGTTTTCCAATCCATGGAATCATTACAAAAAACTTCACACCCGCAACTCATGTTCTCACCAGAATTTAATGGGGTTCTTAGTTTTTTTATTTTACAAACAACACTTATGAGCGTTTTTTATCGTCAACCTATTGCCGTTTTTCAACTTCCAACAGAGCAACTTGGTCTTTCTTTGACAACCAATCTATTGATCAATACAGCCCATATGCACAACATTGCTGTCCACTATTGGACAATCAATGACGAAGAAACCATGCGAAGTCTTATTGAAAAAGGAGTTGATGGAATTATGACCGATCGACCCACCTTGCTATCTAACGTTCTTTCCGAATACCGATAATTACTTGATTGGTTTGATGAAAAACTTCCCATAGACTTGATGGGACGGCGATTCATCGATAAAAGATTCCGGATCAACCGTTCGAATATGTTTAACCACGCTTGGCACTTCTCTACTAGATACAACCATGTAAACAATATATTTTACTGAATTGGTGTAGCCGCCTTTTGCTTGCACCACGGTGCACCCATGGAAGAACTTTTCCATCAAAATTTTAGGTAAATCCGTTCTTGATGTGACAATTTGTAATTGGGTTTTCTTATTTCTAATGTTAATGGCATCAACCACTTGAGAAGTTGTAAATGAATAGATCACTGAGAAAATAACCGCATTCAATGCCCCAGTCATGGACTCAGTATTTAATAAATAAAGAATGGTAAATAAAAAGTAAATCACACCATTAATAGCAAAGGCATATTTGCCTACCGATGTAGATTTGACGTTAGCAAAATATACGGTAATCACATCCATGCCACCACTGGAAATATCCATTAGATATGCTAAAGAGCTAGCAAAACCTTGAATAAATCCTGCAATGATTGCTCTTGATAATAAATCTTCAGAAATGGTGACTAATTGTGTCCATTCATAAGGGATGACTTCTATAAAAAATGAGGTTGTAATAACATTAATAAAAGAGAAAATAGCAAATCGTTTACCGATCTTCGTGTAGGCGAGTATAAAAATTGGGATATTGAAAATTAAATAAAAGATTGCTTGTAAACTTCGGTTTTCTACTTGATTTAATAAATTTAAGACATCGAATAAGCGATTGGTAATTTGGGCAATACCGGAGACACCACCCGTAATTAATGGGGTTGGAACAGGATCACCACCTGGAACAATAAACGAGCGAAAGACATACGCGGCAAGGAATGATGAAAGAGCAGACACAAGAAAGATGGCAAGATTTTCTAAAACATTTTTTAAATGAGGTTTGTTTGAGAGCCAAGATTGGAATTGTGTATAGTAATGATGCATTGGGATTATCCACCTTTAAATCGATAGAATTATACCTTATTTCAAACCTTTTAGATTAAGGGAGTAATTTTTATTGAAGTAGTCATTAGTCTTTGGTAAACTTAACGTGCTATACGAGATTAGCTGGAGGTTTTCAAATGAAACCAATTGGATTGTTTTTCGGAAAAATATTTGGTGGTCTGTGGAATTGGATTAAAGAAACAGCATGGGTACAACCTTTGTTGATTGTTGGTTCCATTTTCGCAATCATCTTTTCTATCCCTACCATCACTGAATGGGTGAATGGCATTGCTGAAAGCATCAATAGCCCTGAAAGTTATTACCGTAACTTTGAAAAGAAACTTGAAGGTGAAGAAGATTCTGATGCACAAAAATTAATCGACGCAATGATGGATAACTCAGATGAATTTGGAGAAAAGTTCATGGTTGTGTTTGTCCAAGTTAATTGTCAGTTTTGTAAAGATGCCCAACCTGCTCTTAAAGAATTGGTCGAAAACACCTCTCGTTATTATGGCACTCAGGAAAGTGACAGCATCAGCGAAGTCACTAAAGAACAATTTGGAACCTTTAAGTTTTATACCATCTTCACCGATGAAAGCTACGATTTCCCAGAAGACACAACCACCACACCATTTGAAAGATTTTTACAAAGAAATACTGATTTCTTAGAAAGAACTGCAGATGTTGCTCGAAATTCACCTTACAAAGTAAACAATCAACTAACCGATGTTCAAATTGATACATTAGAAAGTGCAGAATCAAACTCCATTCCAACCCCAACCGTGATCATGTATGATTTATCGAGCAACAGTCCAGAAGAAGGTATTTCAGAATTACTTATTTCTGTACCAGGTGCTAATTTTTACGATAAAGCTGTGACACTATCTGATGCTTGGATGCACCGTAACTTATTTGAACTAAGTTAATCTAAAATTTTTCAATAACAGCAAACGCTTCCTCACTGGAAGCGTTTTTTTGTATAATGAACCTATCATGAATGATCAACTTATATGGTACGCCGTTAACGATACTCGCTTGCTTGCTGGAACAACCAAACGCCAAGGCGGAACCTCTATTCCACCTTTTGATTCTTTAAATATGGCCTTTCATACAGGCGATGATGTAGAATCCGTCCGCAAAAATAGGCAAAATTTCTCAAGACATATTCAAGTTAACCTAAATCAAATGATTTTGACGAATCAATCCCACTCAACGGTTCTTAAAAAAGTCACGTCAAAGGATGCAGGAAAAGGTAGCAAAGCTTATGAAGAAGGTGTGGTTGCTGATGCTTTATACACTACCCAATCTAATTTAATGCTTGGCGTTTTTCATGCCGATTGTGTTCCAGTATTTATATACCATCCAACCTTACCCTTGATTGCAATTATTCATGCGGGAACCATTGGAAGTTTAAAAGGCATTACTAAACTTGCGATTGATCAATTGGTCAAAGAAACCAACATTCAACCAGGTCAATTGATTGCCCACCTTGGACCATCCATCGATTTTGCCCATCATCCGATTACAGAATATCGAAAAGCTGAACTCTTGAAAGCCAATCCAAATCATGGAGCAATCATCAAAACAATAGGTGGGACTTCTTATCTAGATATTCCGCTATTAAATTATATGCAACTTGTAGATGCAGGATTGAAACCTAATCACATCCATGTTAGTAATCTCGATACATTTTCAAATCCAACGGATTACTTCTCATTTGATCGCGATCAAAAAACAGGAAGGCACGTGTCATTTATTTACTTAAAGTAATGTTACTTTTTCTTAAGAAGGGGTAAAACAACCTTAGGAACAAGAGCCGATATATTAACATCACTTTGATGCAGTTGTTTAATTAATGTAGAGGAAATCATTGCATGATTATTTTTTGCCATAAAGAACACCATTTCAATGTTTGAATTGATGATTTGATTACCAGCGTAAATTTCATGTTCATATTCGAAATCAGGCACTGCTCTTAGTCCACGAACTAATGCAATAGCCCCTTTGGATTCAGCGTATCGAACGGTTAAACCATTGGTATGATCAACGGTAACTTTTCCAGGGGGAAATGTATTGGCTACTGCTCGAAGCATGGCAAGACGATCATTGACTGGGTAGCTCGATTGTTTATTAGGGTTGACAGCCAACAAGAGGATGACATGATCAAAAATGGTTAATGCTCTTTGTAAGATATCAACATGACCATTGGTAATTGGATCAAAGCTTCCTGGATAAATTGCGATTTTCATATTTGTTTCCATCCAATTTGAATATGAGTTCTACCATAATTATATGCTTTCACCATGAAAATGTCTTTTGGAAACAAAGCCGTTTCCTTTTCTTGTTCAGTAATAATAACACCCTTACTATTCAATAGTCCCTTATCAATGATCGATACAATGATTTGTTGTAAACGTTCATCGGTATAAGGTGGATCTAAAAATATCATGTCAAAGGATTGCTTATTCTCCTTAAGAAAATCTAAACAAACCATCGCTTCCAAATCCAAAAGCGTTGCATCTTTTATCCCTAATGTATCAAGATTTTTCTTGATGGTACTTTGGGCCATCGGATGTTGATCATTTAAAACTATTGTTGATGCACCACGGGAATATGCCTCAATGGCATAGGCTCCAGATCCTGAAAATAAATCTAACACGACTGCACCATTTATTTTTTGATTGATTGAAGAAAACACACCTTCTCTGACGCGATCTTTGGTGGCTCGGGTGATGGTAAAAGGCGGTTGTTCAAGTTTTCTAGAACGAAACTGACCAGCGATAATTCTTAACATTAATCACAACCTGGAGGGTGAGACTTAAAAGGAGCAAACACTTCTTGTTGAATTTTTGAATAAAGTTCTCTAACTTGTCCATAAGCTTTTAAATAATCTCTGACAAGCGGATGACTGTCCACTTGAATCTTCACTTGGTGTAGTTCTGCTCTCGCTCTTAACAATTGCGGACTATCATCGCCAAAACTTTCCCACATCGATTGATAGTTGATTTGAGCTCGCTGGTAAGTTTCGGTAAGCAAAAGTAATGTTTGATTCTGATTTAATGCTTGGTCTAGTTGGTTTAGTAACGAAACACGTTCATCGGACTCAAGATAATCCTTAAGGTTTTGGGCAAGGGTGATAATCTCTGCATAACTCATAGGGATACTTTACCACAATCAATCGTCTAGACGAACCGTTTAAAACTATGATAAAGTGAAAAACATGAAGCGCCTTCAAGTTGTCCAAGATCCAAACCCTACTTTAAGAAAAAGGGCGATGGCAGTTGCCATTCCTTTATCCAATGAAGATGAAAGTATTTTGCTATCTTTATTAAAATATGTTCATTTATCCCAAGATAAATCTTATGCAGAAAAACATAAGATACGCGAAGGAATAGGTCTTGCTGCTCCGCAAATTGGCATTAGCAAAAGGATGACAGCAATTAGTTACTTAAGGGAAGAAAAAAAGGTAGAATATGCATTGGTTAATCCTATCATTGTCAAACAATCGGTAAAACAAATAGCACTGCAATCAGGTGAAGGTTGTTTATCAGTGGATAAAGAATTTCCTGGTTACGTTTATCGTGCAAATAAGATTACCGTCAAAGCTTACGATCTATTGCAAAAAAAAGAGATTTTAATAGAAGCTGAAGGTTTTGATGCCATTGTGCTTCAACATGAAATCGACCACTTGAATGGGGTTCTCTTCTACGACCACTTAAACAAAACCGATCCGTTTACAGAAAAACAAAATGCAGAGTTACTTTAATTTCTTTACTTATTAACAACGTTTATATACAATTAACTTAATTAAGACTATGCATATAATCATGTATTTAATTAAAGGAGTCTTTTATGGCGTTTAATCCTGGTCAAAGTGGTGTTTCCGTTTTTGCGCTCGGTGGTTTAGGTGAAGTAGGTAAAAACACTTATTGTGTTGAATCTGAAAAAACATTGATTGTGATTGATGCTGGGGTTCGCTTTCCTGAAGAGGATTTACCTGGTGTGGATTATGTCATACCTGATTACACCCATCTAAAAACAAACCAACGAAAATTTCGAGCACTGATCATCACCCATGGTCATGAAGATCATATTGGTGGGATTCCTTTTTTAGTTCAACATGTCCTTGTTCCTGTTATCTATGCACCTAGATTGGCTGCGGCTTTTATTCGCCATAAACTTCAAGATCAAAGAATTAAAGAACCTGTAAAAATTGTTGAGTATGACGAAGATACCGTGATCAACATTAACGAATTTAAGATTTCTTTCTTTAGCATGACACACTCGATTCCAGATTGTTTTGGTCTATGCGTGGACACACCCGAAGGTCGAGTGGTCACCACCGGTGATTTTAAAATTGACTTAACGCCCGTTGGTGCTGAAATAAACCTTGGCAAGATTGCCCGTTTAGGAACTGAAGGTGTTGATCTATTGCTTTCGGATTCAACCAATGCCGAAATTGAAGGATACACGCCATCTGAACGAAGTGTTATTTCTGCCATCAATGATATTTTTGAAAATGCTCCTGGACGTTTGATTGTTTCTACATTCTCAAGTAATATTTCTCGAATTCAACAAATTGTTGAAGCGGCGGTATCTCACAAAAAGAAACTCGTCATCATTGGGCGATCCATGGAAAATGCTGTCAGCATGTCTAGACAGTTAGGTTATATTAAAATTCCAGATTCTTCGATTGTTGCATCGGAAGATATTCGCAGCTTACGTTTAGAAGAAACTGTCATCATTTGTACTGGTTCTCAAGGAGAACCGATGGCGGCGCTATCACGTATTGCAAAAGGTGATCATCGTCAAGTGAAGGTGGTACCAGGAGATACAGTTGTCTTTTCTTCTAGCCCAATTCCTGGAAATGGCTTAAGCATTAATCGAGTGGTGAATCAATTAACTCGTGCCGGTGCTAATGTCTTAACAAATTCAATTTTATTTAACGTCCACTCTTCCGGTCACCCTGCTCGCCAAGAATTACGCTTAATGCTTAAACTCTTTAAACCAAATTTCTTTATGCCAATGCATGGAGAATATCGGATGTTAAAGTTACATACAGAAATTGCTGAAACCCTTGGCATCCCAAAACAAAACTCATTTATTTGCCGAAATGGTGACACACTTATTTTAAAAAATAGACAAGTGACCCGTGGACCTTCAGTCCCTGCAGAAGCCGTCTATATTGATGGAAAAGATATCAATGGATTATCCACCGCTGTGATTCGCGACCGTAAGATATTGGCAGACGATGGCGTTGTCTCTGTTTCTGTTGTCATTGATGCTAAAAATAATCAATTGTTACTCAAACCCACGATTACTGCACTAGGGTTTGTCTTTCAATCTTCCAATGAGATGCTTAAGAACGCAGAAAGCAAACTTGAAGAACGTTTATCATTAATGATGAAAAGCCGAATTTCGTTTTCTGAACTCAAAAATACCATCAAAGAAGTCGTTGGAAAATACTTATTTATCAAGACTCAACGCAATCCCATGATCATCCCAGTGATCATGAATCGCGGTTAATTCACATTTTTAACAAAGGTTTTCTTTAAGGTATCAAAGTATGCGGTTTGTTTTTGGTGATAAAGTTTAAACGTCTTTTGACTTAAGCGGACCGTCACTTCGTTAATACTTTCATCTACATTGGCTAGTAAGTAATCATAACCAAAAATGGCTTTTTTGAAATCACCTTTGAAGCTGATGATTCGTTTTGCATCCAAAACCAAAGAACTTCCTAAGGACCGATACGCATTGTTTTGAATGGTGGCCATTTCTGTCAATTGCAACGTTGGATTGGTCACGTCAACCAAAGCCCCACCTAAACTTTTATTGTATGCACTACTGCCTAGGGTCGAAGCAACAATCAACCCAGTCCCTCGAAAGGTTTGTAATGCTTGATTGTCAATAAATACATCGGTTACAAACGTATGAAAAGGATTCTCAACTCGAACTTCATTGACTGCATAAAATGAATGTTTTTGGTTACCGATGAGTGTCAATTCCACCAAAGCATACTCGGCACTCGTTCGTTTCATGGTTGGAATGGCTTTGATAAGGTCATTGATCTGGGTATCATGAAATTCACAAAAAAAGCCTAAGGTTCCAGTATGAATGCCTACGAAAATCATCGAATCAAGCGCATGAAGATAGGTTTGAATCGATCTTAAAAAAGTTCCATCTCCACCAACAAAAATTAACAATTCGGGCTTTTCAGCATTCAAAACATGACCAGCTGAGTTTAGCTTAGTTTCAAGTTTAGTTTTGATTGATCGTGATTGTTGATCATCACGTGTCATGAATGCATATTTCATAAAGATTTGGTATATTGCTGTAAATTATTTTATCATATTCATTGAAAGACCTGCGAAGAGGAAACCTATATGTCAACAAACATTGAAATTGAGGCTAAAATTCTTGTTAATGAAAAAGAATTTAACTTACTAAAATCGCTTTTAAAAATTGAAGAAAAATTAAAGGTTGTTCAAACCAACTACTATATTGATGATCCGATGGGTTCATTGAGAAAATATGGTTTTGCTCTAAGAATCCGTGAATTAAACCAAACCTTTACGCTTACTTTAAAATCACCCATGGCAGAGGGAACCTTGGAAAAAAATCAAACCCTGACCGAACAAGCTTATTTAGTCTATAAAACAAAAAAAGTTTTCCCACTTGGTTTAATTAAAAACTTTTTAGAAATGTTTGGTTTTGATACAACAAAGCTTCAGATTATTACTCAGTTGACGACTGAACGATATGAAACCACGTTTGAAAATCGCCATGTTTGTCTGGATAAAAATTCATACCATGGATTAATTGATTTCGAGGTAGAAAGTGAAGAATCTTCACTCAAGCACGCGGCAGAAACATTAAAATTATTATGTGAAAAAGCCAATATTGATTACAAAGCCAATCACGTCTCAAAATATGCGCGCGCGATTAAAACGTTGAAATAATCACTACTCTTCAGAACGATTTGGATTTCTTGTTTTTTTAACTTTGTTTAAATCAGGTGATTTATCCTTATAGGATGCTTGGCGTTTTTCCACTGGAATAAAGGTACGAATTTCTTCTTCGTTATAGCCGACTTGAATACGGCGATTATCAACCATAATCGGTCTTTTAAGAACCGATGGATTTTCTCTAATAAATTGAACCAATTGAGAGATACTCATGTTTTCTACATCAAGGTTTTGTTCCTTGATGATTTTACTTCGTGTTGAAATTATGTCCTCGGTCCCATTCTCAGTCTTAGCCAACATCTCTTTGAGTTCATTTTCATTTAACGTAGCGGAAAAAATATTGCGTTCTTCGTATGCAATACCTTGTAATTCAAACCATTTTTTAACTTTCCGGCAACTTGAGCAGCTCGGAGATGTGTAAATAGTAACCATCAAAATACCTACATTTAGTATACCCCTTATGGTACGGTTTACCTAATGTTTATCGTATCTTTACAAAAGATTTGTTAAAATGATTTAGAAAGCAATAAAAACTAAAATGATGACAAGAATGATTAGTGGTATTAAGCCTACTGGCGGCCTTACGTTAGGTAATTATTTGGGGGCACTCAAACGTTTCCCAGCCTATCAAAAAGACTATCAAACTTTTTTATTTATCGCTGATTTACATGCCCTTACTTTACCCATCGATCCACAAACATTAAAAGATAACACCATGGATATTGCTGCTTTTTATTTAGCAGCAGGTTTAGATCCAAACCAAAGCACTATTTTTCTTCAGTCCCAAGTATCTGCTCACGCGGAACTCAACACCATCCTTCAAAATTTTATCTACATGGGTGAGTTGTCGAGAATGACTCAATTCAAAGAAAAATCACAACAAATGAAGGAAGCAGCCATCGGCCTTGGTTTGTTTGCTTATCCAGTGTTAATGGCAAGCGATATTCTTCTTTATGATGCACAAATGGTTCCCGTTGGCGAAGACCAAGTGCAACATTTAGAATTAACCAGAGATCTCGTTCAACGATTTAACAATCGATTTGGTGATGTGTTGGTCATGCCTAAAGCGCAGTTAGGTTCTGTGGGTACTCGAATCATGTCCCTAGCAGATCCAAGCAAAAAAATGTCTAAATCCGAACCTAAAGGAAATATTGAGCTCAAAGAAGACTTAGTGTCCATTCGAAAAAAAATTATGAGCGCCGTCACAGATTCAGAAACATCCATTCGATTTGATGAGGTTAACAAACCCGGCATTAGTAATTTACTCACCATCCTTGCGAGTTTAACCGATCAATCAATTGCTAACACGGTTGAAAGTGTGAAGACACTAACCTATGGTGGTTTTAAAACCAAAGTCGCTGATGTGGTCGTTGATCATCTTGGTAAGTTACAACAACGATATCAAACCATGATGCAAAGCGGCATGGTTGAACGCGTTCTTCTCGAAGGGTCCAAGCGTGCTCAATTGGTTGCTAATGCTACCTTACAAAGAGTTAAAAAGGTGATTGGCTTATGGTAACCCCTCGCCATTTAATTGCCTTGGATTTAGATGGAACTTTATTGAATAAACAAAAGAAAATCTCACCAACCACCCTTAAATATTTAAAATCCATTCAATCTTCCCATACAATCGTGCTTGCCACAGGGCGCCCATATCGATCGTTTA
Organism: Bacilli bacterium; assembly: GCA_044372565.1. Classification (GTDB taxonomy): domain Bacteria; phylum Bacillota_I; class Bacilli_A; order RFN20; family CAG-826; genus UBA970. Next base: position 12,811 of record JBILRP010000003.1, on the reverse strand, counting down.
TCAAGTATTACCAACAACTTGGATTAAAAACACCGATGGTTTGCTATAACGGTGCCTATGTCACCAACCCTACGGATACAACTTTTCAGACTAAATCATTTTCGTTTCCTCAGGCGATTGTCAAAACTATTTATCAAGATATTGGTTTAGCAGCCATTGATAATGTCATGTGCGAGACTAATAAGGATATATGGTTACTGAAAGAAGAAAAAAACTTAGCTTCCTTTTTTTGGCACGACAACATGAATATAATCTATGGTCCTCTTATTGAAACACTTCACGAAGATCCAATGACCATGATCATCAAAGTTAAAAAAAGAAATCAACATGAAGATGAACGCGTATTCAAGGCTGTCAAAAAGCACAAAGGATTAAAGGTTCGCTTCTGGGGCACATCGCTTTTCTGTGAAATTTACTTTGGGCATATTTCTAAAGGGTCTGCACTTCTAGAAATTCTAAAAATATATAATATTTCTCGAAAATATTTCATTAGCTTTGGCGACGCTGAGAACGATAAAGAAATGCTTAAGTTAGCAACCCATGGGTTTGTGATGAAGAATGCCGAATCTCCAATTAAAAAGTATGGAACATACATCACAAAGAAAGACCATCACCATGATGGTATTGTTGATGAACTACAACGCTACTTCAAGCGTTTATCTTCAGATAAATAAATCTTAGAAAAAGCGTCAATATAGGCTGAAAGTTTTGCTTCACATGCTTGCATGGATTGATCCGTGATTGAGAAGTAGAATTTACATTTTGGTTCAGTTCCACTTGGTCTAACCACAATGGTCGACCCGTCTTCAAAACTAAATTTAATCACATTGGACATTGGCAAAGCAATATTGGATTGATGACCCTCAAGATCTTTTTTCGTTTGGGTTTGAAAATCTTCAACGAGCAAAACTTTGTGACCAGAAAGGGGTTTAAAAGGGGTTAATCGAAGCTGTTTCATCAACTGATTAAGAAAATCAGCGCCTTCTTTCCCTGAAAGTGTGAGAGAAAACTGCCGATCGAGATGGTAGCCAAACTCATTGAAAATCGCACTCAACGCTTGGCCTAAATCTTTTCCTTGATGAAAATAAAATAATGACATTTCTGCATACAATAACAAGGCTTGAATGGCATCTTTATCGCGGACAAAATCTCCAATCAGGCAGCCATAGGATTCTTCATATCCAAAGATAAACTGAGGTCCGGCATGCGTTTCATAAAAAGCGATTCGATCGCCAATAAATTTGAATCCAGTTAAAAATGTTTCGGTTCTTAAACCAAATGATTGAGCGATTTTTCTCGCTAACGGAGAACTCACAATCGTGTCATAAACAACACCCTGAATAGGTAAATCATGATTGAGTTTTCTTTGCGATAATAAGTAATGAATCAATAAAGCAGCAGATTCATTGCCATTGAGTAACACATAACTTCCTCGACTATTAAGATAGGCTAGTCCAACCCGATCAGCATCTGGATCTGCCACCATAATCAAATGAGCTTTTTGTCTTTCAGCTAGTTTAATTGCTTCTTGATAAGCAAGTTTTTCTTCTGGATTGGGTGATAAAGTTCCGGAAAAATTTGGATCAGGCAATGCTTGGTTTTTCACAACAGAAAGTTGGTAGCCTAATTCATGAAAGAGTTGAGGGAGGATACGATAACTGGCCCCATGCTGTGGAGAAAAAACAATTCGAAAATCTTTCTTCGTTAACGATGGAAGTCGTTGAAGACTTTTTACTTTTTCAAGATACGTTTGTTCAACGTCATCATGAACAATTCGATGCTTTCCTTTGATGGTAGATTCTGGAACAGATGAGGATAAAGCATCGGGTAATGTTGATAAATGATTTAACATCGGTTGAATCTTTTGTGGGACCAATTGACAACCTTGATCATCATAAACTTTTACACCGTTGTATTGTTTAGGGTTGTGAGAAGCGGTCAGCATGATGCCACCTAATGCACGAAGATGTCGAACAGCGTAAGAAAGAAGGGGTGTAGGAATCAATTCTTTAAAGGTAAAAGTATCAATGCCCATTGAATTAAGAATGTTAGACACCAATTCAGTAAAAGCAATAGCACCATGGCGATTGTCGTGGGCAATCATGACCCCACGTTCAAGTTGATGAGGATATTGCTCTTTTAACATCAACCCATACGCAATGGTTGCTTTCGTAATGGTATAGGGGTTGATTCGATTTGATCCTGGACCCATAATGCCACGCATACCTGCAGTACCAAATTCAATGTCCTTGAAAAATGCATCATCAATTTCGGAAGGAGAATAACGTTCAAGAATCAAACGATCCTCTTTTGTCATCGATGGATGGTTTAACCAAGTTTGATAACGACTGTTAGGGTTTGACTTCACGCTTTTAATTTTATCAATAATTCTTCTTCTTGTGCATCTAATTTTAGAGTAAATGTTTTCCCTGATAACCCTGAAAGAACCCCTTCAAGTTGACTAAAGGAAAGTTCACTCGCATGAAGGAATTGGTGTTCATATCGAAATTGATCTTTTAGCCATCGATTGGCATGAAAATCTCCATATTTACGATCGCCCGCCACTGGATGATTGATGGCTTGCATATGCACGCGAATTTGATGAGTTCTTCCAGTAATCAACTGAATTTTAACCAATGTAAAATCTCCATAATGAGCGATGACTTCATATTCGGTGATTGCTGATAAACCTTTAATTGGAGGATGAGCAACGTAGACCATTTTATTGGTTTCGTCCTTAATTAAAGGTAAATCAATTTTTCCTTTACCTGTCAGTTTTCCAACCACAAGGGCTAAATACTGTTTGTTTAAATCTTCTCGTTCCTTGAATAAGCGATGAAGGGATTGTAACCCTTCGATGGTTTTGCCATAAAGAACCAATCCACTGGTATTCCGATCCAATCGGTGTCCTGGGGCAGGGGTAAACCCTGGAGCATCTGGATTAAACAAATCGTGGAAATACAAATGTTCAATGACCATTTCGGTTAAGGTATGTTGCCTTGTGTCATCTTCACCTTGAACCAATAAGCCTTTGGGCTTATGAATCAGCATGCAATGGTCGTCTTCATATAAAATCGGAAGGTTCAGTGGCTTTTTTTGATAGCGACGATGGACGGTAAAATCAAGTAACTGTTTGTCCGTGACATACACTTCCATGATATCTCCAGGTTGGAGAATATATTGAATGGTGATCCGTTTACCATTGACCTTGACGTCTTTCTTGCGAAAAACCCGATAGATAAAACTAAGTGGAGCTTCCTTTAACCATTTTCTTATAAATTTATCTGCTCGTTGATTTGCGTTTTGAGCAGTGATGGTGATTTGTTTCATCTTGACCATTTTAACACTTATTGATGACTCCTTTAGGTTAGTTTTGTTATAATCAAATTTACGGAGAAATACCCAAGAGGCTGAAGGGGCAGGCTTGGAAAGCTTGTAGGTCCTTAACCGGGCGCGAGGGTTCAAATCCCTCTTTCTCCGCCATAAATTACAAAACTAATCATTATTTTTGCAGTCCTACAAACATGCTTTGCTGGTATAGAGACTGGTTTCAATGGGTCATCTGCCTTTATAAATTTTAATAACAACGATGGTGGAAATTATCTTTTCGTTTGTTGATGGATGTTGATGAGATGACTTAGGATTGTTTAATGTTTGCGATAAACGATGTGATCATTGACCACGGTCATCATCACCTTTGCCGTTGCTAATCTTGTTGGATTGGCGATAAAGTCTTCACTGACAAACGTCAAGTCTGCAACAGAACCAACTGCAAGTTTACCTTGGCGGTGAGATTGATAAGAAGGGGCATTCGCACCCGTGGTATAAAGCTGAACTGATTCTAACATTGATAGTCGTTCTTCCGGTTGAAACGAAGATGCCAACGATGTTAAATGCCGCTGATACGCTGATTGAATGCCTTTCAATGGATCTGGGACTTCAACAGGCGCATCACTACCACCACATAAGATGAGTTCGTGATTTACATAAGTTTTAAAAGGATAAATTAATTCAGTTTCGCTAGAAATAATCTGAAAGGCCCATGGTAAATCACTGGTGACAAATTGAGGTTGGATGTCAAGCATCACTGGGATAGTTGTGAGTTTATCCAGGGTGGTTTTTTTTGCAAACGATGCATGGATAATCCGGTCATGTAACCCCGCCTTAACAGGGTTGGCAATAAGCGTATCGACAACTTCATCAAGTGCCAAATCACCAATGGCGTGAACCGCGATTGGTAATCCTAATCGGCGAATACGTTTGACGATGGTGAGCCATTCTTGGTTGGAAAATTGCCGTACTCCAAACCCTTGACCACCTTGGTAAGGATGGTGCATCAATGCAGTCTTGCTTGATAAAGTTCCATCGTAGAATATTTCTCCAACTGCGCCAAATTCAAGAAAAGGATGTTGATAAGAATTGTTTTTCATCCATGGTTCATACGCATCCAATACCAAGTGGTGAATGAGAAGATGGGTTCGAAATGGCAGAGTTGTTAACACCTTTTGATAAGCAGAAACAACTTCATGAAAACCATTGAAGTAATATAAATCATCGGTGTGACCACCCGTGATGCCAAATTCATGTAATTTTTTGATGGCAATGGTGATCATCTTGACTAGATCATCTTGATGATATTTAGGGAGTGCTTGCACCGCTTTTAAGGCATCTGCTTCGTGGAGAACGCCAGTAGGATGATTGTCTAATCCAATCTGATGAAGCATGGCTGAATTGACGGTTGCTCCATGAAAATCTGCGTGCCTCAGTAAGATTGGTATTGACGATGAAATAGTATCTAAATCAAGCTTGGTAAGCGCTTGTTCAACATGGCCTTGTGCATACAAAGGTCGACCTTGAAAGCGGGCCTTGACCTGAGATAACACGAGTTGAGTATTTGGGTTTTTATGAAGTTGAAGTAACGAGAGATGTTCTCCGTAGCCAATCAGATGAAGATGAGAATCAACAAATCCTGGAAAACATGTCCAACCTTGGGCATCAATGGTTTGATCAGCTTGCCAAGCGGAATGGGAACCTAAAAATGAAATCTTTCCGTCTTCGACCCAGAGTTCACTGACTTTGGGTTGTAATGGATTGAGTGTATAAAAAATACCATTGATGTATCGTGTTTTCATAGATTAAAAAATTGCTTATTCAGCAATTTTTGCATCTTGGAGTCGTTGGGCTCGGCGATTAGATTTTTCTAGTAATCGTTCTTCTTCTGTGGCGAGGCGATTCATTAATAAGGCAAAGACAATCACCCCAAATGCCAACAGGATGGTGCCCCATGTTTGCCAAGGTAAATTCGTGACAAGAAATTCGTTCATTGCATTTTCCGCAATCCGAATCCAATTTTGCTCATACGGTAAACCAAGCATATCTCTTAAAAATCCTAACGTACCTAAGGTTAAACCCCCAAGGATTGTAGCAAACGATAAGATTCCCCAAATCCATTGGGCAATTGTCAGTGGTTGTTTAATTGTTTTAGCCATGTGTTTTTCCTAGGTTGATTTTAACAATATTTTCGTTCTTTATCAATGAATTATCTTGAGGTGATGATTTTTTGCAGATGATGAACTCGTTTAATGACATCTCGAGCATGTTTTTTGATGGAAGGATGAGCGTGATCCATGCAATAACTATGGGCAAACATTTGAAACATCGATACATCATTGCCAGAATCTCCGATGACGATCACATCATCTTTGTTACACTTTTTTGCTTCGACTAATTTAGTAAGGGATTGCCCTTTATTTGTCCCCAATGAGGCCACTTCAATTAAACCATTGATCCAGGCAATTTCTAATTTTGGAAATTGATGTTTGAGAACTTGAGATTCTTCTAATGCTAACTTATTTGCTTTTTTACCTAAACCAAAGTAAATCAGCAATCGTTGGATGGTGGATGATTGCTTCATTTCTTTTTCAAATCTAGAATTATTTTTATCAAAATCTTCCCGATATCGACCTTGTAAAAAATAATACATGCGATACATGATATTTAAATACCAAATGTAAGCACTCGTAAAAACAATATTGGAAGATTCTTTGGTATCTATTGAAAACATATATCGTTGATGCCGTTGTTGGATGAATGATGTGACTTTTTGAACATCTTCTTTGGCCATCACTTTATCGAGAATCACTTGATGGTCATGAACCACAACGCAACCATTTCGACAGACAAAGTCTATATCTAGGTCTATCTCTTTTAAAACTTTCTCGACAAATTGACGATTTCTAGACGTGACAAAAACCACTTCATGACCATTGGCTTTTGCCCATTTTAAAAATCTAATGTTTTCTTTTGATACTAGTTTTATCCGTTTTTTTGGATAAAACAAAGTTCCGTCTAAATCAATCGCAATTAGTTTAGACATGATTTATTGAAGTTTATTTTCTGCTTGGATTAAACCAAGACCGCCATCATGACGATGGTAGAGAACACTTATTTGTTTATCTTCAATATCGAGGTAGACAAAGAAACTATGGCCTAACGCGTCCATTCTTGTGATTGCTTCTTCAACCGTCATCGGTGATAAAAATAAAGATTTTGTTCTTATGACTTGGTCTAGTTTGCTGACTTTATCTTCGGCTTGAATAGCATCAAGAATAATCGATTCACCCAAACTTGGAGCCTTATAATCTTTAATTCTTGTTTTTAATTTTCTCAGTTGATTTTCTAATTTATCCAAAGCGAGATCAACGGCTGCATATAAATCATCATGTTTCACTTCGGCTCTTAAATCCATCATGGAAGTAAAAATGGTGATTTCAACTTTTGCACCAACCTTATAGGAGCGAACTAGAGCTCGACAAGTGACTTCATCCGTGATGACAAAAAACTTATCTAGTCTCTTTAGTTTTGTTTGAATCTTGTTAGAAATGGCAGCGGTAACCTCAATATTTTTTCCGACAATTTGATATTTCATATTTCCACCCCTTTTCTTAACTCCATTATCTCAACTTTTGCTTCATTAAGGTAGGTTATTTGTGATTTTATTTGAGTAATGACTTGATGGCATCCACTCGGTCAGCCTTTTCCCACGGAACATCAAGATCAGGGCGACCAAAATGACCATAAATTGCTAAGTCACGATATCGAAATTTTGGTTTTGTTAAGGAGAAATTTTTAATGATTTCACCTGGTTTAAAGAAGAAAACTTCTTGAATAATAGTAAGAATTTTATTTTCTTTTAAACCTTTTTTTAATGTACCAAAAGTAAAGAGAGTCACGGATACGGGTTTTGCCTGGCCAATAATATAAGCAATTTGGACTTCAACTTTTTTAGCGACCCCAGCGGCCACTAAATTCAAAGCGATGTATCGAGCTAAATACGCTCCTGAGCGATCTACTTTTGTTGCATCCTTACCCGAAAAAGACCCGCCACCATGTCGAGCGTACCCACCGTATGTATCCACAATAATTTTTCTACCAGTTAAACCGGTGTCCCCAGCGGGACCACCAATCACAAAGCGATTGGAAGGATTAATATAGACTTCATAATCCTGATTTAACTTGAATGACGCAACCACAGGCTTAATGATTTTATCTAGAATGAATTCTTTAAATTCTTTAAACGGTGTTTTGGGGTCATGTTGGATAGACATCACGACTTTATCAAGATAAACTTTCTTACCTTCGTAGGCGACCGTGACTTGGGATTTCATATCAGGTCTAGCATAGGGAAATTGACCTTGTTTTCTTAATCTTGATGCCACGCGAACTAGTTTTTGTGCGACCACGATTGCCAAAGGCATGAAACCTTCAGTTTCATCGGTGGCATAACCAAACATCAATCCTTGATCACCCGCCGTGGTTTCTTCTTGATTGACTGCTTGGTTGATATCTTCGGATTGTGTTTGTACCCAATCAAAAATTTCAACTTCATTCACGGAAAAATCTAATTCTTTATTTGTATATCCAATTTCCGTCATCACTTGTTTGGCTATTTTTTTAAAATCAGGTCTTTGAATTTGGGTTGAGGAAAAGCGAACTTCTCCACCAATCAATAATTTTTGTTTGGCAGCAAAACACTCAATGGCCACATGGGCTAAGGGATCGAGTGCCAGACATGCATCCAAAATAGCGTCGGCGATTTGATCACAAACTTTATCTGGATGTCCTTCTGAAACTGCTTCTGACGTAAATAACATAATTTCTTTCATTCGATTTCCTCCTTGAATAAAAAAACTTTCCACGTTGGAAAGTTTGATACATACTTTCGCTCATATCGTTCGGAGGTGGAACTCCGCTTGGACCAGCACTTACTAGATAACTAGAGTTGCTTCTGTGGACGGTCCGTCAACACAGTTTTCGGGATATGACCTTAAAAACATTATACTAAATCTTCTTGGATATAACAAAACCAGGTTCAACCAATGATGAGAATACCTTGTGTATCTCCAGTTAAACCAGCTGCATTGGCTTCATCGGTGTCGATATGCATTGCTAAAGCAAAATCTTTGCGAACTCGAACCACCACATCTCCATAGATTAAACTGCGGAACGAGTTCATCACTTTCACAGAGACAACTTGTTTATCTTTGACACCAAAGGTAGTTGCGTCATCAGGAGTCATATGAATATGTCTTTTCGCAATAATGCAACCTTGAGTTAAGGTGATTTGTCCCTTAGGCCCGACAATCGTGATTGGACTAGAACCTTGAATATCTCCGGATTCACGAATGGGAGGGGTTAACCCTAGTAATCTTGCTTCCGTCGCAGAAACTTCAACTTGTGAGGCAGGACGAACCGGTCCTAACACAACCACATTCTCGATGCTTTTTTTGGGTCCAACTAACGTTAATCGTACATTAGCAACATATTGACCTGGTTGGGAAAGTGGACGTACCGAACTCATCTGAAAGCCAAGACCACATAATATTTCTAAATCACCCTGGGTGAGGTGGATGTGACGTGCAGATGTTTCAACAAGAATGGTTTTCATATCTTTTCTATTATATGAAAATCATCACGAGAATCATAGTCTGACAACACCTCTTGATAATAATCTTGTAAATCTTTTAATGTGTCTGACCATGACACAACCAAGGTCTTTTTCGCTTTTTCTCCAACGGCTTTTAGCTTCTTTGAATCGGAAAGGATAGCAATGATTCTTGCTGAAAAAGATTGACTATCACCTTTTTGAATAAAGCCATTGACTTCGTTATTCAACAATTGGGCGATAGAGGTATTCGCTAATACTAGAGATGGTAATTGGTAGGCCGCAGCCTCTTTAATAACCAACGGATCGTTATCATATTTGGATGGGAAGAAAAATAAGCTCGCCATTTGGTAAAAAGATCCTAGGATTAATTGATTCGTAATCTTTCCTGTAAAAATAATTTTACTCTTAAACCCTTGTTTCCTAGCATAGTCCTTAATGTGGTTTTCATCACGTCCATCACCAACAAACACCGCCTGAAAGAGAAAACCTTTCTTTTCAAGTTCAAGGTAAGTGTCTAAAATGAGTTGAAGGTTTTTTTGCCAAATCAATTGGCCGACAAACAAGATGAACGGTAATTCTGTACTCACCTGATAGTCTTTTAAAATAATAGCTGCCTCCAATTTGTTGATGGGGTTGGGTATAAAATTGATTCCATTGGGAATAATCTTGATGGGGCGATGATCCAAGCCATATTGCCGCATCGTCTCCACTGTTCCCTTGGATACCGTCCAAATCGCAGTGGTCTTTTTAAAAAACCTCATGGTAAAAAATGTAAATATCCTTGCGAGCATTTTGCTTTTTGTAGCAGCCAAATAATCATCGTAATACTTACTATGAAAGGTTGACACGATAGGAATACGATATTTTTTGGCTAACTTTAATGCGAGATGACCAAGAAGGAATGGCGTATGCGTATGGTAAACGATGGGCCCATCATAGCGATAAAGGGATTGGATTCTTTTCCCTTTCATGTCATAAGGTAAAGGATAAAAGAATCCAGGAATTTTGAATTGGGGAATCGCTAAGATTCGGTAAGGGTATTGACTCGTATCACCGACAAATGGAACAACAACGGTGACATCGATGCCTTGTTGATGTAAATATCGTGCATACCCATCGACCGCACGAACCACGCCATCAATCAGAGGAAAAAAACCATCATTGAAAATAAATATTTTCATGGGTAAAGAGGGATTATACGATTTTTGTTTTTTTACATTTTTTTGGAACCACCCTAAATACAAACTAATGCAAACCCCAATAATCAACCAAATGTAAAACAACATCACTCGCCAAAGTAAGATGGCCCACAATAAATAATTCCCTGTTAAAAAAGTTGAAAATACCATTGCAAAGGTAAACTCTGCAGCCCCAGCGCTACCTAGGGTTGGGACAATGCCAAGAATCACATTCGACAGGGCAGTCATCATCGTGACATGAACAAGATTAAATTCGATGGGGCTAATTTCAAACACGGAAGTGGAAAAACTCGCCATCAAAAAATAGGGCAAAGCTAATATCGAAAATTGAGACAACAAAGAATACAAAGTGACTTTGATCATCGGCACCACTTGATGGCGAAATGCTTCAAAAGATTGGCGATATTGTAACAAAATACGTTTAAGTGAAGACTGATATTTTTCTTTTTTCCTTGGAAAAATCCAGGCGATGATGGTCAACAATCCCTTCTCAAGCCAAACATGAAGGGAAGCCAAAACTAAAATGACCGGATTGATGCATGTGAAGAAAAAACCAATCCAAGCAAACAGAAGAATGCCTGGTGAAACCAAATGACCAAACCCAAGCAACGCCAATAAAACAATCAAGGCCATGCTTAAACGCATCACCAATAAATCGATCATCACTGCACTGGTTGCCAAACCGATAGGAATTTTACGCTGATACATAATGCCGATTAATATGGGTTGTGATCCTAATGCCCAAGGGGTGATTAAAACATAATACCGAGCAAGGATGCCATACATTAAGCTTGTCCTGAATCGAAGGTTCTTAACTTTAATCTTTAACAGAACATGAAACCTTAACCCACTCGAAAAAATGATTACGCCTAACAGCAATAGCGCCATCAAGATCATGTCTAATTGACCTAACCATTGTTGACTGAGTGTTAAAAAAGGTAACCATTCGAAACTCGCTAAATCTCCTTGTAGTGAAAAAAAAGAAAACCCTATGCCAAGAAAAATGAAGCCAACAAAGAAAATTACATTCCATCGTTTCTTGGTGGATGGGTGTGTAACGAGTTTCGGTTGTTTAATCATGATGATTAGTCCTATTTTAACTTAAAAAGAGTAGAATGTAAGGGTAATGTCTGATAAATTAATTCAACTCAACACATTAAAGTTATATATTCGAAAAAAGGAAATTAAAAAGATTCGCCTATTATTTACCAAGCACGAAATTATTGATCTAGCGTCTTTGGTCAATCACTTAAAGAATCCCCAAGATATCATCTTTATTTTTAAGACCTGTAGTTCAGATCATACCGCAGAATTATTCTCCCATCTTTCCGCTTCCCAACAAGAAAATATTCTTCACGTTTTTACCGATAAACAGTTGGTTGAATTATTAAATAATTCTTACCAAGATGACATTGCTGATTTCTTACAAGATTTACCAGCCAACTTGGTGTCAAGAATTTTGAAAGTTGCTGACCCAACGTTGCGTTCTGAGATTAATCATCTTCTCAATTACAAACCTGGTTCCGCAGGCAGTATCATGACCACGGAGTACATCACCATTGCAGAAAATCTTAGCATTGGGGAAACCTTAGAAAAAATTAGAAAAACCGGCCGTGACCAAGAAACCATTTATTCAAACTTCGTTGTCGATAACAATCGATTTTTAAAGGGGATTATCTACATTGAAGATGTGGTGTTTCATGAACCCAATCAACTCGTCAGTGAGGTCATGAACAAAGAGTTTATTTCTTGCTACGTCCACTCCGATCAAGAAGAAGTTTCCCAATTATTTAAACGCTATGATTTATCGGTTATACCAGTACTTAATGAATCCAACCACTTGGTTGGGATTATCACCATTGACGATATTGTGGATGTCATTGAAAAAGAAGCGAGTGAAGACTTTCTGAAGATGGCTGCCATTTCACCCTTGGATGGTAACTATAAACAAACCAAACCCATGGCGATTGTCATGAAATCGATTCCTTGGATTTTAGGGTTGATGGTGTTAGGGGTCGTTTCTACCTTTACCATTAATCAATTTCAAGGGATTCTAGAAAGCGTGGTCATTCTGACCGCCTTCATTCCTTTAATCATGAATACGGGTGGTAACACAGGCAATCAATCGGTGGCGATCATCACTCGGGCCATTGCTGTTAAAGACATCACCCTGAAAGATGTAACCTTTGTCATTCAAAAAGAATTGAAGGTAGCAATCTTAACCTCATTCATTACCGCCTTGTTTACCTTTGGATTGATTTGGTTTCAATTGGTGATTGGTTTTATCCGATTTACTACCGATATGAATTTGGTCATGTATCAACCTGAATGGTGGCTGTACATTGTTAGAATCGCCGGATTGGTCAGTTTGACGTTACTGCTTTCGATTTTGATTTCAAAGCTACTCGGGAGTTTATTGCCTCTTCTTGCCTTGAAATTGAAGAAAGATCCAGCCGTGATGTCGTCGCCTTTTTTAACCACGCTTGTTGATTTTAGTTCATTGCTCATTTACTTTGCTTTAGCCAATCTCGTGTTTAACTTCTTTTAATTTTCTTGGGGTTTGGTTATAATCATATTCGCGCAGGTATGGCGAAATTGGTAGACGCGTACGTTTGAGGGGCGTATGGGGTAACCCTTGGGAGTTCGAGTCTCCCTACCTGCACCA
>JBILRP010000020.1:0-8965 GCA_044372565.1 Bacilli bacterium | reverse complement strand
TATAGCATACCTAATCATGGTAGCGCTTACAAGCAAAAAGAAATCTCTACTTTTTGGGGGTGCTACTTTGAGTTTAATAAAAGTGGAAAATCATAGATTTCATCGGCTAGAAACATCGCATCGTCACGATGATGGGTTACCAAGACAATGGTCATATTTAAGGCTAAAAAGATGGGTTTTAAGTCTTGTCGAAGCCGAGCGGTCAAGGTTGGGTCAAGGTTAGAGAAAGGTTCATCTAAAAGTAATAACTGAGGTTCAGGAGCAACGGCTCGAGCAATCGCAACCCGTTGCATTTGTCCTCCGGATAGTTGATGAGGATAGGAAAAGGCAACATCTGCCAAAGAAAATAGCTTAAGCCACTTGTCGATTCTTGATTGTTTTTCTTTCGCAGGTAACCGCAATCCAAACCCAATATTCTCACGAACGGTAAGATGAGGAAAAAGCGCATAATCTTGAAAGACGATGCCGATGGATCGTGATTCCGGCATGACAAAATGCGAGTCATCCGTAAGGATGCGATCAGCAAATTGAATCGAACCACTGACGGGTTGAATGAATCCTAAAATTAACTGCAACAAGGTGGACTTCCCGCATCCACTTGCACCAGTAATGGCAACCAATTGGCCGGTGTTAACGTGAAAACTAAAGTTCTCAATCAAGGGTTGATTGGGCTTGTATCGAAAGCATAAGTTGTTGATCTTAAGACTCATACGTATTCACCTTTAACATCATATCACTGGCAAAAGTGACCGCCAATCCAGTTAATAGAACCAACATCAAGGCCATTGGACTCGCAAGGTTAATTTGTTCATCCCCAGCAAATTGAAATAAATAGGTCGCCAAAGTTTGTAAATTAAATGGTCTTAAAATTAGGGTCAAGGGCAATTCTTTAAATAAGTCCACCATCACAATCAAGCCAGCAGCAATCACCCCATGACTAATTAAAGGTAAATCCACCGCCAATAACGTTTTCAAATGCTTACGACCAAGGGCGTAACTTGCATTCGTGTACTTCATGCCAATTTTATAATAGGTGCCTTCAATCAAGTGACTGGCAACGGCAAGAAATCTTAAGACCAGGGCAAACGTCAATAACCATAAAGATCCGGATATAAGTAAGCGATCTAATCCGAAGGTTTCTGAGATCCACCGATCAAAGGGAATCACCATTAAGATCATGCCAACGGCAATCACCGCACCGGGGAGAGAATAACCAATCGTCAAAATTCTTGAGATGGTTTTTTTCCATGGCTTTGGAAAAATACGTTGAAAGTTAATGACCGCAAGGGCAATCACCAAAATGATGATGGTTGGATAAAACGCCATTAAGATGGACGAGATCGTGCCATCCACAAATGCGTCACCATAAATCGAACTTGGCACTGAAGGTAACCATGCGATCAATTGAGCTACAGGGATGATCAATGCAAAACTCAAGACGACCAAGGAAACAAGATAAAATGAAACTTTCGTCGATCCTTTGATGTCACGTTTCATCAATGGTTTAATTTGCGTGGTGGCATAACTATATTTAAATGACTTTCTTAATCGGCTTTCAATCCATAAGATGACAAGGATAAATACAATCAATTGGACAGAAAATCTCACCGCGGTGTTTAAATCGTTGCCATTAAACCACGATTGGAAAATGGTGGTCGCATAAACCCTCAACCCAAAATATTGAACCAAGCCGTAGTCATTTAACACTTCCATGATGACCAGCACGGAAGAACCTACAAGGACGGGTCGTAATAATGGAAGGATGATTCGCCAAAATATCCGGCGTTGATTGGCTCCTAAACTTTGGGCTGCTGCATACATCGTTTGTGGTTGCTTCGACAAAAACGATCGCGTCGCCAAATAAATGTATGGGTATAAGGTTAATGAAAAAAGGATGATTGCCCCAAACAAATTGGTGATGACAAACCGGGTTTGAAAAAAAGCGGATGAGGTTAAATCAACGTAGATATAGGCAAGTAAATAAGCAGGCATCGCCAAAGGTAACACCAAAAGGATGTCCCATAATCTCGCCCATTTCACTCGATAAAAACTCATCCAGTAACCTAAGCTAACCCCAATTCCTAAACTCATCACCACCGTCCCAGCGACAAGGGCAAAGGTTTGAATCAAAACTTCAGGAAACCAATACGTCTGCATCAACTCCCACATCGGTCCTGGGGTTTCTAGTAACGGAGGAATAAATTGATATAGAAAGATGACAACAAAGATAAAAGCAATCCCAGTGATGATGGCAAACGGGTCTTTTTGTAAACGAGACATCTTTATCGCCATCCAGCAGCCACCATGAGTTGATAAGCTTCTAGACTATTGCTATATAAGGTTGATAAAGCAATGGTTTGTTCTTCAAAGCTTCCCCAAGACTGCAGCAAAGGATGGGGATCAACATCTACACGGACAGGGTATTCAAAATTCCCATCGGCAAAAATCTTTTGGGAAGACGAGGTTAAAAGAAAATCAAGCAAGGCAACCGCATTAGCTTGGCGTTTGCCGTGCTTGGTTAAACCGACGCCTGAAATATTGATATGGGTGCCAAAGGTTTCTTGATTCGGAAAATAAACAGCCAATGACTCAGCAACTCGTACTTCACTATCGTCTTCGGAATAAAGCATCCGACCAAAGTAATAAGAATTCATGATGGCCACATCGGCACGTTGGTTATAAACTGCTTTCGCTTGATCGCGGTCATTGCCGACTGGATTCGTGCTTCCTGTCAAAGGATCACGAATGGCAAAGTGATTCACAAGTCCTTCAATCCAAACTGAAGTGGCCGTGACCCCAATCTGTTCTATCATGGATGCCACCAGCGATTGATTGTACACATGGCTTGAACTGCGAACAGCAACTTTTAAGGTTGAATTGGGATCCCCTAATGCTTCGTAGGTTGACAGTTGGTTTGCTTGTAAACGGCCTGGATCATAAACAAGAATGCGTGCCCGCTTCGTCAAGCCAATCCATTGTTGGTCATCGTCTTTGAGATAGGATGGAACCACATCAAGAGAATCTTGATCAGGAAATGGTTTTAATAAACCTTTTGCTTTTGCACGACCTAATCGACCAGCGTCGGCAAGGAAAATTAAATCAGCATCGGTCGATGTTCCTTCTGTTTCCAAACGCGTCAACAAAGGATCAGCGTCGAGTTTAACAACATTGACGTGAATGCCAGTCTCTAATGTAAAGGCATCAAAAAGTTCTTGATCGACATCATAATGCCGATCAGTATATAAGTTAACAAAGGATCCTTGCGCTTGGCAACTAGCCACCATCGTGAGAATAAAGGTCACGATTCCTAAGTGTTTTACGTTCATCATCTATCTCCAAGAGAATCAGTTTCTCTAATGAAAATAGTATAACAAATTAAGATTAGATTATGCCTTCTACTTCTGCCCAATCAATAAACTCATCATACGTCATACGTTTGTCATAAACTTTGGTTTCTGTTAGATAGATGATCCGGTTCGCCGTGGTGGCTAGTAACTCATGGTCATGACTTGTGAATAAAATCACACCCTTATAATTAATCATCCCTTTATTTAAGGCGGTGATGGCTTCTAGATCTAAGTGGTTGGTTGGTTCGTCCATCAACAAGACATTTCCTGCGGTTAACATCATCCGGGCAAACATGCAGCGAACTTTTTCTCCGCCCGATAAGACCGTCACTGGCTTCAGTGCTTCTTCTCCAGAAAATAACATCCGTCCTAACCAACCTCGTAAATACGATTCAGTTTGATCTTTGGAATAAGGTCTTAACCAGTCGACTAAATTCATCCGTTCTTTAAAGAAGTCACTATTGTCTTGTGGTAGATACGTTGGGGTGACCGTAATCCCCCACTTGAATGCTCCTTCATCGGCTTGTTTTAATCCTAATAAGATTTCAAAGAATGTGGATACCCGTTGAGAACTATCTGATAAAACGGCAATCTTTTCTCCGCGATGGATCGATAAGCTCATGGGTGGAATTAAGCTTTTCTTCCCTAATGCTTGTAATGACAACACATCTTGCCCAAGATCTTTATCAAATTTGAAATCAATAAAAGGATATCTGCGACTCGAAGGTTTTAAATCTTCAAGCGTAATTTTTTCTAATTCTTTTTTTCTTGACGTTGCCTGTTTGCTCTTACTCGCGTTCGCGGAAAATCTTGCGATAAATTCCGAAAGTTCTTTCATCTTGTTTTCTTTTTTAGAATTTTCATCTTTAGACTGCTTTAAAATCAATTGGCTGGATTCATACCAAAAATCATAATTGCCAACATACATATTAATTTTTCCATAATCAACATCCAAAATACGGGTGCAAACTTTATTTAAGAAGTGACGATCGTGAGAAACAATAATGACGGTGTTTTCAAAGTTAAACAAGAAATTTTCCAACCAATGTGAAGCGACGGCATCAAGGTTATTGGTCGGTTCATCCAAAATGAGAATATCAGGATTGCCAAACAAAGCTTGGGCAAGTAAAATTTTCACTTTCATTTTACTGTCCAAGTCTTTCATTAACACATCTTGTTTGTTTTCTTTGATGCCTAATGCGTTGAGTAAACTTCTCGCATTGGCTTCGGATTCATACCCACCCATGTCTCCATATTCACTTTCCATGTCGGCAGCTTTGATGCCATCTTTTTCGTCAAAGTCAGGTTTTGCATAAAGGGCATCGAGTTCTGCACGCAAGAGTTTAATGCGAGGAAATCCTAACATGACCGTATCAACGGCCGTGTAGGTATTGAAGGCGTTTTGATCTTGTTTGAGAATGGACATCCGTTCTTTTTTATCGCGAAACACATCACCGTGAGTTGGATCGATTTCTCCTGATAGAATTTTTAGAAAGGTTGATTTACCAGCCCCGTTAGCACCGATGATGCCATAACAATTGCCTTTAAGAAAAGATAAAGATACATCTTTAAATAGGACTCGTCCGCCAAACTGTAACGATACATTACCGACTTCTAACATGTGATTTGCCTCCGATGGTTTCTATGTATTTTCCAACGTCATAAGTGAATTTGGCACTGCCTTTGGAGAAGTGAGGTCTAAGGGTTAATTTGGTTGGATAACCAAAGCGTTCTCCTGGTCCATTCGGTCCAATGTATTGGCCGTTAGTAATGTAAGGATGACCGCATGCATACGTCAGTGATAATGCACCCGCTTCAGCAGAATGAGTAATTAGCGACAGCAATCCTTTGATCAGGGATTGTAACCATTTTGGTAAGTCGCGAACGATGTTGGTACTCGCTAACCCTGGATGAACGAGAATGGCACTGACATGATCAATGACTGGGAAATCAAATAAATTAAGATTCATTTGCAACACATGATGAAGCATGGCCATCGCTAACTTGCTTAACGCATATTGTTTTGGTCTTGGTAATTGGTGATTGAGTAAGGACTGTAAGGATTTCATGCGTGGCTTATACGCAGAATAAGACCCTACAAAAACGAGGCGAATGTTGGCGTTTCGTTGATCTAAAAATCCCAGCCATTCTCTAAGCAAATAATACACATTAAAGAAATTAACCCCAGTTGTTAATGGGAGACCATCACTCGTCTTTGCACCTCGAGGAGGCATGATGATCCCAGCATTCAATAACAAGATATCGATAAGAGGATGGGCCACTTTCATATGGTCGACAAAACGACGAATCGATTCAAAGGAGCTTTGATCAAAAGGGATGATGGTTAAGTTGGCAGTGGGGACGTCTTGAAGGATTGACTTTTTAGCAGCTTCTGCCGTCTCAAGATTTCGGCACGCCATCAAGACGTGAGCGCCGCGATAAGCCAATTGTTTCGCAGCATAAAATCCAAGGCCACTATTGGCCCCGGTAATAAGGACCGTTTTGCCTTGTAAATTCGCAATATGTTGATTTAACCAAGCGGTATATTTCATAGGTGATACCGCAAAATTTTAGCACATTTAGGAGGAAAAATTAATCGTTTTCGCTATCAATTTCAGTTTGATTTGGTTTTGGAAGGGTGACTTTGATTTTTTCCACCGTAAATTTCTCAACTTCTAGGACATCCACATGGTAACCTTCCACATCAAATTGATCACCAACTTTGGCAAATTTGCCTAAGTGAAATAATACCCAACCACTGACGGTTGCGTAGTCAGAGGTTTCTGTGAATGGTAAATCAAGCTCTAAGAAGAATACTTCAATGTTTAAACTTCCTTCAACTAAATATTCCTCATCGCTTTGTTTGATAATCGGCGGTAAGACATCATCGGTTTCATCCCAAATTTCTCCAACAATTTCTTCCACGATATCTTCCAAGGTAATTAACCCTTCGGTGCCACCATGTTCATCGACGACAATCGCCATTTGTTGTTTTTGTTCTTTAAATAAGCTTAAGACTTTTGTCAACGGTTGATTTCGTGGCACAAACAACGGGGCAACCAGGATACTCGTTAAGTCAATCACAGTTTGATTGATGAATCGTTTATAAAGTTTTTTGGTAGGTAAAATCCCGATGATTTTATCGAGCGTTTGATCGAAGACTGGAATTCGAGAATACCCAAAGATATCAGGATTTAATAATAAGTCTTGGGTATCATGATCGATATTGAATGCAAAAACATCCACCCGTGGGGTCATCACCTCATAGGCTTTTTTATCCGAGAAAGAAAGCGTGGAGCGAATCAAATCGCCTTTCTTTTCATCAATGACACCTTTGGCTTCAATGGAGTCGACCATCGTTTCTAATTCATCGTCGTTATAACGATTACGATTTTCTTTTCGTTTTTGAACAAATAAGCGTCGTATGGGAAACACAATCAACGAGACCATGAACACAAAGGGGGTAAAGATGATTCTTAAGATCTTGACAGGATAAACAAACAACAAACTTAGCGATAAGGCATTCACTTTGCCGACCATTTTTGGAATCAACTCACCAAAAATCACAATCATGAAGAAAATCAAGGATGCAGCAAGGGTCGCTGCGATGGCCGGATTTGGAAGGACAGGTGCTAAGTATTGAATCGAAATCAATGCCGTCATCGAGGAGTTAAAAATATTGACGATGCCATTGCCAAACAGTAATGCTGAAGAATATTGATCGTAATTTTTTGCAATCGATAGTGCTTGTTTCGCTCGACGATTGCCTTGTTCAACCAACGTTGTTAAACGAAGATGACTTACCGCCGTATACGCCATTTCTGAAGTTGAAAAGAAAGCAGAAAAGAGCAAGGCGATGATCATCAACGTCAGCGAGAGGTAGAGATTAACCACGGAACACTCCTGTATATTTGACCATTTCTTCCATTTGGCCAACAATCTCTTCTAAGACATCTTCCATGGTCACCATGCCGATGACATGACCTAGTTGATCTTTGACAATCGCCACATGGGTTCTAAATTTTTTGTAGCCTTCAAACAAATCATCGATGGTGACTTTGCTCGTGACAACATATGGTTTTTTCATCAAGGAAACGGGATCAACATTCCTATTTTTTTGATAATTTTGAAAATAAGTTCGTATGGATAATACGCCGATGATGTTTTGCAAAGAATCTCGATAGATAGGCACTCGGGAAAACGGAGAATTGATTAAGTGATTGGCTAAATCAGCATGATGCAACATCGTTTCTGGTAAACCAGACATTTGTTCAAGAGGAGTCAGCACATCCTTGACTGTGGTATCAGAGAATTCAATGGCCGATTGAATCAGTTGAACTTCATGCTCATCCAAAGTACCTTCTTGGTGTTGCTGTTCAACGATATTTGCAAAGTCAGCTTGTGTCATCGATGCTTGAGGTTTGCTCTTGCTGGCACGATTCAATAACTTTTTAATTCTTGAAAGAACAAAATATATTGGGAAAAAGATGATTTTAAAGACTTGAAATAAAAAGGTTGAAAATAATGCTGATTGATTTGGTAATCCCCTGCCGATGACCTTAGGAATCGTGTCACAAAAAATATAAAAGAGTAACGATGAGAAGATGGTGGCCATAATGGTTCCAACCCCATCGTCTTGATATAAATTAATAAAAAAGATGGTGGAAATCGTGGAAAGTAATACCGAGGTGATGTTACTACCGATGACGGTGACAATCACACTGTCATCAAACTGTTCAATCAAATGTAAGGTTGTTTTGGCTAGTGAGGATTTTTCAGACAATACTTTAAGACGAATCGGGTCAGCGGCAGCGAAAGCAGTTTCCGCTAAAGAGAAATAACCGCCAAATGCGAGAATAATAATTAAGACTAACCACGACCAAGGGTCTTCAAACATAACGTACTACCATTATAAACTATTTCACCACTTGGTGGCAGTGGCGGCAGCGAGGCTCATAGGCTTCGGCAGCACCGACTTTAATAATTGGATCTGCATAATGAGCAGGTTTTCCATTGATGATTCGTTGGGTTTTGGTCGCAGGAGCCCCACAAACCACACAAATAGCGGTTAATTTTAAGACATCCTCTGCAATGGTCATTAACGATGCAGTAATCGGAAAGGGTTCCCCGCGAAAATCAGTATCAAGACCGCCAAGAATAACTCGAATTCCTTTTAAGGCAAGTTTTTGAGCAAGATAAATAATGTCCTTATCCAAAAATTGAACTTCATCAACAGCGATGGCAAAGGTAGTGGAATCGACATAATCAAGAATTTCTTTGCTTTCTCTGATCGCAATCGATTTAGCTTTTAAATTGGAATGAGAAACGACTTCATTCGTTGAATACCGATTATCGATTAATGGTTTAAAAACCAAGGTTTTTTTCTTGGCGTATTCTAAACGTTTGATGCGGCGAATAAGTTCTTCGCTTTTACCTGCGAACATCGGTCCACATATGACTTCTATCCAACCTGGGCGTGATACGATTTCCATAATGTTCTCCTACTTTTGAAATGCTTTTGACCAAGGCAAGAATGGAATCTCTTGTTGCGGTAGTCCTTTTTTCGCCATCAAGTCATCAATTAACTTTTTAGCGCGCTTTAAGGATAACTCTGACTT